>NZ_JBTXLR010000001.1:0-453781 GCF_054871685.1 Myroides sp. LJL116
GTTTTGCCATATTTACTTGAATTACTTATACTAATTTAAGTATATTGGATTGTAATTCAAATAATTATAACGGTGTTTTTTACTTAAAAATACAAAAAAGGGGCTATCTCATTTGAGACAGCCCCTTTTTTATTATTTAAAACTACAGTTTAAAACTATTGTTTATTTTCAACTGTAATATGTAATTCTTGTAATTGCTCTGGACGAACTTTTGAAGGAGCATCAATCATAATATCACGTCCTGAATTGTTTTTAGGGAAAGCAATGAAGTCACGAATAGTTTCTTGACCACCTAAAATGGCTACTAAACGGTCTAAACCAAATGCTAAACCACCATGAGGAGGCGCTCCATATTGGAAAGCATCCATAAGGAAGCCAAACTGTTCTTGTGCTTCTTCTTTAGTAAAGCCTAAATGTTTGAACATTAGTTCTTGTGTTTGTTTATCGTGAATACGAATAGAACCACCTCCAATTTCATTACCATTTAAAACTAAGTCATAAGCGTTAGCTCTAACTTTTCCAGGATCAGTATCTAATAATGGAATGTCTTCTGGCTTAGGAGAAGTAAATGGATGGTGCATTGCAAAGTATCTACCTGCTTCTTCATCCCACTCAAATAGAGGGAAGTCTACTACCCATAATGGTGCGAATTCATTGGATTTTCTTAAACCAAGTCGATTACCTAATTCCATTCTTAAGGCACTCATTTGAGCTCTAGTTTTATCTGTTTCTCCAGAAAGAACTAATATAAGATCCCCTGGATTAGCACCAGTTAATTCAGCCCATTTCTTTAAATCTTCTTGGTCGTAGAATTTATCTACTGAAGATTTAAAGCTTCCGTCAAGTTCATATTTACAATAAACCATTCCAAGAGCTCCTACTTGTGGTCTTTTAACCCAGTTAATTAAGCCATCAATTTCTTTTCTAGTATAACTAGCAGCTCCAGGTACAGCGATTGCAACTACTAATTCAGCTGAATTGAATACAGGGAATTCTTTATGTTGAGCTACTTGGTTTAATTCTGCGAACTCCATACCAAATCGAATATCTGGTTTGTCATTCCCATATTTTTGCATAGCTTCATTGTAAGTCATACGTGGGAAGTCTCCTACTTCTAAACCATGTGTTGATTTTAATAAATGCTTAGTCATTCCTTCAAAAGTGTTCATAACATCTTCTTGAGTAACAAATGCCATCTCACAGTCTATTTGAGTAAACTCAGGTTGTCTATCCGCACGAAGGTCTTCATCTCTAAAACATTTTACGATTTGGAAATACTTATCCATTCCACCTACCATAAGTAGCTGCTTGAAAGTTTGTGGAGATTGAGGTAATGCGTAAAATTCTCCTGGATTCATTCTTGAAGGAACTATAAAGTCTCTAGCACCCTCAGGAGTTGAACTAATTAAATAAGGAGTCTCTACTTCGCAAAAATCTTGATTAGATAGATAGTTTCTAACTTCTTGTGCAACTTTATGTCTAAAAAGTAGATTGTTTTTAACTGGATTTCTACGAATATCAAGATATCTATATTTCATTCGAATATCTTCTCCACCATCTGTTTCATCCTCTATTGTGAAAGGAGGTACGCTAGATTCGTTTAAAATAGTTAAAGAAGTAACTAAAATCTCTATATCTCCCGTAGGAATATTTGGGTTTTTAGAAGCTCTTTCAATCACTTTTCCAGTCACTTGAATTACGAATTCACGACCTAAGTGTTTTGCTTTATCAAATACTTCTTTGTCGGTTCTTTCTGCATCAAAAATTAATTGGGTAATTCCATAGCGATCACGTAAATCTACCCAAATCATAAAACCTTTATCACGATGTTTACTAACCCATCCCGATAAGGTAACTTCTGTATTTATATCGGAAGCTCTTAAAGCTCCGCAATTATTAGTTCTATACATTGCTGTGTTTTTTTACAAATTTATGAAGTTATTAGCAATGCTGCATATAAGCAATGCTAATAAAATAAAATATTATTTTTCTTGTGTCAAAATGTTTTGACTTTTTTGCATCTGCATAAAGGTAACTGCTAAAAATGCCCCTATTATGGCCATTCCAGCACCTACTAGTTCTGGTGTATTTGCTGCAAATCCCAAAGTTAATGGAATTCCTCCTAAAAATGCTCCTAAGGCATTACCAATATTAAAACAAGCTTGTCCTGCAGAGGCAGCTAATAGCTCAGATCCTTTTGCATTTTTGATTAACATCATTTGAAGTGGAGAGCCGATAGTAAAGGCAACTAGTCCTGTGATTAAAGCCATGGTATATGCCATCCACTGAATGTGTACTGTAAAGTAAACTATAACTAAGCATAATGCCATAGCACTAAAGGAAATTATTACTGCTTTTGAAGGCTCAAAAGTATCTGCAATTTTTCCACCTACAAAGTTACCAAGGAACATTCCTAGTCCCACTAAGGTCATAATAATTGGGATATTTGCCTCAGGGATAAGTGCTACTTGAGTCATCATTGGAGATATATAAGACATCCATGCAAATAATCCTGCTGTTCCAATGGAGATAAGTGAAATTAAAACCCAAGCTAAACGAGTTTTAAAGAAAGCAAATTGCGTTGATAGGTTTTTATCTGCACTTCTTTCTATTTTTGGTACCCAAAAGTAAATAGCTAAAGTTGTAAACAATCCTAGTGAAGCTATTATAGTATAAGAGATACGCCAAGAGGATATTTGACCAATATAGGTAGTCAATGGTACACCTATTAAATTAGCGGTAGTTAAGCCTGCAAACATGATGGAAACAGCTTGTGCTTGTTTACCTTTATCAGCCAATTGGGTTGCTACAACAGAACCAATACCAAAAAATGCTCCATGTGGTAATCCAGACAAAAAGCGTGTTAGAAGTAAAGTATGGTAATTAGGTGATAGGATAAACAAAGTATGAAACACAGAAAATAATAGCATCAAGGACATTAGTACTTTTTGTGGCGCATATTTATGGGAAAACATCACTATCAATGGAGCTCCTACAACAACACCTAAGGCATAAGTCGAAATGAAATTTCCTGCTTTAGGAATTGAGATGTCAAGGCTGTTAGCAATTTCTGGTAGTAATCCCATCATAGAGAATTCTGTCATACCAATTGCTAAACCTCCAATAGATAGGGCGATTAAGCTTTTCTTCATGAGTAATTTTAGTTTATAACGTATTTTTAATTTTTTGCTCTTTCATATTGATTTGGCCATGTAATATCCACTTCTAGTTCCTTAGCTGCTCTTAAAGCAAAATGTGGGTCTCGTAAAAACTCTCTACCTATTAGAATAAAATCTGCTTTATTGCTTTGCAGTATTTCTTCCATCTGTTTTGGTTCAGTAAGTAATCCTACTGTACCAACGGTTAATGTGGTATTTTCTTTAATTTGTGTAGCAAATGGAACTTGATATTCTTTAACTGCTTCTATTTTTTGCCAATCAACTAATCCACCAGTACTTACATCAATTACTTCTACTTTGGTAGATTCTAGTCGTTTACAAAGCTCTATACTTTGTTTTAGGTCCCAACCATTATCCGCCCAATCTGTAGCGGAAATTCTCAACCAAAGACTTTGTGTTGTTAATACAGTGGATACTTCTTGGACTATCTCTAATAATAGTCGTATTCTATTTTCGAAGCTTCCACCATAATGATCTTCTCTTTTGTTAGTTAAAGGACTTAAAAACTGGTGTAATAAATAACCATGAGCACCATGTAATTCAATAATTTGATAACCAGATTTTACTGCTCGAATGGCTGCATTTTTAAAATCTTGAATAAGTTGCTGAATATCAGAAATACTCATCTGCAGTGGTGCATGATCTGTATCGTGATAGCCAATTGGACTGCAGGAAATAGTTTGCCAACCATTTGGTTGATCTGGACTAATTTGTTTTCTCGAAATCCAAGGTTTATCACAACTTGCTTTTCGACCTGCGTGAGCAAGCTGAATTCCAGGTATACTTCCTTGCTGTTTTATAAAATCAGTAATTTCTTTATATTTCTCTATGTGCTCATCCTTCCAAATTCCTAGATCACTATAAGTTATCCTACCTTCTGGACTAATAGCGGCCGCCTCCTGAATTATTGCGCCTGCTTTACCAATGGCATATTGACCTAAATGTACCAAATGCCAATTATTTGCGAAGCCATCTTGGGCCGAATATTGACACATTGGCGAAACAACAATCCTATTAGGTAGAGTTATACTATTTAAAGTTAATGGCTGGAATAATTTTTTCATGAGCTTTTGTATTTAATTATTACTAGAGTTCCAAAATGTAGCTAATGGTGGATTAGAGTTAATTTATTTTGAAATGACATAGAGATTACTAGCAATTTTTTTAGTGATAGTAATTATTAGATCATTTAATTGTATAGTATATGAGCTGTCAAATGGCTCAATTTCTAGAATGGTAATGGTTGTTCCTAAAGCTATTTTTTGCTTGTCCAAGTATTGAAGAAAATCAGAAGAAGAGTCTTTCACCCCAACGCAGACTACCACCTGATTTGGTTTTACTTCACTTAAAAGCTGCTTTTCTGTTTGTACAATTTTACCTTCTGCTGATGGTATTGGATCTCCATGAGGGTCATGCGTAGGAAAGTTTAAAAAAGCATCTAATTTGTTGATTAATTTTTCGCTTTTAATATGTTCTAATTCTTCTGCAACATCATGGACTTCATCCCAAGAAAAATCAAGTTTTTCAACTAAGAAAACCTCCCATAATCTGTGTTTTCTAACGATCATTTTGGCTGCCATTAATCCTTGTTGGGTAAGGGTTACGCCTTGGTATTTTTGATAGGTAACTAGTTTTTTATCGTTTAGCTTTTTTACCATATCAGTAACAGAGGAAGCCTTTGTTTCGATCTTGCTAGCGATAGCATTGGTTGAAATTTCTTGGCTTGTACCCTGAGATAAGTGAAAAATTGTTTTCAAATAATTTTCTTCGGAATATGTCAGCATAAGAGGATTTATTTTAACCCACAAAGGTACGATTTTTAATTTAAATAAATTTTATTTAGATTTGTCTAAAAATAAAAATAGATAACTCGAAAAATGAATTATACTAAAGTTTTATTTCTTTTGTTTATTAGTACCCTTAGTAGTAATCAAATGTTTAGTCAGAATATTTATGGATATATAGAAAGCTCTAAGGGTAAAGTAGAAAATGTCAAAGTTGAACTATTGCCATTGGAGTTAAGTACTTTTTCCAACGATCAAGGTTATTTTGGTTTCCAAGGACTAGACCCTGGAAGTTACGTAGTAGAAATTATTCAAGAAGGTTATTCTCCGTTTTTGAAGCACTTTACTCTACAACAAGGAGTAGATTATACCTTAAAGGTGGATTTGCAAGAGTCAGACCAGTTAGAGGAAATAATAATTTCTACCCATATCAAAGCCATGGAAAGAAAAGATGAAGTTAGTGCGGTTGAAGTTTATAATTCCTCTTTTTTTCAAAAGAACTCTAGTCATAATTTATTTGAAGCTGTACAAATGATAAATGGGGTACAACCTCAATTAAATTGTAATGTATGTAACACAGGAGATATACAAATTAATGGTATGGATGGAGCTTATACCATGATATTAATAGATGGCATGCCTATGGTTTCTTCTTTATCTACTGTATATGGTTTATTTGGAATTCCTGTTAATCTTTTAGATAGGATAGAAGTTGTGAAAGGTCCTGGCTCTTCTTTATATGGTAGTCAAGCAATGGGAGGAGTAATAAATGTGATTACTAAATCGGCTTTAGATGCTCCATTATTTAGTGTAGATGCATCCACTTCCACATGGCTAGAGAATAACTTAGACCTAGGTTCGAGTTATAAACTAAATAAGAACCTTTCAGGATTATTTGGGATGAATATCAATAGTTTTCAAAATCCTATTGACAAAAATAAAGATGGCTTTACCGATGTTACACAAACCCAACGTATATCTTTATTTAATAAATTCACTTTAAAAAATAAGCATAGTGATTTAAATCATTTAGCATTTAGGTATGTATATGAAGATAGGTGGGGAGGTCAAATTAATAAGGATAAATATTACAATGGCAAGTATAGGGAAACTGCTTATACCAATCGTTTTGAGCTATTAGGTAATTTTACTTTTCCCACTTTAAAGGACCTTGAGCTACAATTCTCTTATATTTATCATCAACAAAACTCCCTTTATGGACAAGAACCTTACAAGGCAAAGCAACAAGTTGCTTTTGCCCAAGGTTTTTGGAATAAGACATTGGGTAACCACCAACTTTTATTTGGAGCTAGCTCCACTTATACTTATTATAATGACAATACCCCTGGAACTAGTTTTACCAATGAAGAAGATCAGGTTGTTGATCAACCTGAAAAAATATGGATTCCTGGCGTTTTTATCCAAGATCAATATAAGCTTAGCGATAATACAGATTTACTCTTAGGATATAGATTCGATTATGACCCTCGCCATTCAGGGGTACATTCCCCTCGGTTTGGATTTAAGACAAATACATCAAATGGCTCTATATTGCGTTTTAATTTTGGAAGTGGTTTCCGTGTTGTAAATGTTTTTACAGAGGATCACAGAGCTCTAAGTGGTATAAAAAAGGTAGTGTTTTTAGAAGATTTAAAGCCAGAGAAATCTTATAATTTTAATGTCAATTACACATTTAAAATTCCAACTAACTGGACTGTTTTTAGTTTAGATACAAGTGTGTTCTATTCTCATTTCACCAATAAAATAGAACCTGATATCAGTAGTGACCCTACTTTAATTATTTATCGTAATTTACAAGGTTATGCGGTATCAAGAGGAATTTCTACCGCGATAGACATGATTTTTGAATTTCCTTTTACGATAAATTTTGCGATGTCCTATATGGATGTTTTTAGAAAGGAAGCTGGACAAATAGAGCAAAGTTATCATGCTCCAAAATGGTCAGGAAATGTACTGTTAAATTATAAATTAAACCGTGGAAATAGTCTTGACTTTACTCTAGATTGGAAGGGCCCCATGCGTTTACCAATTGTAGAAAACGATTACAGACCAGAGTTTTCTCCTTGGGTTTTTCTTGGTAATATACAATGGACAAAAGATTTTTTTAATGGTTTAGTTGTTTATGCAGGAGTGAAGAATATAGGTAATAGTAAAATGAAGTATGATCCTATTTCTAGATGGTGGGACCCTTTTGGAGAACCAGCAAATGGTATCTTACCTCCAAGTGGTGCAAACGATGTAATATTTGAGCCTAATGATTATAATTATATGGCTTTACAAGGTAGGCGGGTTTCTTTAGGAATGCGCTATAGTTTCTAATTTAAAGCACAATGATTATGCATTTTATGTTTTGTATGGTTTTGCTTTGGAATAGTTTTTTCCCACCTTTTGAGCCTCAGATTAGACACGATACTCCAAAAGCTAAGGAAAATACAATCCTATTTTACACAGCCTCTTGGTGTAGCTATTGTCTATTAATGGAAAAGAAGATTTGGAAGGATCCTGCAATAAGGGAGTATATTAAGCTGAAATATAACTTTATAGTTTTAAAGGAAGATTCCAAAAAACAATATTCTATAGAGGATAATGGAGTTTTATATAGCTTTAATGAATCTAATTGGCCAACACAGCTCTTCCATTGTCTACAACAATATAATAGAGAAACCCTTTATCCTACATTAGTAATTATCGATAAAAGAAATCAAATAATCTTTAAGCATCAAGGTTATATAAAGAAGAGAGAATTAGAAGTTGTTTTATCTCTTTTAGAAGTTAATCCCTAGGAGAATTTAAAATATTTGCTAATCAAACACTAGTTCGCTAGTTTTAAGTATATTTGCTTTTAAACTAAATATATTAATATGAATTTCAGTCTTATTATCAAACATGCGCATTCAGGTGTAGCTTATTTAGCTATTATTTTCCTTGTTATTGCAATTATTAATGCTTTTGCTGGTTTAGGAGCAAAGAGAGAATTTAAAGATAAAGATAAAAAACTAGGCTTATTCGCTTTGATTTTCTGTCATATCCAACTCTTATTAGGAATTATCTTATACGTTATTTATTTTAATGCTGTTATTTCTCCAATAGCAAGCCAAGGTGGAATGGGAGCAGTTATGAAAGATTCTGCAATTCGTTTATTTGCAGTAGAGCACCCATTAGTAAACATTATTGCTATTGCTTTAATTACAATTGGTTGGTCAAAACATAAACGTTCAGAAGGTTCTGCTGCTAAATTCAAGAAATTTACAGTGTTTTATACCTTAGGATTGATTCTTATTTTATCTAGAATCCCTTGGTCTCAGTGGCTTTAAAATTTAATTTTACTATCATATTATACAAGAAAAGAGTTCAGTTTTGAACTCTTTTTTATTTGTGGTATATTTATTGTTTTGATTTATAATTAAATATAAATAATTATGTATCCAAGATATATCTTATATATAGTAGGGTTTTTTTGTTTAAGTAGTTTTACATTAAAACAAGATTCGTTGCAAGATCCTTTGCAAACTACATTAGTTAGCTCAGCGGATTTAGTAGAATTAGAAGAAGAGAATTTAGAGGAGCCTTGTGATTCTGAAGAAATTCCATTAGAGCTTGTAAAGGAAGAAGCGCAGATTTCTTATTATCACGATAAGTTTAATGGTCGTTTTACAGCTTCTGGAGAGGTGTTTGACAATCAAATGTATACTGCAGCTCATAAAACTTTGCCTTTTGGAACTAAAATAAAGGTAACAAATTTACATAATCAACAATCTGTGGTTCTTACAGTTACAGATCGTGGTCCTTTTACAAAAGGAAGAGAGTTAGATATATCAAAAAAGGCATTTTTAGAATTAACCAATTCCACAAAACGTGGAATATTAAATGTGAAAATTGAAAAAATGCTAGACAATGAAGGATAGAATTAAGGTAGTATTTTGCTTAATAGTACTTGTCTTATTTAGTAGTTGTGCGACAAAAAAATCGGGATCTGCTAAGAGTAAAAGGTTCGAGAAGAATAATGTAACTGCAAGTTATTATCACAAAAAATTTAATGGACGAAAAACTGCCAGTGGCGAGGTTTTCAGAAACTCAAAGTTAACTGCAGCACATAAGAGTTTGCCTTTTGGTACCATAGTTAAAGTAACTAATCCCTCTAATAACAAGAGTGTAAAGGTTAAAATAAACGATCGTGGTCCTTTTGTAAAAGGTAGAGAAATTGATTTATCCAAAAAAGCTTTTGACAAAATATCCAATAATCGTAAACAGGGATTATTACAAGTAAACTTAAAGGCTACTTCCAAGTAGAATAGGGTTTCTTAGCTATATAGGAGTTATAGTACTGTACTTGACCAGTTACTTCTTGAGCTAGCCACAAAGGTTTTTCGAAAGATTCTTGGGCATCATTTAATTCTACTTCTGCAATAATAAGTCCCTCATTATCGCCATGGAATACATCCACCTCAAAAGTGTGATTTCCATATTTTACTTCATACCTTGTTTTATCAATAATATAATCTTCACAAAGAAGCATTAAAGCTTGGGCTTCTTGCAATGGAATTTGATTTTCCCATTCAAATCGAGTTGTTCCACTACTGTCACTTTTACCTTTTATAGTTAAATATCCAAGTGTGTTTTTTACTCTAACTCTAACGGTTCTTTCGGGATCTGAATTTAGATATCCTTGCATTATATGGTTTTTTCGCAATGCTTGGGAAATAAAACTATCGTCTTTAACTAAAAATTTTCTTTCAATTTCTCTCATAGTAATTGGGAATAAAAGTGTATTTTTATAGCAAAATAAGTGAAAATTTATTTAAATAGTAATGAAATAGAAAATGTTTTTTTCTTATGAAATTAAAACACATATTGAGATCACCTCAGGGGATCGAAGAGTTGTTTAATAAATATGTTATTGATGGAAAGGTTTATGCAACAGATGACTTGTCTTTCTTAGTAGATTTAGTACATATTTTTAGACCATTAAATATAAAAAAAGTTCAAAGAGTTTCTATAGATCCACTTCTTGTTTACCTACAAGCACATGATAAGCAACGTTTAGCTTTAGAGAATTATTTAAAAGAATTACTTAGCGGAAGAGGGTTTAGTCGTTTAGCATCTGACGCTGGTATTTTGCAAGATTCAGATTTCTTTTATGAGGTAAAGAAAAGACTTTGGGCAAAAGTTTTGCCTTATCAACCAGAGAAGGATACCCAAGAATATGTTTTAAATCAAGTTTTTTATAAACAAACAGATGCTCAGTGGATTGAAATGATCCCAATGGAGCAGCTTTTGTGCTTATATGACTTACTTGATTTTAGTGACGTTTTTAGCAGTGTAAAGGAAGAAGATCCTCTTAGTGAACTATTAATCAGCATTGGCTTAATTACCCAACGTATGAGTGGTAGAGCTATGGAGAGTTATATCATTCGAATGGTACCAGAATATTCTCATTTAGAAAGTCCTTTTTTGGCTTTGGAAAACGAGTTTATGGAGGTCGAGAAAGATATTCGAGACAAAAAGTTTTCTTATCTAATCACTGATGATATAAATTATAAGCAATTAGTAGTTCTTCATAAACAATGTATCGACTTTGTTAATCAAGCCTTTAAAAACAGTTCTAAGTATGGAATTTCTATTAAAGTAAATCAAAGTTTACTTCGTTTAAGACAACAGTTAAAGCGCGTAGAGATTCTACTAAACTTGCTTGTGATTGAAGAAGATACTCAGGAATTAAAGAAAATAAACAGTATAGAATTAGCTCGTAAGCTGATAGAATACAACTGTTATAAGTATAACGTTACTGGTTTAGTTAAAGAAAGTACGCAATTAATTTCTTATGAAATTACCCAACATACTGCCAAAACAGGTGAGCATTACATTACCAATTCTCCAAGTGAGTATTGGCAAATGTTTAAAGGTGCAATGGGTGCTGGTATTGTAGTAGGTTTTCTCTGTATTTTTAAAGTATTAGCTCATAAGGCCAATGTAAGTGCTTTTGGTGAAGCGATGCTTTATAGCCTTAACTATGCAGTTGGTTTCTGTTTAATTTATTTATTGGGCTTTACTCTTGCTACAAAACAGCCAGCAATGACGGCTGCAACCATTATTAAGGCTATTGAAAATGGTCGCAAGCAGCATATAGAAAGTGGAGATAAGCACATTGGATTTGCTAAATTATTTGCTAGATTATTCCGATCTCAATTTATTGCCTTTATAGGAAACGTTATCTTGGCTTTCCCTATTGCTTTAATTTTGGTTTGGGGAATCGATCAGGCTTTTGATATAAATATTGTGGATGATAATTGGGAAAAGATGTTGGTAGATTCTGACCCTATTGAATCTAGAGCTTTATTTCATGCAGGTATAGCAGGGGTGTTTTTATTTTTGTCTGGAATTATTTCCGGAAATATTTCCAACAGGAATAAGCATAACCGTGTATATTATAGAATACAAGAGCATCCTTGGTTGAAAAGAAACTTAGGAAAGGCAAGGACAGAGAAATTTGCTAATTGGGTTGAGTTAAAATGGCCTGGAATCATGTCTAATATATGGTTTGGTGTATTTATGGGAACCTGTGGGATTTTGGGAACTTTCTTAGGACTTGGAATTGATATTCGACATATTACTTTTGTTAGTGGTAATATTGCATTAGGCTTATACGGTTCAGGATTTGAAGCATCAGCTTCTTTACTTATTTGGGCTTTTATAGGATTGTGGTTAATAGGATTTATGAACTTTATGGTAAGTTTTAGCTTATCACTTCTTCTGGCTTTCCGTTCACGAAACATTCCTTTTAGCGAGACCAAAGATTTAGCAAGAGCTACTTGGAGATACTTTAAGAGTTTTCCAATGGAATTTTTCTTACCAACAGCAAGTAGTATGGTAGATAATTCTAATGGGGCCACAGCAAAGAATACTAAAGAAAAGAAATCTAATGATAAAGAAGTAGTAGAGAATACCAAATAGAGTTTCTCTAGTTTTAAAATATATTAGTTCATTAAAAAAGGCATCTCATTTATGAGATGCCTTTTTTTGTATCTGCTCCAATCTAGGAGTTAGTCGTGTTTTTATAGGAAGCTCTTTTAGAGTTTAAACGCTGTTTTAAAAGTTCTTCTTGTTTGGAAAATTCTAGTTTTGAAAGATTAATATAGTCTTCTAAATTATGGCTTTCTTTGGAAAGCTTTCTTAAAGATTCTCTATCACTTTGAATAAAGAGTTCACTTTGTTCTTGAGCCTCCTCATGAGTGAAACCTAGCTTTTCAAGCATAACACTTCCAACGTGTACTGCGGTAAAAAAGGATTCTCTATAGACATCTTTTAAACCATCTTGTAGGTAGTGATATGCATTCTTTCTGTTTTTAGCTCTAATGATAATTTCTACATTAGGAAAGTTTTTTGTTAGGATATCTACCAATTGCTGATTGGCTTCAGGTGGGTCCATTGCAGCAATTACATAATGAGCATTTTCAACACCTATAGCTTTTAATAAATTAATGGATGTAGCATCACCATAATATACATTAAAACCAATTTTTCTTAGATGCTCCACTCTTTGTGAGTCATTATCTAGGACTAGTGTAGCGATATCATTGGCTTGTAGTAATCTACTTATTGTTATACCGAAATCTCCAAATCCAGCAATTATTATTTTTTTATGAGCCTTAATACCACTTAAGTCATCATATTTTGGAGGATTTGCTGCATCTGGTTCTAATCCTAAATAAGGAGCAATCCATTTCTCATTTAATAAAAGTAGGATTGGTGTAACTACCATGGATAAAGCAGTTGTAGCTAAAAGATAATCATACCACTGTTGGTTTACTAAATTAATAGCTTTACCTAAAGCTAAAATAACAAAGGCAAATTCACCAATTTGTGAGAGTAATATTGCAAATAGGAAGGATTGATCCTTCGGAAACTTTTTGAATTTAGCTATTGCTAATAGTACTATTGCTTTAATGGCCATAGAACCGAAAAGTAAAGATGCTATAATTAAGGGTTCATTTACAATGATACTAAAGTTAATAGTAGAACCTACTGCAATAAAGAATATTCCAAGTAAGAGCGCTTTGAATGGTTCAATATCACTTTCTAATTGATGTTTATAAGGATTGTTAGCTAAAACAACTCCACTTAAAAAGGCTCCTAAAGCTGGACTTAATCCAACTTGCTGCATTAATATTGAAACGCCTATCACTAATAGTAAGGCAGAAGCTGTGTATATTTCTCTAATTTTTAGTCTTCCAACGGATTTAAATAAAGGGTTAACAATATAGTTTCCTACTAGATAAATTACTGTTATCGCCCCTAGAATAGCTAAAGTTTTCATAAACACAGGAGCACCATCTAACCAAGTTCCACCTCCATGTGTTTCAATGGGAACTTTAGTGGTAACTGCTAGAAGTGGAATAATTGCCATAACAGGAATTACCATAATATCCTGGAATAACAACACGGCAAAGCTAGATTTACCGGCATTTGATTTCGTTAATCCTCGTTCTGATATTGTCTGTAAAATAATAGCAGTAGAACTCATTGTAATTACAAATCCAATAGTTATACTAGTTCCAATGCTCAGATCAAGGCCCCAATATGCTACCGCAGCTACTATGGCTGTTGTACCAATTGCTTGGGCGGATCCTAGGCCTATAATCTCGTTTTTAATTTTCCAAAACTCTTTAGGGTCCAATTCTAATCCTACTAAAAATAACATCATTACTACACCAAATTCTGTAGCATTCATAATATCAGGACCATGTGTTCCTACAAATTTGAATACATAAGGTCCAATTAATACACCTGCAAACAAATAGCCAAGTACGGAGCCCATAGCTAGTTTTTTGGAAATTAGTACACAAATTACAGCAGCTAGTAAAAAAATAAAAGCTTGGATTAAAAAATCATTCATTGTTTGTTTTTGTTTTTTTATTTTATCTTGCGATTCGACTACTATTCACGAAAATAAAGGAACCCTCGTCTTGGTAGATTATATACAAATTTATAAAAAAGATATCCTAATTTTGTCTTTTAATTTTTAATTTTATCACTGAAATGCAGGAAAAACCCTCTTTTTCTTCGTTATTTAATACTATTGTTTCTTTTTAATGAAGCGTAAAATTATACATGTAGATATGGATGCTTTTTTTGCCTCTGTAGAGCAGCTTGATTTCCCTGAATTAAGAGGAAAAGCTATCGCAGTCGGTGGAGGTGAATCTAGGGGAGTGGTTGCTGCAGCTAGTTATCAAGCAAGGGCATTTGGGGTAAGAAGTGCTATGAGTGGTATTCAAGCAAAGAAAAATTGCCCTGAGCTTATATTTGTAAAACCTAGATTCTCTAGGTATAAAGAAATATCGCTAAAAATTAGGGATATTTTTCATCAGTATACCGATTTAGTAGAACCCTTATCTTTAGATGAAGCATTTTTAGATGTGACAGTTAATAAAATAAATTGTCCTAGCGCCACACTAATTGCAAGTAAAATTCGACAACAAATTTTTGAGCAACTCCATTTACATGCTTCTGCGGGAATTTCTGTGAATAAATTTTTAGCAAAAATTGCTTCCGATATAAACAAGCCTAATGGACAAATGACTATTGGTCCAGATCAAGTCGAAAGCTTTTTAGAAGACCTTGAAATAAAGAAATTTTATGGCATTGGACGTAAAACTGCTCAGCGAATGTATCATATGGGAATTTTTAAGGGCAGGGATCTCAAATTAAAGTCAAAAGAATTTTTACAGGAGAATTTTGGTAAGGCTGGTTTAGAATACTATCATATCGTAAGGGGAATTCACAATAGTCCAGTAGTTACTAATAGACAAGTTAAATCAGTAGGGACCGAAAGAACCTTTTCAGAAAACTTATCTTCGGAAGTCTTTATAATAGATAAAATACAATGGATTGTAGAGGAGTTATCCATGCGTTTAAAAAAACAAAATGTAAAAGGTAAAACCATTACACTAAAAATAAAGTATGCGGATTTCCTACAACAAACCAGAAGTAAAACTTTACCCTATTATATTGATGACAGTGCTATGATTTTTGATTTAGTGAAGGAACTACTTTATCAAGAAAAATTAAAAGACTCTGTTCGATTAGTGGGTGTTTCTCTTTCTAACTTAAACAATAATATTCCAACAAAACCAATTGCAATTCAGCTGCAATTTGATTTTTAAAATTACAATATGACACAACCAGCTTATTTAAAAAAAGGAGATAAAGTAGCCATTGTTTGTACGGCAAGAAAATTTAGTTCACAAGAAGCCCAACAAGCTTTACAATTATTAGAGTCTTGGGGATTAA
Source organism: Myroides sp. LJL116 (assembly GCF_054871685.1). Classification (NCBI taxonomy): domain Bacteria; kingdom Pseudomonadati; phylum Bacteroidota; class Flavobacteriia; order Flavobacteriales; family Flavobacteriaceae; genus Myroides; species Myroides sp. LJL116. The sequence continues at coordinate 15,272 of NZ_JBTXLR010000001.1, forward strand.
TTGGTGTGCTAGGAGAAACAATAGATGTAGATTGTAATCAATTAGGAGGTACCGATGAACAACGCATTAAGGATTTTAACGCTCAATTAGCTGATCCTTCTATAAAGGCGATTTGGTGTGCACGTGGTGGTTATGGTACGGTGCGAATCATTGATCATATTGATTTTAGTTTGCTAGAACAAAATCCTAAGTGGATTATTGGCTTTAGTGATGTAAGTGTACTTCATTGTCATATAAATCAATTTAAGATACCAACTATTCATGGAATTATGGCCTTTAGCGTTGCTAATTCTACACAAGAGTCTTTGGATAGCTTATATGCTGCATTATTCGGAAAAGCTATGGAGTATTCTATAAAGAGCTCTAAGCAAAATCTTCAAGGGGAAGCTACTGCAGAATTAGTAGGAGGTAACTTATCGATTCTTTATAGTTTATTAGGCTCCTCATCTTCTTTAGATACAAAGGGAAAAATACTTTTTATAGAAGATTTAGATGAGTATTTATATCATGTGGATAGAATGATGTATAATTTGGATCGTAATGGCTTACTTAAGGATTTGAAAGGTTTAATTGTTGGAGGAATGACTAAGATGCATGATAACCAAATTCCCTTTGGGCAAGATGCCAAACAAATTGTACTTAGTTTTGCTAAAAAGCACCAATTTCCAGTTGTTTTCGATTTTCCGGCTGGTCATGACAAAGAAAATTATGCTTTAATTTTCGGACAAAAAGTAAAATTAGTAGTAACAAAGCAGGAATCCACTTTAACGTTCCTCGAAGTTTAATATTGCTAATTCTTTAATGGAGAAATTTTATAGACGTTATTTTTGCGTATTTCTCTGAATTATTGTTAAATTAAATATTATTATTTAAAATATAAATATCATTTATAGAAGTAGACTTGTATCTAATTGATTTAGTTGCGAATATATTTCTATTGGCTACTTTCTTATTTATAAAAAGTCTTAATAAAGCTTGTTTGTTATTTAGAATCAATATACATTTGCCGTAAATTTAAATAAGTCTAAATAAGATAGGTTAAAAATGAAAGTATTTAATGTTTTTATGTTTTGTGTTTGCTGGGTAATAGGAGTTGCTGGGCAAAATTCTATTGTAAAAGGTAAGTTAGTAGACCAAAATAACAAACCGGTAGCTTTTGCTACAGTTGTATTGGAAGGAACTACAACAGGAGGAATCAGTGGTGATTCTGGGGAGTATGTTCTATCTAACGTAAAGCCAGGAAAGTACAATTTAAAAGTTAGCTTTATCGGATTTGTGACTGCTTCAAGAGCAATACAAGTTTCTAAAAAGGAAGAGGTTTTTAATTTCGTATTAGAACATGATAATAGTACTCTTTCTAATATCACCATTTATGGGAAATCAAACAAAAATGTTAAGCAAGTTCAGAACTTAACAAGATTACCTTTACCTATTCAAGATCAGATTCAAAATATTACTATTGTTTCCGACCAAGTGATTCAAGAACAAGGTGCTTTAAGTATTACAGATGCAGCAAGAAACGTTGCTGGGGTAACGCAATTTGCTACTTATGGTGGTGTAAATGAAAGTATGAGTATTAGAGGTTTTAGAGGAACTCCTGTTTTAAAAAATGGAGTAGCTTTAGATTCTGACTTCCGTACCTCTTCAGCAATTTCAGATATGCAAGGAGTGGAGAGCATTCAAGTATTGAAAGGGTCTGCTTCTATTGGACAGGGAATTGGAAATGGTTTAGGTAGTGCTGGTGGAGTTATTAATGTTATAACAAAAACACCAAACTTTAGAAATAAAAGAGAAATAGGATTCAGAGCTGGTTCATATGGGCAAATTCGTCCAACAGTGGATATTGAGCAAATTTTAGATAAGAAAGAAACGGTTTCTTTACGTTTTAATGGTGCTTATGAAAAAAATGATGGATACCGTATTCATACAGGAAGTGATAAGTTTTATGTAAACCCATCTCTTACGTATAAAATTGATGATAAAACAACCATTACTGCTGAGTTTGATTATTTAAAAAGTAATGCTGTACCAGATAGAGGAACAGTAAACTTAGGACCAGACACAGAGAATCGTCTTTATAAAATGCCTCATGATAAATTCTTAGGATTTAAAGGAGACTATTATGATTCTCAAGTGATGACCTATGGAGTTCGTTTTCAAAGAGAACTTTCTGATAAATTAAGCTTAAGAGTTTCTTCTTTTACAGCAGAAAGAAAAGTTGATCAAAGAGGTGCTACAGTTAGTAAAGCTAATCCTAAAGGAACTACTGTAGATGAATTAAAATGGATCAATAGAGGAATTAGCAAAAGTAAAACTAAAGACCAAAACTCTGTTGTACAAGTTGATTTAGTAGGTAAGGATATTGTAACAGGCTTTGCAAAACATACTTTTCAAGTAGGTTTCGACTTTAGACAAAGTCAAGTTACTTCAGATGCATTTAACACAGTTTACAAAGGAGAAGTTCTTGGTAAAAATGGTAAAATTGACACTATCGATGTATTAGGGGATATTTCTAATGAAAATCCAACTGACTTACATTTTACTGCTAGTGGTCAAACAATTGTAACTACACCTACTTATGGATTCATGGCTCAAGACTATGTAGAGCTTGGACAATATGTTAGAGCATTGGTTGGGGTACGTTATAGCCGTTTAAATGGAGTTAATACAGAAAATGCAACAGTAGATAGATGGAACCCAATTTTCGGATTAATCGTTAGCCCAACGGAAAACATTAATTTATTTGGTTCATATACAACTACAACAAGTTTAAGACAATCTAATAATAAACTAGAATCAGGTGGTTTTGCAGGTCCACAAGATACACAACAATTGGAGTTTGGAGTTAAATCAAGTTGGTTAAACGATCAATTATTAGTAAATGTTACTTATTTTGACGCAACTAATAAAAATATTTTAGCTCAAGTTTACAATCCAAATGGTTCTGCAGTTCCTGAAACTTTTGAGAAAGCTGGAGATCTTGCTAGAAGAGGAGTTGAGGTTGATATTAATGGGAAGATCACCAATAATTTAGAATTAATGTTAGGGTATGCTTTCTTAGATGCAAAGTATAAAGGAAGTCCAATCTATAAGGAAGGGTCAGCTCCAATGAATGCTCCAGCACATACAGCTAATGGTTGGTTAAATTATAAATTAAATGATGGTTCTCTTAAAGGTCTTTCTTTTGGAGCTGGGGTTTATTTTGTAGGAAAAAGACCAGTGAATGAGTTTAACTTGAAACCAGACGCTCATGGAAGTATGGTAGGAGAAAGACCATTTGATATGCCTGACTATACTACAGTAAATGCGCAAATCGCTTATAGTTATAAAAATGCTACATTAAGAGTATATGCTAATAACATCTTTAATAAGACAGGATATACTTCATACTACCGTGGAGGATATATCAATGAAACAGCTCCTCGTAATTTTGCAGCACAGTTAACGTACAGATTTTAATAAGAGTGAAAGTTAGTTATTTTCAGAAGTTATATAATATTCGCTTAAAACGAGATAGAGTCCTTCTATCTCGTTTTTTTATATACCTGTAACCTAGGTGTTCATAAGTTTTAAATCAAGAAACTCTAAAAAGCTCAGTAGGAACTTAAAGTATAACATTTCTTTATAATTGTACTGTTTTTTTCATCGATAAAAAGAGTAACTTTGCTATATAACCAAATTTAGATTTATTATTATGTATCCACAAGAAATAGTAAACCCAATGCGTCAGGAGTTAATTGATGCAGGATTCGAATCATTAAGTACTGCTGAGGAGGTAGAGCAAGCTCTAGCTAGAACAGGTACAACTTTAGTGGTTGTAAACTCGGTTTGTGGTTGTGCAGCTAGAAATGCAAGACCAGGAGCTATCAATAGTTTAAAAGGAGATAAAAAACCTACAAATATTATCACTGTATTTGCTGGTGTAGATAAAGATGCTGTTGATGTTGCTCGTAAGCATATGTTCCCTTTCCCTCCATCTTCGCCGAGTATGGCTTTGTTTAAAGATGGAGAATTAGTACATATGTTAGAAAGACATCATATTGAAGGACATTCTGCTGAGATTATCACAGAAAACTTAATGGATGCTTTCAAAGAATATTGTTAAAAATTATGACCACCTATAAGGTGGTCTTTTTTTTAAGTGTATATTTGCTTATTAGTTATTTAGTAATAATGCAGAAAATTATCTCTTACCCGTTATCTATTATTTTTATTTTATTAGTTTTTATTGTTCTAATAATTTTTCATGTATTTCAGTGGGTCGCCTTTAATGTATTTGGTTATAATAGTCATAAAAAGGTAGTGGATCTTATGGTATGGACTTTAATGAAGTGCGGATTGGTATTAGGGACAACCTTTAAATTAAGAGGAGATGTAAATCTTCCTACAGATAGGCCTATTATTTTTGTTTCCAATCATCAAAGTATGTTTGACATACCAATGATAATTTGGTTTTTCAGAAAGAACCATCCAAAGTTTGTAAGTAAGAAAGAGTTGGGTAAAGGTATTCCAAGTGTTTCTTATAATTTGACGCATGGAGGGTCTGTATTAATTGATCGTAAGGACGCAAAACAGGCTCTAACAGAGATAAAGAAATTAGGTCAATATATATCTAAACACAATCGCTCTGCTGTAATATTCCCCGAAGGAACTAGAAGTAGAGATGGGAAGTTAAAACGTTTCTCTGAAAATGGATTAAAGATGCTTTGTAAGTTTGCACCTAATTCTTATATCGTACCTCTTACCATTAATAATTCTTGGAAGTTGTTCCGATTTGGAAACTTTCCTTTAGGATTAAATGCTAAAATTGAAATTTTTGCACACCCTTATTTTAAATCTGAAGATTATAGTTTTGAGGAAACTTTTGAAAGAGTTCAAGAGCAAATCGGATCTAAACTAAATTAATATTTAATTATCTGTTTAAAAGGAATTCTAGTAATTCACTTTTGAAATGGATATAAAATCTTTTATTATGTCGATTAAAAACGTACGTCTCGAAGTAATGCAATTCTTAGAGAAAAATATCGATAATTTTGTTGAAAATTATCTTATACCTGTGGAGAAGATATGGCAGCCTTCTGATCTATTACCAGATTCAGAAAGTGAAAACTTCATCGAAGAGGTTAAAGAGCTACGCGAATATGCAAAGGAATTACCTTACGATTTTTGGGTAACTCTTGTTGGAGATACTATTACAGAGGAAGCCTTGCCTACTTATGAGTCTTGGCTTATGGATGTAGAAGGTGTTAACCAAAAAGAAGGAGAAGGTGGAAATGGATGGGCAAAATGGATCCGTCACTGGACAGGAGAAGAAAACCGTCATGGAGACCTTTTAAATAAGTATTTATATCTTTCTGGACGTGTAGATATGAAGCAAGTAGAAATCACAACACACCACCTTATAAATGATGGTTTCGATCCAGGAACAGACCGTGACCCTTACAAAAACTTTATATTTACGAGTTTTCAGGAATTAGCTACATATATTTCCCATCATAGAGTGGCAAAGTTAGCTAAGACTTATGGAGATCATAAACTTTCAAAGATTTGTCGTTTAATCGCTGGTGATGAAATGAGACACCACCATGCTTATTCGGAGTTTGTAGAGAGAATTTTCGAAGTAGATCCAAGTGAGATGATGTTGGCTTTTGTAGATATGATGAAGCGTAAAATTACCATGCCTGCCAACTTAATTAGAGAATCAGGAGGTAAAATGGGAGATGCTTTTGAAAAGTTCTCTGATTCTGCTCAAAGAATTGGAGTTTACACGGCTTTTGACTATATCGATATTATGGAGAAATTAATTGATAGATGGAATATCTCTCAAATTAACAACCTAACAGATGATGCCGAGAAAGCACGTGATTACTTAATGAAACTACCTGCTCGTATGCATAGAGTTGCAGAGAGAATGGTTATTGAAAAAGAACCTGAAACCTTTAAATGGGTTAGACCAGCACTTATAGTGTAATAGATTAATATTTTTTTTAATGAAAGACGAGCAATTAATTGAACAGGTTAGTTTCCAAGTTGAATTAGCACTTAAAGACAATGAAAGTGGGCATGATTGGTTCCATATTCAGAGAGTATATAATAATGCCATTTATATCGCTAAATTGGAGCAAGGATGCAACTTATTAGTTGTTCAGTTATTAGCTTTGTTACATGATATAGCTGATAGTAAATTCCATAATGGAGATGAAACAGTTGGGCCTAAAAAAGCAAGGGAGTTACTTGAAGAACTTCAAGTAGAACAATCTGTGATTGACCATGTAGTTCTTGGTATTGAGAATATCTCTTTCAAAGGAGGAAATGTCAATAAGACCTTTACCAGTAAAGAATTAGATATTGTTCAAGATGCAGATCGCCTAGATGCTATTGGAGCTATTGGTATTGCTAGGGCTTTTAATTATGGAGGGTATAAAAATAATACCATCCATGATCCAAGTGAGGAGCCAATGTTAAACATGAGCAAAGAGCAATACAAAAAGCACAAAGGCACAACAATAAATCATTTTTATGAAAAGTTATTTCGATTAAAAGACTTAATGAATACCCAAACAGGTAAGCAATTGGCAGAGCAAAGACACCAGTATATGGAGAATTTTATAAGCCAGTTTTACTATGAATGGGAATTAAAATAATAAAAAAAGGAGCTTAATAGCTCCTTTTTTTATTTCACTTGAGAAATTCTCAGGGTGTTAACCATTCCTTTCTCTATAATTGGCATTGCTGCAAGGTTAATTACCATGTCACCTGGCGTGGCATATCCTTTTTCTACGACCATATGATTGATATCTTCAATGGTCTCATCTGTACTTACAAATTTATCGTAATAGAAGGCTTGAACTCCCCATAATAGGTTTAATTGAGTGATAATTCTTTTATTAGAAGAGAATACCAAAATATTACTATTAGGTCTCCAAGCTGAAATTTGGAAGGCTGTATATCCACTATTTGTTAAAGTACAAATTGCTTTGGCTTCAATATCGTTAGCCATTAAAGCTGCGTGATAACAAATGTTTTTAGTGATATATCGGTTTGTTTTAATTGTTGGTGGACTTTGAGGAACCTTGATAATTGGAGAGTCCTCAACACTTTGAATGATTTGAGTCATCTTTTCAATTACCTGTACTGGGTAACTTCCTACAGAAGTTTCTCCTGAAAGCATTACAGCATCTGCTCCATCCATAACAGAGTTCGCAACGTCGTTAACTTCTGCTCTTGTTGGAGTTAAACTAGAAATCATTGTTTCCATCATTTGGGTTGCAATAATAACAGGAATTCTCGCATTTTTAGCAACAATTACTAGTTGTTTTTGAATTAAAGGAACCTCTTGTGCTGGGATTTCAACTCCTAAATCTCCACGAGCAACCATTAAACCATCACAGCTAGTAACAATTTGCTCTATATTTTTTACTGCTTCAGGTTTTTCAATCTTAGCAATAATAGGAATTTTGTGATCAGAATGCTCTTGAATCAAAGCTTGTAAATCTTTTAAATCCTCCGGTGTTCTTACAAAGGATAATGCAATCCAATCTACTTGGGCTTTAATTGCAAAAATGGCATCTTTGATATCTTTCTCTGTTAAAGCAGGTAAAGATACTTTTGTCATCGGTAAGTTAACTCCTTTTTTAGATTTCAAAGGACCACCTTGTATTACTTTAGCAACTACTTCATCTTCTTTGTTTGTAGAAACAACTTCAAAGATTAATTTACCATCATCCAATAAAATTTGCTCTCCAGGATTTACATCTTGTGGGAATTTTTTATAGTTCATGTAAACGCGATTAGCATCTCCTTTGAACTCTTCTTTTGTTGAGAAAGTAATGTGGTCTCCTGGATTAACAATAACATCCTCTGCCATTATTCCAACACGTAGTTTAGGACCTTGTAAATCCCCTAAAATAGATGTTGTATAGCCGTATTGCTTGTTTAGCTCACGGATTATATTTATTTTTTCTTGTACATCTTGATAATCTGCATGGGAAAAGTTTATTCTAAAAACGTTTACACCAGCTTTAATCATATCGTGCAACACTTGTTTAGAACTAGATGCTGGACCTAGAGTTGCAACGATTTTTGTCTTTTTTTGTGCTACCATATTTTTAAAAAATTAGGTTTTTTCTATATTTAATTGTCTCTTGCTTTAATTCATAAGCAGCAGAGAATATTTTTACTGTATTTAATTTTTCTATTATTTTTGAAAGGTCAAAAAAGTCATCCGCATCTTCAATTTTAATTAAATAGTCCACATTTTTAAGTTCAGGAACTAGATAACCTTGTTTGGTGATGGCATGTTTTTTCCCAGTAAACAAAGGGGATACTAAGTCAGTATCAGGCTGAATAAACGATTTGTTAGATACTACTTTCCATAGAATATGAAGGTCTAAGTCTTCATATTCGAAGATTGAAAATCTAGCATTACCTTCTTCGGTTCGAATGAGGATATCGGAAGGCTGCCTTTCAAGAAAAAAATCTAAGATGGTATTGATAGTATAAACCACCTTAAAATCTTCTTTTCTGGAAGAATGTATGGCAATTAATTTATAGTCATCAGTATCAAAGTCGTCTAACTTATATTTTATTACCCCCATATGAGATTAGTGTTAGATACAAATATACGATAATTAAAACGATAATTGTTTTTTTTTAGTAAAAGGCGTATTACTAGAATGTTAAATTAATAGGAAAAAGAGATATTACTTTTGTATTTTTTCCTGTAGAGCGAAGTAAGCTCTTTGTGCAGCTTTTTCTTCTGCTTTCTTTTTTGAGGTAGCTCTAGCCTTAGAAACTATCTTCTCATCAATATAGAGACGTACACCAAAGTACTTAAGTTCCTCAGCAGTATCATCCTCATAGGTATCGAATTTGAAAGTGTGTTTAGTTTTCTGACACCATTCGATAAGTAAGCTTTTGTAGCTAGTAATTTTAGTTTCTAATTTCTCTATGTCTGCTACTTTAGAAAGTAGTTTGTCATGGATGAATCGTTCGCAAGCTGGATAGCCACGGTCTAAATATATAGCTCCAATTAGAGCTTCTAATAAGTTTCCATGGATGTTTTCACCAAATTGTTGGTTACCCATTTTGCTTTCGACATTACTAATCAAGTCTAAGCTTTTTCCAAGGTCATTGAGGTTTTCCCTTGAAACTATTTTTGAGCGCATTTTAGTTAGATAACCTTCATCGCCATTGGCTACCTGTAAATACAGATAAGAGGCGATAATTGAGCCTAACATTGCATCTCCAAGGAACTCCAATCTTTCATAGTTTATTGGATTTCCATTTTGATCTACAATATTCATAGATCGATGAGTAAAAGCTAATTTATATATAGAAGGATCCAAAGGAGTTACTCCAATTATCTTAGCTATTTTACTAGAAAAATTCCCGTACTTATCAGAAGTACGGGAATTTTTAAAGATTCTATTTAAGAACTTACTCATCATAATGATGTGCTAGTTTTCAAGTTTTTTAACAAGTACACAAGCATTGTGTCCACCAAATCCAAAAGTGTTACTCATTCCAACTTTAATGTCTCTTTTTTGAGCTTTGTTGAAAGTAAAGTTTAATTTAGGATCAATTGATTCATCATCAGTAAAGTGATTAATTGTTGGTGGGATAATTCCATGTTCTAAAGAAAGGATAACTGAAATTGCTTCGATTACTCCAGCAGCTCCAAGTAAGTGTCCTGTCATAGATTTTGTAGAATTCAAGTTCATGTTATATGCATGATCACCAAATACCTTTAATATCGCTTTTGATTCAGCAATATCTCCTAAAGGTGTTGAGGTTCCATGTAAGTTTAAAACATCTACATCACTTGGCGAAAGCCCAGCATCACGTAAACAGTTTAGCATAACATTAGTAGCACCTAAACCTTCTGGGTGTGGTGCAGTTAAATGGTGAGCGTCCGCAGACATTCCACCACCACCAATTTCACAGTATATTTTTGCTCCACGTGCAACAGCATGTTCATACTCCTCTAAAACTAGAGCACCTGAACCTTCTCCTAATACAAATCCTTCACGATCTTTGTCCATTGGACGAGATGCAGTTTTAGGATCGTCATTTCTAGTTGAAAGAGCATGCATTGCATTGAAACCTCCAATTCCAGCAATAGTAACTGCTGCCTCAGAACCACCTGTTACAATAATATCAGCCATCCCTAAACGAATATAGTTAAAAGCATCAATAATTGCATTGGTAGATGAAGCACACGCAGAAACAGTTGTGAAGTTAGGACCTCTTAAACCGTATTTCATTGAAATATGACCACCTGCAATATCAGCAATCATCTTTGGTATAAAGAATGGATTAAATTTAGGTGTTCCATTCCCATTTACGAAGTTAGTTACTTCATTTTGGAAAGTTTCTAGTCCACCAATTCCAGAGCCCCAGATTACTCCTGCTCTATCTCTATCGATTGCATCAAGATCTAGTCCTGAATTTTTTATAGCTTCTTCTGCACTCACTAATGCATATTGTGCATAGCGATCCATTTTACGTGCTTCTTTTCTTTCAATAAAGTCCTCAACATTAAAGTTCTTTACCTCACACGCAAATTGTGTTTTGAAATTGGTAGCGTCAAAATATGTAATGGGTGCAGCTCCGCTTACTCCATTAATTAGGCTGTTCCAATATTCCTGGATATTATTTCCAATAGGAGTAAGTGCACCTAAACCTGTTACAACAACTCGCTTTAATTTCATAAAACTTAAATTTATGGTTTATAATAAAAAAAACCCAATTTTTCACTTTTCAAAAAGGAAACATTGGGTTGTTTATTTGATGTATATCGTAGATTGTTAACAATCTGTCCTTTTTTTTCTTAAAAATTAGTATACAGCAAAATAATAACGCCCACGTGTTTTGATAAATCGAAACACGTGGGAATCAGTTATTATTTTTTAGCTTCTTCAATATAAGAGATAGCTTGTCCAACTGTAGCGATATTTTCAGCTTGGTCATCTGGAATTTGAATATCAAATTCTTTTTCGAATTCCATGATAAGCTCAACTGTATCTAGTGAATCAGCTCCTAAATCATTAGTGAAGCTTGCTTCTGCTACAACTTCGTTTTCGTCAACACCTAATTTGTCAACGATAATCGCTTTAACTCTTGATGCAATGTCTGACATAATCTTTAATTTTAAATTTAAATTCGTAGGCAAAAATAAAAAACTTTATTTTAAAACCTGATTTTTCATGTTAATTGTCGGTGCGAAATTATGAAAATAATTAATACTTCTCACTATTTTTCTATTTAATGTCACATATTATTCTTTTTTTTGTACTCAGAATGAGTGTTTTAAAAAAATAACAAGCCATTTATATATGAAAAAGATCGCTTTATTTGCTTCAGGATCAGGCACTAACGTAGAGAACATAATAGAATACTTTCAAAGTAAGTCTATTGATAATCAATATTTAATTTTAGCTAATAATCCTAATGCTAAGGTAATAGAAAAAGCTGAAAAAAGAAACTTACCTACAATCATTTTTAATAGAAACATGTTAAATGAGGGTCAAGTGGCGGAAATCTTAGAAGATTTTGCACCTGATTTAATTGTTCTCGCAGGCTTTTTATGGAAATTTCCTGAAGATCTTGTTTTGAAGTATCCAAATAAGATTATTAACATTCACCCTGCGCTTTTACCTTTATATGGAGGAAAGGGGATGTATGGTCATTTTGTGCATCAAGCTGTACTAGATAACAAAGAGAAGTTTACTGGAATAACTATTCATTATGTGAATGAACATTATGATGAAGGTGGCGTGATTTTTCAAGAGAAAACAGATATCACTGGTTTTGACCAATGGGAACAGATTGCTAAAGCTGTACAAGTATTAGAGCATAAACATTTTCCAGAGGTAATAAATGAGTTGTTATATGGCAAATAATTCTCCTCAAGTAATTCTGTATACCGATGGTTCTTCTAGAGGTAATCCTGGTCCTGGAGGATATGGATTAATTTTAGAATGGGCAGGAAGAAATGTTTTTAAGGAGTTTTCTCAAGGTTATCGAAAAACTACTAATAATCGCATGGAGCTCTTAGCAGTTATTGTAGGTTTAGAAAAACTTAAAAATCCAGGGACACGTGTATTAGTAGTTTCTGACTCTAAATACGTTGTAGATTCTGTTAGTAAAGGATGGGTTTTTAATTGGGTGAAAAAAGATTTTAAAGATAAAAAGAATCCGGATTTGTGGAAACGCTTTTTATTGATTTATCAACAGCATATTGTTGATTTTCAGTGGGTGAAAGGTCATAATGATCATCCTATGAACGAAAGATGTGATGAGTTAGCAGTTCAAGCTTCTTTTGATAAGAATGCCTTAGTAGATCTATACTATGAAGAAAATCAATAAAGTAAGTGTTTTTGAGAGGTTAAAATTTGTCTATTAATTTCTTTGCACTTATTTTTGAATTAGTATACCTTGATTTTGGTAGGATATATAGTGGTTTTTTTTACTTATGGGTATGAATTTATAGTTATCTAAGTATTTTATAACTATTAAATTTTGTAGCCAAAAAAGTATTGCACTATATTTGCACCTTTATTTCTTAGTAAAAAATATGAACAAATTACTAATTGTGGGTACAGTAGCTTTTGATGCGATAGAGACTCCATTTGGCAAGACAGATAAGATTTTAGGAGGTGCAGCAACTTTTATAGGTTTAGCTGCTTCTTACTTTAATGTGCAATCTTCTATTGTTTCCATTGTTGGAGACGACTTTCCTAGTGAGTATTTAGATTTATTGAAAAGCAGAAATATTGATACCTCAGGAATCGAAGTGGTTGAAGGTGGAGAAACTTTTTTCTGGAGTGGAAGATACCATAACGATTTAAATTCGAGAGATACTTTAGAAACTAGATTAAATGTTTTAGAGAACTTTAATCCTATAGTTCCGGAAAATTTTAAAAATGCAGATGTTGTAATGCTTGGTAATTTACATCCAAGTACACAAAAAAGTGTATTGGATCAATTATCAGAGAAACCTAAGTTGGTTGTACTAGATACAATGAATTTCTGGATGAATTGTGCTTTAGAAGAACTAAAAGAGGTATTAAAACGAGTAGATGTAATTACCATTAATGACGAAGAAGCTAGGCAGTTATCTGGAGAGTATTCTCTAGTTAAAGCAGCAGAGGTTATTCAACAAATGGGACCTAAATACGTTGTAATTAAAAAAGGTGAGCATGGCGCTTTACTTTTCTGTGAAAAGGAAGTTTTCTTTGCCCCAGCATTACCATTGAAAGAAGTGTTTGATCCAACAGGTGCTGGAGATACTTTCGCAGGTGGATTTGCAGGTTATTTAGCTCAAAGTAGTAATGTGTCTTTTCATAATATGAAAAATGCCATTATTCACGGATCTAATTTAGCATCTTTTTGTGTGGAGCAATTTGGAACAAAACGAATGGTAACTTTAGAACAAGAAGAATTAAAAAATAGATTAATACAATTTAAAACACTTACGCAATTCGATATTGAATTAGCGAAATAATATATTAGAAGCCTCAGTATGGGGCTTTTTTTAATCAAAAAACAAACTTACACACATAACACACACACAACTTAATCATGAGTGACGCACTAAAACACGAATGTGGGATAGCATTATTGAGGTTAAAAAAACCTCTATCTTTCTATAAAGAGAAGTATGGAAGTGCTTTTTATCCTATCCAAAAAATGTATTTGTTACTTGAGAAACAGCATAATCGCGGTCAAGACGGAGCTGGATTAGCAAGTATTAAACTTGATATGGAGCCGGGAGAACGATATATTAGTAGAGTTCGCTCAAATCAAAGTCAACCTATCCTTGATATTTTCCAACAGATTAATGGACGTATTAATAAGGAATTATTAGAGCATCCTGAATATGCTGATGACGTTGATTTGCAAAAAAAACATATCCCTTATTTAGGTGAAGTGTTTTTAGGGCATGTGAGATATGGAACTTTTGGAAAGAATAATATCGAGAATGTTCATCCTTTCTTGCGTCAAAACAACTGGATGCACCGTAACTTAATCTTAGCAGGTAACTTTAACTTAACTAACGTTAGGGAGCTATTCCAAGATTTAGTTGCTTTAGGTCAGCACCCTAAAGAAATGACAGACACCATTACAGTAATGGAAAAAATCGGACATTTCTTAGACGATGAAGTTTCTGAATTATACTATAAAATTAAAGAGGAAGGGTTTTCAAAAAAGGCTGCTTCTCCAAAAATTGGTGAGCGCTTAGACATTGGTAGAATCCTTAAGAGATCATCCAAGAATTGGGATGGTGGTTTTGCTATGGCTGGTATGATTGGACATGGAGACGCTTTTGTTTTACGTGATCCTGCAGGAATCCGCCCTGTTTATTATTTAGATAATGACGAAATTACTGTTGTAGCAAGTGAAAGACCTGTAATTCAAACTGCTTTTAACGTAGGTTTCGATGAAATAAAAGAATTAGATCCGGGAAGTGCTATCATTATTCGCAAAGATGCAAGTGTTCACTTTGAGAAAATATTAGATCCATTACCACTTAGAGCATGTTCTTTCGAGCGTGTTTATTTCTCTAGAGGTAATGATGCTCAAATTTATCAAGAGAGAAAAGATTTAGGAAAATTAATTTTCCCTCAAATTCTTGAAGCTATTGATGATGATACTGATAACTCTGTGTTTTCCTATATTCCAAATACCTCAGAAACTTCCTTCTTTGGAATGGTAGAAGGGGCACAAGACTTCTTGAACCAGCGTAAAATTGCAGATATCCTTACTAATAAAGAGAATTTATCAGAAGATAAATTAAAGGAAATTTTATCTGTAAAACTTCGTACAGAAAAGATTGCTGTTAAAGATGCTAAATTAAGAACCTTTATCACCGATGATAGTAGTAGAGATGATTTAGTTGCTCATGTGTACGATGTAACTTATGGAGTAATTAAACCGACAGATAACCTTGTAATTATTGACGATAGTATTGTAAGGGGGACAACTCTTAAAAAGAGTATTATTCGAATGTTAGATCGTTTGAAACCAAAACAAATAGTTGTTGTTTCAGCTGCTCCTCAAGTTCGTTACCCAGATTGCTATGGTATTGATATGGCTAAATTAGAAGGGCTAATTGCTTTTCAAGCTGCTATAGAGCTTTTAAAAGAACGCAATATGTTTGATGTAGTTGAACAAGTTTATGCTCAATCTAAAGCTCAAGAGCACTTTGAAGATAAAGATGTAGTTAATTATGTTAAGCAAATCTATGCACCTTTTACTACGCAAGAAATTTCGGATAAGATTGCACAGATGGTAACAGACAAGGACGTAACATCAAAAGTGAAAATTGTATTCCAGGAAGTGGAAAACTTACATGTTGCTTGTCCAGATAATACTGGAGACTGGTATTTTACAGGGGATTATCCAACTAAAGGTGGTAATCGTGTTGTGAATAGAGCCTTTATAAACTATTTTGAAGGAAGAGATGAAAAACCTTACTAAGGTGAAGCATTTTTATAGCTCTATATAGTAAAAGAAAAAAACAAAGCCGACCAATATATTGGTCGGCTTTGTTTTTTTAAAGAATTTTCACCCATAAAAAAAGGCTAAAAGATTTTATCTTTTAGCCTTTACATGGTATTAAAAAGCTAATTACTTAGCCTCGTTGTATCTTCTACTAACTTCATCCCAGTTAATTACATTAAAGAAAGCTGTAATATAGTCAGGACGACGGTTTTGGTAGTTTAAGTAGTAAGCGTGTTCCCATACATCCATTCCTAAGATTGGAGTACCTTGACAAGTTACACCTGGCATTAATGGGTTATCTTGATTTGGAGTACCACAAACTGATAACTTTCCATCTTTCACACATAACCAAGCCCATCCTGAACCAAACTGAGTAGCTCCAGCTTTAGAAAAAGCATCTTTGAAGTTCTCAAAAGAACCAAAATCTTTTTCAATAGCAGCTGCTAATTCTCCTTGAGGTAAACCTCCACCATTTGGGCTCATTACTGTCCAAAATAAGTTATGGTTATAAAAACCACCTCCATTATTACGCACTGCTGCGTTATTCATGTCTAGGTTTTTTAATATCTCTTCGATTGATTTTGCTTCTAATTCAGTACCAGCGATAGCATTATTTAAGTTAGTTGTATAAGCTTGGTGGTGTTTTGTATGGTGGATTTCCATTGTACGAGCATCGATATTTGGTTCTAATGCATCGTAAGCATAAGGTAATTTAGGTAATTCGAAAGCCATAATTCGTATTATTTAAAGATTAGTATTAATTTTATTTCAAATTTAGGCATTTTATGCTTAATATGAAATAGTAGAATGGTTAATTAGCGTTAACACTTAAAGTCTTTATGATGATTGAAACTCCTTCATTTTCAATATATAACGCCTCTGCGGGCGCAGGAAAAACGCATACTTTAGTTAAGGAGTATCTGAAAATACTACTTTTAGATAGGCAAGATGATGCGTATCGAAAGATTCTGGCAATAACTTTTACAAATAAAGCCGTTGCTGAGATGAAGACTAGGGTGGTGGCATGTTTGGATAATTTTTCGAAAAAAGAAGTCGATCCTAAGTTTCGCGGGATGCTTGATCAAATTATTCAAGAGACTAATTTGACAGAGCAAGTGATACGAAGTAAAAGTGGACGTATTATCAAGAGTATTATTCACAATTATGCTTCCTTTGATATTTCTACCATTGATAAGTTTACTCATAGGGTTATTCGTTCCTTCGCTTTTGATTTGGATCTGCCAATGAGTTTTGAGGTTTCTTTGGATTCCGATGAGCTGTTACAAGAGGCAGTAGATGCTGTAATTGCCAAAGCGGGAGTTGACCAACAATTAACCAACTTGCTTATTGATTTCTCCATTGACAAGGCAGATGATGATAAAAGTTGGGATATAACTAGAGAGCTCAAAGAAGTAGGTTTTTTATTATTAAATGAAAACCATAGGGAAGAGATAGGACTTTTTGCGCATAAAACATTAGAAGATTTTGTAGAAGTACGCAATTATTTAAAGAAGACAATAAAGGATTTGACTAGCTTTAATATCGAACAAGCTAAGAAGATTAAGGCTGTTATTTTAGATAATGGTATGGATCCAGCTTCTTTTTCAAGAGGTACTTTTTTTAACCATATTGATGCAATTATTACCGATGATCCAAAAGCTACTCAAAGAAGTTACTTAGAGTTTGACGATGTGGCAATAAAGAAAGCTGCAAAGGATAAGGATTTAATAGAGTCTTACGTGCCTATGTTTCTTACATTATTACAACCAGTATATGAGAACTATGCAAAAAGAGGGTTATACATAGCTTTTTTAAAAAACTTGACTCCTTTATCTTTATTAAATACCCTTAGTTTGGAAATGGATAAGATTCAAGAAGAAAAGAATATTTTATCCATAACCCAGTTTAACTCTATTATACATGAACAAATTCAGGATCAACCTGCACCGTTTATTTATGAAAGATTAGGGGAAAGATACCAGCATTTCTTCATTGATGAATTTCAAGATACCTCGGAAATGCAGTGGCAGAACTTAATTCCTTTAATTGATAATGCATTAGCAGGTCAAGATCTCGCTGGGAATAAGGGGAGTTTAATGATAGTTGGGGATCCTAAACAATCCATTTATCGCTGGCGTGGTGGTAAAGCAGAACAATTCATAGCCTTAAGTAATACTGATAATCCTTTCTCTAACCCAAGTAAACAAACTGTTCATTTAGATACTAATTATCGTAGTTATGCACAGGTAATTGAATTTAATAATGACTTTTTTAAACAAGTAGGAGAGTATTTCAATAAGGAGGATTATAAAAATTTATATGAGAACCAAAGCTCACAAAATACAAATAGTAAAAAGGGAGGATATGTAGCTTTAGAATTTATCGAAAAAGTAAGTCCACAGGATAAAGAGCAAGGGATCGACAAAGATCTTTTATATGCTCAAGCAACTTTAAAGACTATTCAAAAAGCAGTTGAAAATGGTTTTGAACTACAAGATATTGTAATCTTGACTCGAAAGAGAAATCACGGAGTAATCTTAGCCAATTATCTTACAGAAAATGAAATAGATATTCTTTCTTCTGATTCATTGCTAATTAATAATGCTAGTGAAGTGAAATTGATTATTCAAGTTCTACGTTATTTAAAGAATGATAAAGATTTAGAAGCAAAAACGGGCTTAATATATTATGTAGCTTGTAAAAACGGAATCCAACAAGAACGTCATGATTTTATCCGAGAAGGATTAAACATGGAAAGTGAAGTAGAATTTGAACTTTGGTTAAAGGAAAAAGGTGTTCCAATTATATTCGATTTTTGTAGAAGTAGGTCCTTATATGATGCTGTTGAATCGATTATTCACGCATTTATGCCAGATAAAATGGCTAACTCCTATGTATTGTACTTCCTAGATTTAGTGTTGGAGAAAAGTTTAAAAAACCACTTTGGTATTAGTGACTTTTTAGAGTATTGGATATTGAATTACCAGAAATTTAGTATCCCAACACCAGAGGGTAAAAATGCAGTTCAAATTATGACCATTCATAAATCAAAGGGGTTAGAATTTCCAGTTGTTATCTTCCCTTTTGCAGAAGAGGACTACTCTAGACCAGATAGAGATAAGTTGTGGGTTGATTTTGACCAAGAAGATCCTAATATAAATTTCCCTAAGGCCCTAGTTGATCCTAAAAAGGAGGTAGAGCAATATGGAGTTTTAGCACAGCAAATTTACCTGGAAAAAGAACAACAGACTTTATTAGATAATATCAATGTTCTTTATGTAGCCCTTACTAGAGCAGAAGAACAACTTTATGTTATTAGTTCACATAATACTACGGCAAAAGGTGACTTCTCTAACAATTTATCCAAATTGTTCTTAGATTTCTTAGTACATAAAGGACTTTATAATCCTAGTGTACTTTATTATGAATTTGGTTGTGCAAAGAAAGTATCAAGCCCAAAAGATCATGATTTGGACCTGAGCAATAAAATGATACATCCAGTTAGAGAGTCTTTGGAATTTAGCGCAATTAAAATTGCTCAAAAAGAAGCTTTAATGTGGGATTCAGAAAGCCAAAAAAGTATTGAGTATGGAAACCTTATTCATAAAATTATGTCCTTTATAGGAGATTATAGTGATATAGATAACGCCATGGAGCAAGCTCTTGAGCAAGGGTTGATCCAAAGTGTTCAAGAAGATGCTTTTAGAGATATTTTAGAACGCATAGTTTCGCACCCTGAATTAGTTGACTTTTTCTCTAAGGACAATAAAGTTTATAATGAGAGGGTGATTATTCAAGGAGGGGCTCGAAATACTATACCAGATAGAGTGGTTATTAAACCAAATGGAGATTGTTTGGTATTAGATTATAAGACAGGAAAACATGAGCCTAAGTATGTGCAACAAGTTTTGTCTTATGGACAATCTTTAGAGCAGATGGGCTATAAGGTGATTAAAAAAGTGCTGTTATACACAACGGATGATTTAAATATAATACATTTGTAAAGTAATCAATATAGAATGCTATTAAAATTTTAGTATATGTACGGAAAAATTAAAGAACATCTTCAAAAAGAGTTGGCTGAAATCCAAGATAATGGATTATTTAAAAAAGAAAGAATTATCACTTCTGCACAGGATGCAGAAATAACAGTTTCTTCGGGAGCTAAAGTACTTAACTTTTGTGCTAATAACTATTTAGGTTTGTCTTCACATCCTGAAGTTATTCAGGCTGCAAAAGATACTTTAGATTCTCATGGATTTGGTATGTCTTCTGTTCGTTTCATTTGTGGAACACAAGATATTCACAAAACATTAGAGCAAAAAATCGCTGATTTTTATCAAACAGAAGATACTATTTTATATGCTGCTGCTTTTGATGCAAATGGTGGAGTTTTCGAACCATTATTAACTGCAGAAGACGCTATTATTTCAGATAGTTTAAACCACGCTTCTATTATTGATGGAGTTCGCTTATGTAAAGCAGCACGTTATCGTTATGAAAATAATGATATGGCAGATTTAGAGGCGCAGTTAATAAAAGCAAACGAGGCTGGACATCGTTTTAAAATCATCGTTACTGATGGGGTATTCTCTATGGATGGTCTAGTTGCTCCGTTAGATAAAATTTGTGATTTAGCAGATAAGTACGATGCATTAGTAATGGTGGATGAGTGTCATGCTGCTGGTTTTATTGGTGCTACTGGAAAAGGAACATTAGAGGCAAAGAATGTAATGGGGCGTGTTGATATTATCACAGGTACTTTAGGAAAAGCTCTTGGAGGTGCAATGGGAGGATATACAACAGGTAAGAAAGAAATCATTGAACTTTTAAGACAACGTTCAAGACCTTACTTATTCTCTAACTCTTTAGCACCAATGATTGTTGGAGCTTCTATTAAGGTTTTTGAGCTTTTAGAAAAGGATACTACATTACGTGATACTTTAGAATGGAATACTAATTACTTCAAAAAGGGAATGCAAGAAGCAGGTTTTGATATCATCGATGGAGATTCTGCAATCGTTCCTGTAATGTTATACGACGCTAAATTGTCACAAGACATGGCTGACCGCCTTTTAGAAAAAGGAGTATATGTAATTGGATTCTTCTTCCCAGTGGTACCTCAAGGTAAAGCTAGAATTAGAGTACAACTATCAGCAGCTCATACTAAAGAGCACTTAGATAAAGCTATTGCAGCCTTTATTGAAGTAGGAAAAGAATTAAAAGTTATTTAATTTGATTAAGATTAATCCCCATATTTCTTGTAAATGTTGGGGATTAATCTTAATTTTGACTTAAATATCGATAAAATAGAAAATTTATGAAACATTTCAACAAATTTATCGCTGCCGTTGTTCTGTGTGCAGGTTTGTCTGTACAGGCGCAAGATGCTGATCACCCGTGGTCAGTAAGTATTGGAGCAAATGCTGTAAATACCAAAGTGAGTTCAGCAAAAGGATTCTCACATCGTATGGGAGGATATTTCAATACATCAGATTATAATATCTTACCTTCTGTTTCTTACTTAAACGTTGCACGTTATTTAGGAGATGGTTTTTCTTTAGGAATTACTGGATCTGTAAATAAAATAACTAAATTCATCGCTCCAGAGAGCCAAGGATATTTAAAATATAATCCTGGTGATTTAATGTATTACGGAATTGATGCAGAGATTAAGTATAGTTTTAAAGAACTATTAAATTCTAAAGTTGTTGACCCTTTCTTACTAGTAGGAGGAGGATATACTTTCCTTGGGAAAGCAAGTGCTGGAACAGTGAATGGAGGTTTAGGATTTAACTTTTGGTTTACTCCAAGTGTAGCCTTCACTATTCAGTCTACTTATAAGCATTCATATGATGATAGTAGAGTTCCTGATGTTGGAGTTGCTTCACATATGCAACACTTTGCAGGTTTACGTTTCCAATTCGGTGCAAAAGATAGAGATGGAGATGGAGTATTAGATAAATACGATGAGTGTCCAGATGAGTTTGGTCTAGCTTCTTTAAATGGTTGTCCAGATAGAGATGGAGATGGTATTCCAGATCATTTAGACGAATGTCCAGATGAGTTTGGTCTAGCTTCTTTAAATGGTTGTCCAGATAGAGATGGAGATGGTATTCCAGATCATTTAGACGAATGTCCAGATGTACCAGGCTTAGCTCAATTCAATGGATGTCCTGACACAGATGGAGATGGAATTCCTGATAATTTAGACGAGTGTCCAGAGGTTCCTGGTCCAGCTGAAAACAAGGGATGTCCTTGGCCAGATACAGATGGAGATGGAATTCCAGATTATTTAGATGAGTGCCCAGATGTTGCTGGACCTGCTTCTAATAATGGATGTCCAGAAATTAAAGAAGAACATGTTAAGCAATTAAATGAGTATGGAAAAACAATCCTTTTCAATACAGGTAAATATACTTTCCAAAATTCTTCTTATGCAGTGTTAGATAATATTGCAAAAATTATGCAAGAATACCCTACAAGCAAATTCCATATTGCTGGGTACACAGATAGTACAGGAAATGATAAAATCAACATTCCATTATCTGATAACAGAGCTAATGCTGTAAAAGTATACTTAATCGAAAAAGGAATTGACGCATCTCGTTTAACTTCTAAAGGTTATGGATCACAAGACCCAATTGCTTCTAATAAGACAGTAACTGGACGTGAATTAAATAGACGTGTTGAAATACAATTAGTTAAGTAATTTTATACGTATACAATTATATTAAAACGCCTTGATGAATTATCAAGGCGTTTTTTTTATATCTTTAATTTATGAAGACAGTCACATTTTTAGAACGTTTAAGTGCTCAAATAAAACAAGATTATCCTTTAAACATGGATGATTTGGTAGTCGTTCTACCAAATAAAAGGGCTAAAATATTCTTATTAGAATGTTTGAAAAAACACTATTCGAATAGTGTTTTTGCTCCTGAAATTATTAGTATAGAGGAGCTAATTCAGGATATTTCTGGTATTAGAAGTATTGATTCTATTGAGCTTTTATTTGAATTCTACTTAGTGTATTGCGAAATTGAAACTCAACAAAGAGATGATTTCGATCATTTTGCAAACTGGGCAAAGACCCTACTACAAGACTTTAATGAAATAGATCGTTATTTACTTAAGCCTTCCTATGTTTTTTCCTATCTAAAAAACATAGAAGATATTAAACATTGGGCAGTAGATTTGGAAAGTAGAACTCCTTTAATTACTAAGTATTTAGAGTTTTGGGATAGAATGCCTATTTATTATGAAAATCTCTATAAGCGATTAGTAGATAAAAGAATTGGATATCAAGGTTTAATCTACAGAGAGGCAGTAGCTAATCACGATGCTTATTTAAAATCAAATAATAAACAATTCTATTTCGCAGGATTTAATGCTTTAAATGCTGCAGAAGAAGTAATTATTCAGCATGTGTTATTAGAGAAAAGAGGAAGAGTGTTTTGGGATTTAGATCTTACTTTCTTGAATGATACTTCTCATGATGCTGGATTGTTTTTAAGAAGGATTAAAAATAAATGGAATTACTACAAGACGAATGAATTTGAATGGATTGTTGATGAGTTCTCGAAAGAAAAAAACATTCAGGTAATACAAACTCCTAAAAGTGTTGGTCAGGCCAAAATTGCAGGCCAAATAGTTGAAAATCTTCTTGAAAAAGCAACTTCTTTAGATAAGGTTGCTGTAGTTTTAGGGGAAGAGAATCTTCTGTTACCTGTTTTGCATGGTTTACCAAAGTCAGTTTCTAGTTTGAATATTACTATGGGGTATAGTGGTAATAGTAATCCAGTACAGATTTTATTACATAAAATATTCAAAATGCACTTAGGGGCGATTCGACGTTCCGATAAGCAGTATGTTGTTTACTATAAGGAAATACTAGATGTGTTGAGTAATCCAATTTTGACTTTGTCTTTAGAATGCGAGGACATTGTTAAGCAGATTAATCAAAAGAACTTAACTTTCTTTACTTTAGATCGTTTTGGAGATTGGTTAAACCATCCTGAGTTTGAAATGCGTAAATTAGTCTTTGAGAGCTGGAGAGATAAGTCCTCTGTTGAGATCTTGGAGACACTTGTAAAAATTGTCTTGAGGATCAAAGAAAACTTAGTCCAAGAGGATAGTAATCAAATGTTAACTAAGACCTTTTTATATTCTGCCTACCAAATGCTTATTCGTTTGGTTTCCTACTGTCAGAAATACCCTGTAGTACATAATATTGAAACGCTTTATTCTTTATATAAACAAATAATGGATCTAAGCGAAGTAAGTTTTGAAGGGGAGCCTTTAGAAGGCTTGCAAGTCATGGGAGTATTGGAAAGTCGTGTTTTGGATTTTGACACAGTGATTGTTACCTCGGTTAATGAGGGTAAGTTCCCAGCCGGTAAAACACAAAACTCTTTCATACCTAATGATGTAAAAAGGGAAATTGGTTTACCTACTTTTAAAGAAAAGGATGCTATATATAGTTACCACTTTTACCACCTTTTACAAAGGGCAAAGAATATCTATTTACTCTATAATTCTCAAAGTGATGGAATGGATGCAGGGGAAAAAAGTAGATTCTTAACCCAACTAGAGGTAGAGACTATGGAGAATCATAAGGTAGAATACCTTACTTATTCTGCTGACTTACCAGATAAAGCTTATCAAGCTATGGAGATTCCAAAGAGCACACTACTGCAAGAGGAATTAAAGACAATTTCTCAAGGAAAAGGATTTTCTCCCTCGGCGCTTTCTAATTACTTAAGGAATCCAATAGAATTCTATTTCCAGAGGGTATTAGGTATTCGTGCTTTAGATGAGGTTGAGGAAAGTATTGCATTAAACACTCTAGGGACTATTATCCACAATGCATTGGAAAGACTTTATCTTCCTTATAAGGGGTATATTTTAAATAAAGAGATTATACTACAGCTAAAAAAACAAGCGGATTTATTTGTTCAACAGGAATTCGAAAGCGTTTATAATAGTGATAAGGACAAGATGGGAATGAACTTACTAGCTTTTGAGGTGGCTAAAAGAAATGTATTTCACTTTTTAAATCAAGAGCTAGCTGCTCTAGAGAAAGGAGATGAGATTGTTTTATTAGAGTTAGAAACTAAGTTAGCTTATACCATAGAAGATCCTCGTTTACCTTATAGTGTTAATATCTTTGGATATGTAGATCGCATTGAACGTAGGAATGGGGTTATTAGAGTTATTGACTATAAGACAGGGAAAGTAAGTGCTACTGATGTGCGTTTAAAGACCTGGGAAGGTTTAACAAAAGAGGTGAAGAACGACAAAATTATTCAACTTCTTTGTTATGCTTTAATGTACCAAAATAAACTAGAACACCCTAATCAGGCCATCGAAGCTGGAATATATTCTTTTAAAAATAGAAGAGAAGGATTCCTGTTTTTTGGTATTGTAGAAGGTAAAGAAGTTGATCAATTAATAGATCAAGAAAAATTAAATTGTTTCAAAGATGAGTTAATAGAACTACTGTTGGAAATTATAAATCCACAAGAAGATTTTATAGAGAATGCTTAGCTTTGTTTTTGAATAAAATAAAAAGCCTTTAAATAAATTTTAAAGGCTTTTTTTATTGCAATAAATCAAGTGTTATATTTTATAATAAGGAAGAAATAATTTGCTCTATTTCTTGTCTAGCTTCTAGATGGAGCATATGACCTTGTGGTAAACTAATTAATTGGCAATTGGTTCCTTCTAGTTGTTGTTTTGTAAGATTATAATCCATAATAGGATCCTTTTGTCCCAGAATGAAGCAGATAGGGAAAGCAGCAGTATGTATAAGTTTTTGCTTGTCTGTCCTTAGTTTCATTGCCTCTAATGCAGTAATTATTGCTGTAGTAGGAATTTTTTTTGCTTGTTCAATTAAATGAGTGATTTGTGGTTTTAATTCTTTCTTAGCCTCTAGGGTAAATAAGTTAGTGATGGCTAGTTGAATAAAAGTGTCTTTATTACTTTTAATAATAGCAATTGCTCTATCTCTTTGTTGTTTCTTTTGTTCAGAATCCATAATAGCAGTAGAATTAATAAGTATTAATTGCTGTACATAAGTAGGGTAATGTTCTGCGAATTCGAGTGCTAAATATCCGCCCATGGAGTGTCCAATGAGAGTTGCTTTATTTATTTCTAAACTTTCAAGTAAATCAAATAAGTCATCTGCTATGTCACTTAGAGTAGGATTTGGACCATCTAAATTTACACTACTTCGTCCATGTCCAAAGAAATCTACAGTGATTACTTGGTGCGTCTGACTAAAATATGGGATAAAATACTCCCAAATAGATGAGTCTTCCAAAAAACCATGTAAAAAAAGTAAACATTTTCCTTGGCCTTGTACAGTATATGATAAAGTGCCATGATTGGATTGTAGAGTTGAAAAGGACATTTTACGTATTTTAAAGCTGTAAATTTAGTAAGTTGTTTTTGAACAAAAAAGCAGATGTATCTTTATCCTGCTATTTTCAATTAGCTCAAGATTGCAATTGCGAAATCCTATAAAGTATTGTAATAGTTTTGTTATTTCACTAAAGAATAGGAGTGTGGGATTTTCTAAGTTGTGGGGTAATGGTGGGCAGAATTTCCCACTAAAAGAGGTGGAATTGTTCTTTTTTATGGAGAATACCTTGTTAATTAAGTAATAATAGTAAAATTTTCAATCGTGTTTTAATTTTAAAAATAACACAGATATAGATATAATAAAAATATTTTAACACAATTAGAGCCTATAATGTTTTTATTTGTAAAAAACCTCTCCATAGATGAGTTTTTTGGCTAAATAATTAAGATAATTATTTGTTTAAACTCAGTATAAATAGGGGCTTGTAAGTTGTGTACATGCTATATAAGCTGTATTTTTGAGAGATTTTTTAAGAAAACAATTAAAATTACATTATGGCAAAATCTGCACTTTTAAAGTCATCCATTGCAAAGAAATACTGGATGGCTCTTACTGGTTTATTTTTATGCTTGTTTTTGGTTGGTCACTTGGTGGGAAACCTTCAATTGATTTTTGGTGATGCATCTGTATTCAACGAGTATGCATTATTCATGACAACTAATCCAGCAGTAAAAATTTTATCTTATTTAACGTATATCTCTATCCTGTTTCACGCAGTGGATGGTATCGTTTTAACTATTCAAAATAAGAAAGCACGTCCAATTGGATATGCAAAGAACAACGCTGCGTCGAATAGTACATGGGCTTCTCGCAATATGGCTGTTTTAGGTACTTTATTGTTAGTTTTCATCGTTACTCACATGACTAACTTTTGGGCTAAAATGCACTTCACGCAAATGCCTTTACAAACTATCGCTGTAAACATCGAAGGACAACCAGATCCTGTAATGGTTTACAAGACAGTTTCAGGACAACCTATCCAAGTAACAGCAGTAGAAGCTGGTGCTGTAACAGTGAAAGGTACTGATTTTTACCAAGCTGGTACTGACTTAATGATTGCAGAAGGTTATAAAGATTTACATAAAATTACTTTTGAGTTTTTTAAAGATCCAAGCACTGGACTAATTAGTACTTTATTATATGTAGTTGCAATGATTGTATTAGGATTTCACTTATCACACGGATTTGCAAGTGCATTCCAATCTTTAGGTGTAAATAATCCTAAAATTAATGGAGCAATTAAATTAGGAGGATACTTATTCTGCTATTTAGTTCCTGCATTGTTCGCAATCATTCCATTGTATATTCACTTTGTATAATTGTCCTAAAGAAATAGATTATGAAATTAGATTCTAAGATACCTCAAGGACCAATCGATAAGAAATGGTCTGATTATAAAAACCACATTAAATTAGTTAACCCTGCAAACAAACGTAACATTGATGTTATCGTTGTTGGAACAGGATTAGCAGGTGGTGCAGCTGCTGCTACTTTAGCAGAGTTGGGATATAATGTAAAAGCATTTTGTTATCAAGATTCACCTCGTCGTGCGCACTCTATTGCTGCACAAGGGGGAATTAACGCTTCTAAGAATTACCAAGGGGATGGTGACTCGGTTTATAGATTATTCTATGATACTGTAAAAGGTGGAGATTACCGTGCACGTGAAGCTAACGTTTACCGTTTAGCAGAAGTTTCTGAAAATATTATCGACCAATGTGTTGCTCAAGGTGTACCTTTCGCACGTGAATATGGTGGATTATTAGATAACCGTTCTTTCGGAGGAGTACAAGTTTCTCGTACTTTCTACGCAAAAGGACAAACTGGACAACAGTTATTATTAGGAGCATACTCTGCTATGAACCGTCAAATTGGACGTGGGAAAATCAAAATGTACAATCGTCATGAAATGTTAGACGTTGTAATCGTTGATGGAAAAGCAAGAGGTATTATTGCTCGTGATTCAGTTACAGGAGAAATTGAGCGTCACTCTGCTCATGCTGTTGTAATTTGTACAGGTGGATACGGTAACGTTTTCTTCCTTTCTACAAACGCAATGGGATCTAACGTAACTGCAGCATGGAAAGCACACAAAAGAGGAGCTTACTTTGCTAACCCTTGTTTTACACAAATTCACCCAACTTGTATTCCAGTAACTGGAGACCACCAATCTAAGTTAACTTTGATGTCGGAGTCTTTACGTAACGATGGACGTATTTGGGTTCCAAAGAAAATAGAAGATGCAGTTGCAATTAGAGAAGGTAAACTTAAACCTACTCAAATCGCAGAAGAAGATAGAGATTACTACTTAGAAAGAAGATACCCATCTTTCGGAAACTTAGTACCTCGTGATGTTGCTTCTCGTGCAGCTAAAGAAAGATGTGATGCTGGTTATGGTGTTAACGCAACAGGAGAGGCAGTTTACTTAGACTTCGCTTCTGCTATTGATCGTTACGGTAAAGAACAAGCTAGACTTCAACATTTAGATGAGAATGACCCTAAAGTTGTTTATAAATTAGGTAAAGATGTTGTTGAGAATAAATATGGTAACTTATTCCAAATGTACGAGAAGATCGTAGATGAGGATCCATATACTACTCCAATGATGATTTATCCAGCAGTTCACTACACAATGGGTGGATTATGGGTAGATTATAACTTAATGTCGACTATCGAAGGATGTTACGTTTTAGGAGAAGCTAACTTCTCAGATCACGGAGCAAACCGTTTAGGAGCATCTGCTTTAATGCAAGGTTTAGCTGATGGATACTTCGTATTACCTTACACTATTGGAGATTACTTATCTAACGATATTCGTACAGGAGCAATCTCTACTGACTTACCTGAGTTTGCTGAAGCTGAAGCTAAAGTGAAATCAACTATTGATCAATTAATGAGCAATAAAGGAATTCACTCTGTTGACTACTTCCACAAGAAATTAGGTAAAATTATGTGGGATAAAGTAGGTATGGCTAGAAATGCTAAGGGATTAACGGAAGCAATGAAGGAGATCGCTGAGCTTAGAGAACAATTCTACAAAGAAGTAAGAGTTTCTGGTACAGAAGATAGCTTTAACCAAGAGTTAGAGAAAGCTTTAAAAGTTGCTGACTACCTTGAGTTAGGAGAGTTATTCGCGAAAGATGCTTTACACCGTGAAGAATCTTGTGGAGGACACTTCCGTGAAGAACACCAAACTGAAGAAGGTGAAGCACAACGTGATGACGAAAACTTCGCTTACGTTGCAGCATGGGAATACAAAGGAAATCCAAGTGATGCAGTACTTCACAAAGAAGACCTTGTATATGAAAACATTAAATTGGTAGCTCGTAGTTATAAATAATATTGAGAATCGCTTAAAAGCAATTCTTACTTGTAAAAATTCGAACAAATGAATCTTACACTAAAAATATGGCGTCAAAGTAACGCTAAAGCACAAGGAAAAATGGTTGATTATTCTATCAATAACATTTCTCCTGATATGTCTTTCTTAGAAATGCTTGATGTTTTAAACAATGAGTTAGTTGAGAAAGGTGATGAGCCTGTAGCATTCGATCACGATTGTCGTGAGGGAATTTGTGGAATGTGTTCTTTATTCATTAATGGAGAGGCTCACGGACCAGACCGCGGAATTACTACATGTCAATTACACATGAGAAAGTTTAAAGATGGTGATACAATCTACATTGAGCCATTCAGAGCTAAAGCTTTCCCAGTTATTAAAGACTTAGTAGTTGACCGTAACGCTTTTGATAAAATTCAACACGCTGGAGGTTTCGTTTCTGTGAATACTTCTGGAAATACACAAGATGCTAACGCAATTCCAATTCCTAAGCATGATGCAGATCGCGCTTTTGATGCGGCAACTTGTATTGGATGTGGTGCATGTGTTGCAACATGTAAAAACTCTTCTGCGATGCTTTTCGTATCTGCAAAAGTTTCTCAGTTCGCTTTATTACCTCAAGGTAAAGTGGAGGCTACTGACCGTGTTTTAAACATGGTAGCTGAAATGGATAACTTAGGTTTTGGTAACTGTACAAATACTGGAGCATGTGAAGTAGAATGTCCTAAAGGAATTTCTTTAGAGAACATTGCTCGTATGAACAGAGAGTATTTAAAAGCTGTTTTATAAGCATACACACTTATAATAATATATCTAAGCGGTGAGGAGTTTTTCTCACCGCTTTTTTGTTTTAAATTATCTCCTATTTGAATTGTTAGAGATTTGGGTTAATTTCGGAGTTATTAAAGTTTAGAATTTATGAAAGTTGCAGTTATACAAGCACCGTTAGTATGGGAAGATATTGACGCTAATATGGCGTTTTTTTCAGATAAATTAAAACACATTGAAAAAGGGACTAACCTAGTGGTTTTACCAGAAATGTTTACAACTGGTTTTACTATGGATCCCACTAAGTGTTATATCACGATGGATGGTCCCCAATTAGAAGAATTAGTTGTATTGTGTAAACAATATAACTTTGCACTAACAGGGAGTGTAATTGTGAAAGAAGAAGATAAATATTATAATAGACTTGTGTTTATCCATCCTTGTGGAAAGCTAGAATACTATGATAAACGCCATCTATTCTCCTTGGCTGGAGAGCAAAATGCTTATCAAAAAGGAAATGAGCGAATCATTGTAGACTATATGGGGTGGAGAATTTGTCCTTTGGTATGTTATGATTTGCGCTTCCCTGTATTTGCACGTAATAACCAAAACAGTTATGATCTTCTTATTTATGTAGCAAGTTGGCCAGATCAAAGAATTTTTGCTTGGGATAGTCTGTTACCAGCTAGAGCAATTGAAAACATGACATATGTTATTGGAGTAAATCGCTGTGGTTTAGATAAAGACTCCAATGTATATACTGGACATAGTCAGGTGATAGATTATATTGGAAAACCTCTTATTTCAAGTCTAGAGGGTCAACAAGTTCGCTATTGCACTTTGGATTTAACTATGTTGCAGAAAGCGAGGAATCGCTTTGGTTTTTTAAATGATGCGGATAGTTTTGATTTTCACTTTTAAATAAAATTAAATACCCCAAAAAGTTGGACTTACTTTTTGGGGTATTTAATTTTTATAAATCAATCTGTTGTATTAGATCCCAGTTAGCTCTGACCATAATTGGTTCTGGGAAAAATACGCTTTTCTCTGGCTGAATTTGTTTTAGGTAATCCCCTGTATCCCATTTTCCATTTCGATTTGTGTCATAGGAAATACGCACAATATAGGTATTTGGTGTTAGTAGGTCAAAATCTAAGGTCGTTTCACCTGTTGAGTATTTTGTTGCTAGTACATTGTTCTTATCGTCTATTAGATCTACAATGATTGGAAAGCTTTCCACATTGGATAAGGAAATACTTAAGTTACCATAGTCTTTATAAGGTCCTGTGTAAAAGGAATAAGATAATGTGTCGTTTTTCTCTCCAAAGAAATCTGTAATGGCCCCTGGTAAAAGAGATAAATTATACTTGGTAGATTCTTGTTTTTCAAAATTCACTACCAAGGATTGGTCTAAATACTTATTATCCAAAGTAAAGCTAACGGCTACAGAGTCTTGATCTATAAAGATAAATTTATCTAAATCAATTTGCTCTATAGGAGTAGTTGAACTTAGTTGTAGGTTTTTGCCATAATGTAATAAGCCTGAAGTTCCTGTGATTTGTAAAGAGTCTATCTCTTTAATTTTTACTTTTGGTCTTAAGGTGAAAACTTCTTTTCCTTTAGATATACTCATTGTAAGTGAATCTGTTTTTACCTGTGGAAACCAAACTTGTAAACTGTCTTTTTTCGGTAAAAAAGTATAGGTACTTTTTATTAAGCTATCTCCTTTTTTTACGTCAATACTTAAATCCTCTATTTCTCCTACATAAGGAAGGTACCATTTATTTTCAGACTCTTGTGTAGGTCTTTTAGCGGCGAATTCCTGGATAGATTCAAATAGAACTAAGTCAATTTTTTTATCTGTTGGCAGATAAATGGAATCCGTTAAAAAGGCTATTTTATCCGTACTAGGATTGAATAGATAATCATTATTCTTATCCTTTAAACCTATTATTTTATAATATCCTTCTTTTAGGTTTTCTAATTTAAAGCTAGTTAGACTATCTAAGGTATTAGTTACATATAGTGGTTTTTGCTTATATACAGTAGAATCAGTAAAAGTTTTTGCCTCATACAACATTACATTTACAAAGTTATCCGTCTTTAATTGATGTGCAGTAGATATACTACCACCTAATTGTAAGGAGTCAATATAATCTCCGGTAGAGAATACATATTTAAATTGTTGGAAGACGTTGTTTTCATTATTGTCCGCAATAGCATCACCAAAGTTTATATTGTATGTGGTATTAGGGGCAAGTGAATCTCTAAAACGAATGGTTAATGTTTTCTTAGGAATTCCCATAGGGCTAATATCCGGCATATTTTCCATTGGAGGAGAGATGATAAGATATTGGTTTAAGTTATTCACCTTAATATACTCATCAAATAAAATACGCACTTCCTTTTGATCAAAGTTAGTAGAATAGTTCTTAGGTATACTATGAATTAGAACTGGTGGTAGAGTGTCTTTTGGACCTCCGCTAATGCTCCCCCTTTTTGCGCAGTTGGCAAAAAACAAGGTAATAAATACCAAAGAGATGCAACTAAAATATATACGAAACTTCGACATAACTATAAATTAAAAGACAAAGAAACAATTATATTTTTTAGTTAGAAAATCTATGTTACAAAAAGGGATGTATGAGGGATTGATTTTGTAAAAAAATGTATTATCACAAGTATTTTTTCAATTTATTAGTCTTAATGAGAAAATAGACGTAGTTTGAATTAGAAAAATAGGTCATACTATATTATTTTTTAATTAGACGTGAATTTTTTAAAGTTTTAATTATGGAAATCCCTATTAACAAAATATATTTGTCTAAACAAAGACCATTAAAATGAACGAGGAACAAGTACAAAGGCAAATTATGGCAATAATGGCCCAAATTGCCAAAGGCGAGAGCCAACAGGCATTAGTGAAAATAGAAACACTTAAAGAAATAATTTACCAAGTCTTAGATACAACTACACAAGACAAAGAATTGGCCGTTTACGGTAAGTATCTAAAAATTGTAGAAGAGCTACAACGTAAACTAGATTAGTTATGCAAGATTTACCTTGTTATTGTGGGAGTGGTTTAAAGTTTTCGAAATGTTGTCAACCATTTATTAGTAAGACTGAATTTCCAGATTCAGCTGAGAAGCTTATGCGCTCTAGATATAGCGCATATGCTATAGGGGATGCGCAATATTTATTAGATACTACCCATCCGTCTCAAAGGAAGTTCCATAATAAGAAAGATATATTGGAATGGTCCCTTGAAAATACATGGCTTAAATTAGAAATTCTACAGGCCAAGGGAAATTATGTAAACTTTAAAGCTTATTTTAGAGATAATCAAGGAATGGAACATGTTCACCATGAAAACTCTTATTTTGAAAAGTTCGCTTCAAAATGGTATTATGTAAACGGTTAAAATCGATACAAAAATTAATAAAACAACTATAATTATGAAATCAACTAGAATTGAAACCGACCTTATCGGTGATTTAGAAGTGCCATTACAGGCCTATTATGGTGTGCAAACACAACGTGCAGTGGATAATTTTAAAATTTCAAACAGTAAATTGTCTGATTATCCTGAATTTATTAAAGGATTAGCTCTTACTAAATGGGCTGCAGCTAAAACTAACTTTGAATTAAATGTTTTAGAGCAACCAATTTACCAAGCAATTGCCGATGCATGTCAAGAAATTCTAGATGGTAAATTTCACCAAGAGTTTCCTGTAGATATGATTCAAGGTGGAGCAGGTACCTCTGTTAATATGAACGCCAACGAAGTTATAGCTAACCGTGCTATTGAACTTTTAGGTCATCAAAAAGGAGAATACCAATATTGTTCCCCAAATGATCATGTGAACTTATCTCAGAGTACAAATGATGCTTATCCAACTGCTTTAAAAGTTGCGATTTTCAACATGAATCAAAAGGTGATTAAGACTCTAAGCAAACTTAGTGAAGGTTTACAAGAAAAAGCTAACGAGTTTGAAAATGTAATTAAAATGGGTAGAACACAACTTCAAGATGCTGTTCCTATGACATTAGGACAGGAGTTTGGAGGTTTTGCTTATACTTTAGAAAAAGAGATTGCTAATTTGGAGTATGTGAGTAAAGGCTTTTTAGAAATAAACATGGGAGCTACTGCAATTGGAACTGGTTTGAATGCAGTGCCTGGATATGCGGAACTATGTGCTAAAAATCTTGGAATTCTATTAGATGAACCTGTTGTATCTGCCAAAAACTTAGTAGAAGCAACTTCAGATACTAGTGGATTTGTAGCTTATTCTGGAGCTTTAAAGAAAATAGCTATCAAGCTTTCTAAAATATGTAATGATTTACGATTACTTTCAAGTGGACCTCGTTGTGGATTAAATGAAATTCAGTTGCCTGCAATGCAACCAGGATCTTCTATTATGCCTGGAAAAGTAAATCCAGTTATTCCAGAGGTAGTAAACCAAGTATGTTTTAAAGTAATTGGTAATGATATGACAATTACTATGGCATCGGAAGCAGCACAGTTACAATTAAACGTTATGGAGCCTGTTATTGCTCATAGTGTAATGGAATCTATGCAATGGTTAGATAATGCAATGGAAACTCTTTTAACTAAGTGTGTTTTAGGTATTAAAGCTAATGTGGAACACAATAAAGAATTAGTTTTAGGTAGTATAGGTATTGTTACTGCACTTAATCCTTATATAGGATATAAAGCTTCTACAAAAATTGCTAAACAAGCTTTACAAACAGGAGAAAGCGTTTATGATTTAGTATTAGAAAATAATCTTCTTAGTAAAGAGCGCTTAGATGAGATCTTAGATCCTAAGCATATGTTAGCTCCTTCGAAAGTTTAATATTCTTAAAAGGGATGTCCATTATAGGACATCCCTTTTTTTAAAAATATCTATATGCGTATTATTATAATCGGTGGTACAGGTGCCACAGGAATGGAATTAACTACCCAACTCTTGTTGGATGATAGGGTAGAGGAAGTACAAATTATTCTTAGGAAAAAAATGGAATATAGCCATCCTAAATTAAAACAGTATGTTTTAGATTTTGATCAAATGCAACATTGGGATACTTCCTTTATACAAGGAGCCGATATAGCCTTTTGTGCTTTAGGGACAACCTTAAAGCAAGCTGGAAGTAAGAGTAATTTTTATAAAATAGATTATAGTTATGTAACTGATTTTGCAAGTATTTGTAGATCTTTAGGAGTAAACTGCTTTAGTTTAGTGAGCTCTAAAGGTGCAAATAGTAAAAGTGCATTGTTCTATTTTCGAATAAAGGGACAAGTTGAACAGGCCATTTTAGCTCTTAATTTCCCTAAAACGGTATTTATTCGTCCTGGTTCTTTAATTCGTCCTGGATCTACACGTAATTTAGAGAAATTAACCGTACAAGTATCAAAGTTCATCACTAGCATAGGACTCTTCAAAAGTTCCACACCAGTGAGTGTTAAGGGAGTTGCTCAAGCATTGATAAGTGAAAGTTTGTCTGACTCTATAGGGGTAAGGATAATAGAAAATATAGATATTGTAAACTTGGAAGCATCTGAAGATAAATAAAATATAAAATAAAAAAATCTGTTTGTAAGAATACAAACAGATTTTTTTATTTTATCCAATTCTTAAACCATTCTCACAAGGTTTATCAACAGTTAGTAAGGTAACTTCTTTTCCTAAAACAGCTCCCATTACTAGACATTGACTTTTTAGAGTTGCAATCTGTTTCTCAGGGAAGTTTACCACTGCGATTATTTGCTTGCCTATTAATTCCTGGTGGGTATATAGGGCTGTTAATTGTGCTGAACTCTTTTTTATACCTATTTGGCCTCCGAAATCAATCAAAAGTTTAAAGGCCGGATTTCTAGCTTGTTCAAAGATTTGAGCCTCTATAATAGTACCTACTCGCATATCTACTTTAGTAAATTCATCCCACGTAAGGTCATTTGTTATATTTTTCATCATTTAAAATAGGGTTAATTGTTTTTCTATTTTTTCTTTCTGTTTGAATGTATAGGTTGCAATAATTTCAAATTGCAATTTTTCTTGGTTTAGCCTTCTTAATGCTATTTGGTTACATTGCATTGTAATGGCTGGATTTTGAAAAAAGTCAAAGGCTTGTTGCAATTTACCACTGGTTAATTTTCTTGCTATAGTCAGATGGGGTGTTGTACTTTTATAGGCGTTTTTAATTGTAAGACCTTTAAATATTTCAGTAGCATAGTCTTGGTATGTTTTTGAAGATACCGGATCTATTTCCAAGAAAAAGGCACCATTAGGAAAGCTATTAAATGCTACTAACTCACTTTGTATTGGAGAAAAATAGCTACAGCAATCTACAAGAAAGCGATCTACTTTTTCAATCTGTTGTTCTGTAGTTTGAAATTCCATAATAGTAATATGTCCAATGGCATTTTTACTATTAAACCATCCAATTTCACTAGATAAGTCTGTTTTCATTGCCGCCACAATTTCAAGGGTATTTTGATCAGGTAAAAAACAGATAGAGTATTTATTTAGAGGATTCATTTTTTTAGGTCGTAAGGTGTGCCTAAACTTAAGGTAGCTTTTGTTTAAAAGCAAATAATTAAGGTTAAGCTTGTTTATCAGTAGGTTCTTTGTGCCAAATAAAAAAGCATGCTTATTGAAATGGTATTATCAATAAGCATGCTTTTTTATTAATTATCTAAGCTAGGATAGCTAATATTGTGTTTTTAAAAAATTAGTACAAGATTACTTTACCTTTGAAAGGTTCTTTAATAAAGATGTCTACATTATGAGCTTTGGAAACATATACTTTACAATATTCAATTTGATAAACAAACTCATCAATTAGACGAAATACCTGTACAACTGGATTTTGAATCTGATGGTCTTTATAATCAATTACCAAAATATCGTTTTCAAAATCTATGGATGAAAATTCTTGAATATATTTCATAATGGTACCTTTTAAAGTTGTAGTCTAATTTACAAAATATTTATCAATTAATATTTATAATTGACAGCATTATAACTACTTAGTTACAATTTGCATGGTTTCTCTATTTACATGTTTCAAAAGAATAGTTTTGTCTTTTAAAAGTTGACTTGCTTTATCAGGGTCAAAATGTCTGATAGTGTATAGGCAAACGTTTTCATTATAACTTACCTTAAAGTTATTTTGTAACTCTTGGTTTAGCTTAAAAAAGTTTTGAAATTTATCTTCTACACAAATAGTAAAACTGATAGCTGAGTTTTGTATCACATGTACTTTTATGTGATATTGGTGTAAAAGGTGGAAAATATCGCTAATATTTTGTTCCATTATAAAAGAGAAATCTTTGGAAGAAATAGAAATTAGCAATTGGTTATTTTTTACAATATAACAAGGAACTAGAGGAGTTAACCCATAGTTTTTACTTACAGTTGTGCCCTTTAAGCTAGGTTGTACAAAAGAGCGAACATATAAAGGTATTTCTTTGTTTTGTAAAGGTTGAAGGGTTTTTGGATGTATTACAGTTGCTCCATAAAATGCTAGTTCAATAGCTTCTTGATAAGAAATTTCATCCAAAAGTGTAGTTTCTTGGAAATAGCGTGGATCAGCATTTAATACCCCAGGAACATCTTTCCATATTGTTACACTTTCTGCATTGAGTATATAGGCGAAAATTGCTGCTGAATAATCTGAACCTTCCCTACCTAAAGTCGTAGCAAAACCATTGGAGTCTGCAGCGATGAATCCTTGGGTAATATATAATTGTTTTGGTTGGATTAACTCATTTATTTTCTTGGTAGTTTGTTCCCAATTTACATTGGCATCCCTATAGG
The DNA here is from genome assembly GCF_054871685.1 of Myroides sp. LJL116. Classification (NCBI taxonomy): domain Bacteria; kingdom Pseudomonadati; phylum Bacteroidota; class Flavobacteriia; order Flavobacteriales; family Flavobacteriaceae; genus Myroides; species Myroides sp. LJL116. The sequence continues at coordinate 53,133 of NZ_JBTXLR010000001.1, forward strand.
TGAAGTCTGTTTCTACTAAATCTTTGGCATCTAACCAATGGTTTTCCAAGCCAAGGGATATTAAGTAATAATGGAGTATTCTAGTAGAAATAATCTCCCCTTTACTTACAACTTGATCATAGATAAAGTTATAGTTAGGTGACTTATTATTTTTTAAAAAGCTAGAGATTTCCTGTAAATTATCCTCTAGTTCTTTAAACATTGGATGAGTAGTATCTGGAAATAGATCTAGTATTATTTGATAATGGAAGTCTCTAACAGCATTTAAACTTTGAGATAATTCAGAGGGATCGTTTCTATAATTATTAACTACCAATTCAAGGGCATTAGTAGTTTTTCCCATTGCAGAAGCAATTATCAAGATGTCTTGATAATTATTTTGGATCAAAATATTTCCAACGTTTCTAACATTTTGGGCATTACAAATTGATGCTCCTCCAAATTTAAATATCCTCATTATTTTCTTTGTGACATATGATTAATTCCTTGTTCATCCATTTGAACTGTGTTCCAATTTGTTAGGACATCAGCTCCTGAACTTTGATAGAAGTCTATAGCAGGTTGATTCCAATTTAATACTACCCATTCTACTCGCTTAACATTTTGTTTTTTAGCAATTTTAAAGACTTCCTTGTAAAGAGCCATTCCAGCTCCAGTTCCCCTTTTATCTTGTGTTACAATTAAATCCTCTAAGTGAATTGTTTTACCTTTCCAAGTAGAATATCTATTGTAAAATAATGCCATTCCAATAATCTTATTGTCCTGTTGGGCTACTAATGCTTCAAAAAGAGGTTTTGCGCCAAAACCATCTCTAATTAGGTCTTCTTCTGTGATTATAACTGCTTGTGGCTCTTTTTCAAAGGCAGCTAATTCTTTAATAAGTTCCAATACACTACCCATATCTTCTGGGGTTGCAGGTCTAATAATCATAATGTTTTAGTTTTAATGGTTATTCTTTCAATAGAAGAACAAAATTAACGATATTTGCAGAATTATATACACAACTAAAGAATCATTTTCATAATGACAACACAAAAAAATCAAACCCTAGGTGAATTTATTATCGATAAGCAAGAAGATTTCAAATATTCTTCAGGCGAACTATCTAGATTAATCAACTCTTTAAGATTAGCAGCCAAAGTAGTAAGTCATCAAGTTAATCAAGCCGGATTAGTAGATATTATTGGAGCTTTTGGTACTGCTAACATTCAAGGTGAGGAACAACAAAAGTTAGATGTATATGCCAACGAAATTTTCATCAATACTCTAATCAATCGTGAGATTGTTTGTGGTATTGCCTCTGAGGAGGAAGATGACTTCATTGCCATTAAAGGTAAAAAGGGAACCAATGAGAATAAATATGTTGTTTTAATGGATCCTTTAGATGGATCATCTAATATAGATGTAAACGTTTCTGTTGGGACTATTTTCTCTATTTACAGAAGAGTTACTCCAAGTGGAACTCCTGTTACTAAAGAAGATTTTCTTCAAAAAGGAGATAATCAAGTTGCAGCGGGATATATTGTATACGGATCTTCAACTATGTTAGTTTATACAACAGGAAATGGTGTTAATGGATTTACTTTAAACCCTGCAATTGGTACTTTTTACTTGTCTCATCCTAATATGAAGATTGCTAAAGATGGTAACATCTATTCGGTAAATCAAGGTAATTATATGCAGTTCCCTCAAGGAATCAAGGACTATATCAAGTACTGCCAAGAGGAAGAACAAGATAGACCATATTCTTCTCGTTATATCGGAAGTTTAGTTTCAGATATCCATAGAAATATTTTAAAAGGAGGTATTTATATGTATCCTTCTACTAAAAAAGCACCAAATGGAAAATTACGCCTATTATATGAATGTAATCCTATTGCATATATAGTAGAGCAAGCAGGAGGTAAAGCTTCTAATGGATTTATGAGAATTATGGAAGTAGAGCCTACTGAATTACATCAACGTGTTCCTTTTATTTGTGGAAGTGAAAACATGGTTGCAAAAGCAGAAGAGTTTATGGCTAACTATATTTAATATAAGAAAAGCGATCTAATTTAGATCGCTTTTTTATTTTTTTATATTTTTAATTTCTTGTACAAAAGTATCCTCATCTACATTTAAGACCATTAAGGATAGTGCCTTACTTACTAAGTAATCTACATCATTAGTAAAACCTAAAGCAACAGCAAATTTCTTTAAAATATCTTTTTGTTTAGGTCCTAGCATATTTCCTACATAGGTCATACGGGCTAAATCATATAAACGCTCAATTCTCTTAATTTCTAAATATGGAGGGTTTACTGGGTACTTTGTGGGATCCAGAAGTATGTTTTTATAATCCTGTGGTGTGATCTCTAAGCGATGTGCTAATTGATCAATAAACTCTCTTTCCTCCGCTGAACAGTGTCCATTGGCTAAAGCTACTCTTACAATAGAAGCAAAGTGTCCTCTGTTTCTATCTACGAAGTCAGCATCGAATACATCATCGTCCTGTGTCATAGTTGTAAATAATTAAAAGTTTATAATTAGTATCTTTTCGTATTAGAAAGATAAGGAATTTTTTTATGTAGATTAGATTTTTTACAATATATATTGTGTAAGATTTTTATTTATCTACTTTTTATATTCTTTTTAGTATATAAAATGAAATTTGTTTTTCTCGTATAGATTAGGTAGGAACTAAAAATTCCATTTATTAGAACCTCAGGTATACCAGAACATTTGTGTATTTTTGTTTTCAATAAAAGTTAAACTTCAAAATAATCTAAAGGATGGATAGTGAACTAAAAATTGCCAGATACGATAAAGCCTATTTACGCATGGCAAGACAATGGGCAGAGTTGTCTTATTGTAAACGTAAAAAGGTTGGAGCTTTGATTGTAAAAGATCGAATGATCATTTCTGATGGATATAACGGCACTCCTACCGGTTTTGAAAATTGTTGTGAAGATGAGGCCAACTTAACCCATTGGTATGTTTTACATGCGGAAGCAAATGCTATTTTGAAGGTAGCAAGTTCTACTCAAAGCTGTACTGATGCTACTTTATATATTACTATGTCTCCTTGTAAAGAGTGTAGCAAGTTAATCCATCAGGCAGGAATTACACGTGTAGTTTATATTGAAGCTTATAAAGATACTGAAGGAGTGGATTTTCTTCAAAGAGCAGCAGTAGAAGTTGTGCAGATTACCAATTTAGAATAAGTTTTCAAGTATGAATAAGTTTTTTTGGCCTTTTGCCTTATCTCTTACTTTATGCTTAGGTATCTTCTTGGGAGGCTTTTTGGTTCAAGTCAGTCTTAGGTCGCAAGACATTAATCAGACAAAAGATCAAAAACTAAAAATCAATAAGCTTTTAGATCTTATTGATACCGAATATGTAGACAACGTTGATCTAGATTCAGTTTCACAAAAAGTTATTTCTACGATTTTACAACAATTAGACCCCCATTCTTTTTATATGGGTAAAGACGAATTGGTTGAAATAAATAAAGTGATGCAAGGTAGCTTTATTGGTATAGGCATACATTACTATCCTTATAGGGATAGTGTAGTAGTTCTTAAAAGTGATCCAAAAGGGCCAGCATATAGGGGAGGAGTACTAAAGGGGGATAGAATCTTAGTGGCGGATAATACAGTATTGCATGGGAAAGACATTCCTAGAGATAGTATTGTTAAAGCCCTACAAGGACCAATAAATTCTACAGTGAGCGTATTAGTTAAACGCCCAGGTATAGATTCTTTGTTGCCTTTAACTATTCATAGAGAAAAAATTGATGTGCCTAGTATTACCTATAGTGGTATATTAGATAATGGATATGGGTATATCAAGATTAATACGTTTTCAAAAAACACGTATACAGATTTTTCCAATGCTTTACAGGCTTTAGTCGCTTTACAGATAAAAGGACTGATTATCGACTTGCAAGACAATCCTGGAGGTTATATGGACCAAGCTATAAAAATTTTAAACGATTTGGTTCCAGAGAATCAAATGCTTCTAAAAACCTTATCTCAAAAAAATAAGCAAAAGATAACCTATGCGAAAAGTACTAATCTTTTTAGCCAACAGCCATTATTAATTCTAGTCAATGAAAATAGTGCTTCTGCTAGTGAAATTATTGCAGGGGCTCTTCAAGATAATGATAGAGCAACTATAGTTGGTAGAACAACCTTTGGTAAAGGGCTGGTGCAAAGAGAATTTCTATTAGGAGATGGATCTGCTATTCGCTTGACTACAGCTAGGTATTACACACCTTCAGGAAGATCAATACAATTGCCATATAGCAATCAAATAGACAACTCTGTTATAGAGAAAAAGCCATTGGATACAACTAGGTTTATGACTCTAAAAGGTAGAGAGGTTTATGCCAATGGAGGGATTACTCCTGATATATTATTGAAAAATAAAGAAAACCGCTTTTCACATGGAATGGAGTTTTTAATGAAAAGTAATGCGAGTAGCTTTTTTGTATTCGAAACTATTGATAAGCAAAGAGGGTTTTTCAGCAACCTTGATTTATCAGAACTAGATACTTATCTACAAACTAACAAAGATGTTCTATTAAGTGATTTCAAGGCGTTTTTGCAAAATAAAAAGTTGTCTTTTCAATTAGAGAAATACCAAAATGAAGTGATAGGATATTTACACGAAGAATTTATACATCAACTCTTTGATGAAACTACCTATTATAAATACAAGCTTTCCCAAGATGAAATTTTAAAGGAGGCTTTACAAAGTATTGAAAAACAAAATGTCCTTCCTAATTAAAGGAAGGACATTTTTTATAGATAGATATATGGGATTACCATATTTTTACTCTTTCTTCTGGTTTGATATATAATTTATCAGTCTCTTGGATATCAAAAGCTTCATAGAAAGCATCTACGTTTTGTAAAGGTACATATGCTCTGTAATGTCCAGGAGCGTGAGGGTCAGTTTTTACTTGGTTTCTAACTGCTTCGTCTCTTGCTTTAGTTCTCCATATTGTAGCCCATGAAATAAAGAAACGTTGCTCTGGTGTAAATCCATCGATTAACCCTGGATCACCATTTTCTGCTAAATACTTTTGTAGTCCATCATATGCAGCATTAACTCCACCTAAGTCTCCAATATTTTCACCTAAAGTAAATTTACCATCTACAAAAACACCAGGAAGTGGTTCTAATTCGCTGTATTGGTCTGCTAGATTAGTACCTAACATAGTAAAGCGCTCTAAATCTTCCGCTGTCCACCAGTTGTTTAGGTTTCCATTTTTATCAAATCTAGATCCTGAATCATCAAAACTATGCGAAATCTCATGTCCAATTACTGCTCCAATACCACCATAGTTGATTGCCTCATCTGCTTGGTAGTCATAAAATGGAGGTTGTAAGATTGCTGCTGGGAAAACGATCTCATTATATACAGGATTAAAATAAGCATTTACTGTCTGAGGTGACATTCCCCAACGAGATTTATCTACTGGTTTTCCATAATCAGAAGTATTTTTAGCTACTCCCCATTTGGTTGCATTTCTCATGTTGTCATAGTAGTTTCCTCCTTGGTCTACATTTTTGATTTCCATTGTAGAATAGTCTTCCCACTTATCTGGGTAACCAATTTTAATAGTTGTAGCATATAATTTTTCTAATGCTCCTTTTTTGGTTTCTTCTGCCATCCAAGGTAAGTTTTGGATTCTTTCACCAAAAGAAGAGATCACGTTTGAAATCATCGCTTTTGCTTTTTCCTTAGCCTCAGCTGGGAATTTTTGCTCAACATATAATTGACCTAAAGCTTCTCCAACACTACTATTAACTACCGCTAAAGCTCTTTCTTCGATTGGACGTTGTTCTTGTGCTCCTTCTAAAGTTTTAGAGTAAAATTCCCAATTTGCTGTTTCCATCTCAGGTGTTAATATACTAGCAGATCTATTTACTAAAGTCCACTTTAAGTATGCTTTAATTTGAGGTAGATTATTCTGTGTTAAGATATTGTTTAATGCAGCGATATATTTTGGCTGTGAAACAATTACTTTATCTAATTTATTCAAGCCTTTAGCTTCAAAATATTGCGTCCAATTGATAACTGGTGCAAGTTTTTGTAATTCAGCTAAAGTCATTGGGTTATAAGTTAATCTAGCATCTCTTCTTTCAACTCTTGTTAAACGAGGTTCAGAAAGTTTTGTTTCGATTTCTAAAACGCTTTTTGCATCTTGTGCTGCTTCTGCAGGCTGTTCTCCTGCAAGAGTAAGCATACGTGTTACGTGATCAACATATTGTTGACGCTTTTCTTTCATATCCTCTGAATCGAGCATATAATAATCCTTATCAGGTAATCCTAAAGATCCAAGAGATAAGTATACCACATTTTCAGAAGAGCTTTTCGCATCAGCGCTTACATAAGAGGAATATAGACCAAGTCCTCCATAATCAGCTAATTCATTAATTAACTTCTCTACTTGCTGTACAGAAGTCATTGCATTAATTTGATCTAATAAGCTTTGAATTGGTTGGGTACCAAGTTCTGTTCTAGTTTTTGAATCTAAATAAGTGTTGTAAATCGCTACAGCTTTTGCTTGATCAGAATTAGGATCTAAGTTTTTATCCTGTGAAGCTTGTTTTAAAATAGCTAAGGCATCTTTGTCTGTATTTTGTCTTAACTCATCAAAACTTCCCCATCTAGTACGGTCATCTGGAATTTCTGTTTTATCATACCAAGTACCGTTTACATAGCGGAAAAAATCATCTCCAGGCTTTGTATCCGTATCCATGTATTCTAAAGTGATCCCATGATTCTGTTGATCCTGGTCTGTTTTTTTGTCATCTTTACAAGATGCCAAGGTAACTAAAGCGATAGCTGAGGCTAGTAATACCTTTTTGTTCATAATATTTAAGTATTTTAGTTTTTGTTGATATAATAACAAAAATAACAAATAAGTTTAGCTAATATAATATTTCATACTTTTTTTTATATAAATGTCATTTGGGTAGACTTTAACTAATTTTAGAAATCGAATTTGTAAATTTGTTGAAAATCAGAGTTATTATGTTAGAGTACTTCAAAAAATACAAATACTTTTTTTTATTTTTATTCTTATTGTGCGCAGGAATTTTGGTAATGTTTTATAATGCTTTAAAATATCGAAAGTCGCTTCCTGTTTTCACCCCATCAATGGTTAATCCAGAGTTAGTAGATACTTTAATTCAGCATCAAGCCAATAAACAAAGGCATAAAGTAGCTGATTTTACTTTTTATAATCAAAATGGGGATACTATTACCCAGAAAGATTATGAAGGACATATTTATGTAGCTGATTTTTTCTTTACTACTTGTACCACTATTTGTCCTATTATGGGAGATAATATGGAATGGTTACAAGAAAAAGTAAAAACCCTACCAGGGGTTAAATTACTTTCTCATACTGTAACTCCAGAAATAGACACTGTTGAGGTTTTAAAACAATATGCTTTAGACAAGAATGTAGACGATTCTATTTGGAATTTAGTTACAGGAGATAAAAGAGATATTTATTTCATAGCTCGTAATTCATACTTAGCAGTAAAGACAGGTTCTGTTGATGAACTTTATGATATGGTACATACAGAGAATTTTGTTTTAGTAGATAAAAATGGAAGAATTCGTGGTTTTTATGATGGAACCAATTTTGATACTAAGGACCCTGAGGCCAAGAATATGCAAGAGCTTTGGGAAGATATACAGTGGCTTTATGAGCATCAAAAAGATAAATAATTAAATGTCAAATAGATAAAAGAAGGTTGAATACCTTCTTTTTTTTTGGATAAACTTTAAGGGTAGCCAATTTTGTTTTATCTTATATACTTACCCTATATGATTAACTAGATGGAATATATAGAAATTATTGTTTACGTTTTATTTGTTTTAGCACTATTATTTTTAATAAAAGTTCTACTTACAAAGAGCAAGAAACCTAGGAAAAAATCGTGTAGAAGTTCCGACAAAGATTGTATATAATAAAAAAGTCATCTTGAAAAGATGACTTTTTTGCTTTATCGTATTTGATTGATAAAAGCCTTTATGCTTTTTTGGTCTATTCCATGTTGTGTAATATGTTTTATAAACGCAGTTCCTATAATTGCCCCACTGCTGTATTTAGTGGCTGCATTAAAGCTTTGTTTATCTCTAACTCCAAAACCAATTAGACGAGGATTTTTTAACCCTAAACTTTCTATTTTTTGATAATAATCACGGTTAGCTTCTAGATCAATAGCACTCCCAGTAACACCTGCACTAGAAACCATATAAATAAAACCTGTAGAATTTTTATCGATTTCTAAAATCCTTTGTTCACTTGTCTGATTACTTACTAGTAAAATATTACTAAGGTTATTCTCAAGCATTAAGCTTTCAAATTTAGATTTATAAAAGTCAAGAGGTAAATCAGGAATTATTAAACCGTCTATACCTATTTTGGAACAAGTGGTAATAAACTCTTCAATACCATATTGCAGAATAGGATTTAAATATCCCATTAGAACAATAGGAATTTGACATTGTGTTCGAATGTCTTTCAATTGTTCTAGTAACTCTGTTAAGCTAAGACCGTTTTCAATGGCGATACTCGAACTCTCCTGGATTACAGGGCCATCGGCTAATGGATCAGAGAATGGAATACCTATTTCAATTAAATCTACTCCTTCTTGCTCTAAATGCTTAATTATAGTGGTGGTGTCTTTTAAGTTTGGGTATCCTGCAGTAAAGAAAATAGACAAAATATTTTTATCTTTCTTTTCAAATAATTCTGTAATTCTATTTTTCATTTGTAAAATATTTTTCATAAGTTAACATGTCTTTGTCTCCTCTTCCTGATAGATTTACAACCACAATGTCAGAGGGTTTAAGTTGCATTTGATTCAGATAAGCTAAGGCATGAGCCGACTCTAAAGCAGGGATTATTCCATCTACTTTACTTAAATGCATTGCCGCCTCTATTGCTTGTTGGTCTGTAACACTAGCTACTTTTATCTTATCCGTCTGATGTAAGAAAGCATGCGCAGGTCCAATTCCTGGGTAGTCTAGTCCCGCTGAGATAGAGTAAGGTTCTGTTATTTGACCATTTTCATCTTGCATTAAGTAAGTTAAGCTTCCATGAATTATACCTTGTTTACCTCTAGCTATAGTTGCTGCAGTTTGTTGAGTATCTACTCCTTTTCCTGCTGCCTCAACAGCAATTAGCTTGGTATGTTGATTGTCGATAAAATGATAAAAGGCTCCCATAGCATTACTTCCTCCTCCGATACATGCGATAACATAATCTGGTTTATCTGTATGCTCTTTTTCAAGTAGTTGGTTTTTTATTTCTTTACTTATAACGGACTGAAATTTAGCAACCATATCTGGATAGGGGTGAGGTCCAACTACAGAACCAATTACATAATGAGATTCTGTAGGATTGTTAATCCAATGTCTAATTGCTTCGTTAGTAGCATCTTTTAGTGTTTTACTTCCACTATGGGCAGGAACTACTGTTGCTCCTAACATCTTCATTCTTTCCACATTTGGTTTTTGACGCTCAATATCTATTGCTCCCATATAAATAGTACATTTTAAGCCTAAAAGTGCACATGTTGTGGCAGTTGCTACGCCGTGTTGTCCTGCTCCGGTTTCAGCAATAATATGTTGCTTATTTAGTCGTTTAGCCAATAAAATTTGTCCAACAGTATTATTAATTTTATGTGCTCCTGTATGATTCAGATCCTCTCTTTTCAAGTAGATTTTAGCATTGAATTGTTTGGATAAATTCTTCGATAAGAAAAGTGGAGTAGGTCTACCTACATAGTCTTTTAGTAGCTGGTCTAACTCTTGTTGAAATTGTGGGTCTTGTAAAATTTGAAGATAATTATTTTGTAATTCTTGTATGTTAGGGTATAACATCTCTGGGATAAATGCACCTCCAAAGTTGCCATAGTAACCGTTGAAATCTGGATCGAATGAATTATTCATGACGTATTGTTTTTATTATTTGTTGTGTTTTTTCTATGTTTTTTAATCCTGGAGAATCTTCAATTCCGCTATTAATATCAAAACCTACTAATTGGCAATGCTCTAGTTTTAAAGCTTGTGTTATATTTTGGTTGTTGATACCTCCACTTAGTAAAAAAGGAGTTGTTCCGGTGTAATTTTTTAATAGCTCCCATGGGAAGGTTTCGCCACTACCTCCATATAAAGGAGTCTTTGTATCAAAAATGAAATGAGTACAATAGACTTCATAAGGGGTTGTCTTCTGAAAATCACTAGCCTTTGCTATAGAGAATGCCTTAATTACCTTAATATTTTTACTCTGGAAAAATGCACAATCACTTGGCGTTTCATCGGAGTGAAGCTGGATGTAATCCAAGTCAAACTCTTGTATTTTTGCTAGGATAAATTCTTTTGAAGCATGTACAAAAACTCCTACTTTTTTTATCCCATTCAAATTACTTTGATCTAATTTGGGTATGGAAGGCATATACCTCTTAGATTTCTCATAAAATATATAGCCTATCAAGTCGGGGTTTAATTTATTTATTTGCTCGATGTTTTGTTGCTGTGTTAAGCCACAAATTTTAATTAACTTACGCATTTAGTTGATTAATTAAGGCGCAAAGCGCCTGTTTTGGATCCTCTTGTCTCATAAAATATTCTCCCATTAAAAAACCATTAAAGCCATTTTCCTTTAAAGTTTTAATGACGTGGGGATTATCTAGACCGCTTTCAGCAATTTTTATAGCATTACTTGGTAAGCGTTTTGCTAGTTCAATACTATTTTGAATGTCCACTTGAAAGTTGATTAAATTGCGATTGTTGATGCCTATTAGGTCAAAATTTAAATCCTTACATCTTTCTATTTCCTCTTGGCTTTGCGTTTCTAAAAGTACCTCTAGTCCAATTTGGTGGGCTAAATCTATATAATCTTTTATTTGCTGGTCCTCTAGTATCTTTGCAATAAGTAAAATTGCATCAGCTCCAATGGCTTTTGCTTCTATAATTTGATAAGAATCTACTATAAAGTCCTTTTGTAAGATGGGAATTTGAGCGATTTCACATGCTTTTTTTAAATCCATCTTCTCCGCACCGAAATAATCTTGATCATGTAATACTGAAATAGCAGAAGCACCATTATTTTGATAGGTTTCTATGAAATAGTCTACTTGAGCATTTTCTCTGATTATTCCTTTAGATGGAGATTGTCTTTTAAACTCTGTAATTAAACCATTTTTGGAAGGATCTAAGATTGCTTGTGAAATAGACTTACCCTTTTTAGAAAATAAAGCGCTGGACTCTAAATCTGCAATAGACCTTTGTTTTTTTCTTTGGTTAAGTTCTTGTAGTTTATTTTCTTTTATTTCTTGTAGTATATTTCTCATAGCTGACGTAATATTTCAAATTTTTCTTTTGCTTTTTTTCCTAATAGGGACTCTTTGGCTAGCTCCATTGATTCATGTATGCTTAAATTAGGATAGTAGGTATGTATTGCTAAGGCACTATTGGCTAAAACGACACTATTTTGCTGATCTGTTCCTTTACCTTTTAAGATCTGCCAGAAAATATAGGCTGATTCTTCAGCGGTCTTTCCACCCTCTATACTTTGTGCTGATATAGCAGGTAAATCGAAATACGTAGAGTCAATGATTTTTTCCTGTTGATTTGTAACTATTTTACATGATTGAGTTAAGCTACATTCATCATATCCATCAAGGGAGTGTATAATTGTATATTGTGTATTGGCTTGTTGTAATAAGTACTGATACATACGCAATAGCTCTAAGTTGGATAAACCAATTAATTGCACCTTAGGACTACATGGATTAGTCAAGGGACCTAACATATTAAAAAATGTTTTAACCCCTAACTCTTTACGTACACTAGCAATATTATGCATCGCGGGATGAAATAAGGGAGCATGTAAAAAGCAAATGTTTGCTTGAGCTAATTGTTGTTTTAAACGCTTGGTATCACTTGTGAAATGAATTCCTAAGTTTTCCATCACACTCGAAGAACCTGAAATGGAAGAAACACCATAATTTCCGTGTTTAGCTACAGGGATTCCTGCACCAGCTACCACAAAGCTAGATAGAGTAGATATATTAAAAGTATCTTTTCCATCTCCACCTGTTCCACAAAGGTCCATTGGATTGAATTCTGATAGATCAATTTTTGTACACAATTCTAACATTGCTGCTCTAAAGCCTTTAAGTTCTTCTAAGGTAATAGCACGCATGGAAAAGCAACTTAGTAAAGCAGCAGTTTGTATTTGGGTATATTCATGGTTAGCCATGTTTATTAGAACTTGTTTAGCTTTTTCAAAAGACAAGGTTTTTTGTTGGGCTAATAGATGTAATATTTCTTTCATAATTTAATTTTTTATCCAGTTGTCAATCATCGTTTTTCCATCCGTAGTAAGTATAGATTCTGGATGAAATTGTACTGCTCGAATAGAATATTCTTTATGCTTAAAGGCCATAATGTTCTGATTATTATCTACCGAAAGTGCAATTAGTGAATCTGGTAAATCGCTAAGGACTAAAGAATGATAATGGCCGATGGAACTATCTTGTTTTATACCATTGAAAAGGTAATCTTTCTCTAAAATTGCCATGGGAGAGCTTATTCCATGCAAGGGATTTTCTAATTGTTTCAATGTAGCTCCGAAGTATACTCCTAAAGCTTGATGCCCTAAACAGACTCCTAATATATCTTTAGTAGAAGCACATTGTTCAATAAGCTGCATTAGCTGTCCATTTTCTTGTGGATTTCCAGGTCCTGGAGATAATAGAATTTTGTCGAATTTATGTAGTTCATTAAAATTGATCTTATCATTTTTGACTACTTGGACACTTACTTCTTTATGTTGTTTTAGTATGTAAACAATGTTATAAACAAAGGAGTCGTAGTTATCTATTACAAGTATGTTCATCATTTTATATATTTTGAGCAAGATTAATTGCTGTTCTAACTGCGGTTAATTTGTTGTTTATTTCCTGTAATTCACTCTGTAAATTGGATAGAATTACTACTCCACAACCAGCTTGATAATGTAGGGTGTTGTTTAAACTTAGGACAGAACGGATAAATATTGCTTGATTTATATTTCCATCTAGACCTAGAATACCAACACTTCCACCATAAAATCCACGAGATTTTGTTTCGTACTTATTGATTAATTCTATTGCTTTTCGTTTGGGAGCTCCGGAGAGTGTACCAGCAGGGAAAGTGTTTTTAAAGACGTTTATGGACTTACTTTGATTCTCTAACACACCACTTACTTTAGAAACCAAGTGAATCACATGAGAGTAGTATTCTACTTTTTTGAATTCTTCTACCTCTACCTTGTTACTTTCTATACTTAAATCATTTCTGGCTAGATCCACTAGCATAATGTGCTCAGCACTCTCTTTTGGGTCATTTTGTAAGGCAATAGCTAACTCTTTATCTTTATTGGCATCATGGGTTCTTTTAAAAGTTCCAGCAATAGGATGTATATAAGCTTTATTCTTTTTTACCACTAGTTGGGCTTCTGGGGAAGAACCGAATATTTTGAAATTTCCATAATCAAAATAAAATAAGTAAGGAGATGGGTTAATACTTCTTAGTGTTCGGTACACATTAAAGTCATCTCCTTGGAATTTTTGCTCATATCCTCTAGATAAGACTAATTGAAAAACATCCCCTTTTTTACAATGGTTATGTACTTCTTTCAAGCTTTCCATAAACTCCTGATCGCTTTGGTCTGTTTGTTCCTCGGAAATGTTTTTAAAGGGATAAGCACTTGGTGAGGCGCATTTCAAAAGTTCAACAATATTATCAAGGGTAGGTTGCTTGTTTTGCTCAACATGTTCGATAATATATAAATCATTATTGAAATGATTAAAAACTAATAAGTATCTAAAGAAGTGGTATTGAATGACAGGTAAGTTATAAGTGCTTTTTTGTAGTTCAATATCTTGGAATAATTCTAAACTTTCGTAGTTGGAATACCCAAATAAGCCATTATTTATAAAAGTAATATTTTGATCTTTTTCTACTTTAAAACTATTGATGAACTTAGTTAGCTCCTGTGAAATATCTATAGCACTATTGGCTAGAAGGGTTTTTTCGGAGTTGGGTTTTGTAACGATAGTTTCTTCTTTCGTAGAAATAAAGCTAGCAATTGGGTCTAAACAGATATAGGTATAATTGTTCTCTTTACTATTATATTGAGAACTCTCTAGTAGAAAGCTATGTGGAAATTTGTCACGTAGTTTTAAATATAGCTCCACTGGAGTGTGTAAATCGGCAAGTTCTTTTTTGTATAAGGTTTGGAAAGTCATGATGTGTTTTGTGTTAGATTAAAAAAAAAATAGGTCTTCCGAAAAATTCAGAAGACCTATTTTATTATTACTAAAAAATTAATATATATATACAGGGGTATCAACCGAATTCTTTTTGGGAATTGGACTGCCACCACCATGATAAAAATGTATTAATAAATTGCATAATCGTAAATAAAAAAAAATTTGTAAAAAAAAAGCCTACTAGAGAGACTCTAGTAGGCTTTGTATATTTTGTATTCGTTTTTATCTTAAAAAAATCAAAACTTGAATTACATACATGATCCAACTGAATCCCAACTCGGATTTAGTCTGCTCCACCAATTTGTATGTAAGTTATTTGTTTTCATGTTTATCTTTATGGGGCTAATATATGAAAAATTCTTTATAAAAATTCTTTTTCAATAAAAAACTAGAAAAAATTAGTGATTAGACCTGGATATATTCCGATTATAATATTAATTAGGATTGCAAGTCCACCAATTACTTGTATGCATAGTTTATTAGAAACAGGCTCTTGTTGTTGGTCTTTATCCCAGTACATTGCTATAACAATCTTCATGTAATAGTAGATACTAATAAAGGAGTTGATAACAGCAAAGATTACTAATGCTATATAACCATTTTCTAGTGCTTGAGTTAATAAAAAGAACTTAGCAAAGAAACCTGCAAAGATCGGAATACCTCCCATAGAAAGTAAAGCTACTGTCATTATGATAGCATAAAGTGGGTTGGTATAACCTAAAGCTTTAAAATTCTCTATGTAATCATTGTCTTTATCTTGGGTTACAGCTATTAGTATACTAAAAGCAGCAATTCCCGCCACACTATAAGCTACAGCATAATAGAAAAGATTGGATGCACCTAAATCAGTAAGTGAAGTTAATGCTATCATCATAAAACCTGCATGGGAAATTCCAGAGTAGGCTAGAAGGCGTTTGACACTTTTTTGGCGTATCGCCATAATGTTTCCTACAGTCATAGAAAGTATCGCAATAACTACTAGAACTAAAGTAACATTTTGTGTAATGCTTGGTAGTAATTCTTGAGAAAGTTTGAAAAGGGTAGCTATAGCTGTTACTTTAACTAAAGTACTCATCATTGCAGTAGTTAAAGTAGGAGCCCCTTGGTAAACATCTGGTGCCCAAAAATGAAATGGCACAGCTGCTATTTTAAATAACATTCCAATAATGATAAGCATACTACCTAAGGAATACCAAACTGGTAAAGCATTATTTAGAGAAATATCAGCAATTTGTTGCATATTAAAAGAGCCTGTTGCTCCGTAAACAAGTGCGATTCCAAATAAAATTGCTCCAGAGGCAAAAGACCCTAGAAGGAAGTACTTCATGGCCGCTTCATTACTTTTAATGTTTTTGGGATCACTTCCACAAAGTACATATAATGAAATAGAAAGTATTTCTAGACCTAGAAAAAACATGGCCATATTTCCAAAGCTTACCATACAAATTGCTCCCATTAATAAAAATATTTTTAGAGAGACATAGTCGGCTATTTTTGAAAAGCTTTGCTTATAAAAATTCTTGCTAAGAGCAAGGATTGCTATGGTAAGTCCTATAAATAAAGATGAAAATGCCGAAGAAAACCTAGTAGAAATAAACATACTATTATAGTAAGATTCTACCTGGTCAATATTGCAAACGGTGTAGATTAAAATAGCTAATAGACCAACTATACTAACTGGAATGACCAATTTACGTAAGTTGATTATCTCTAAAATAAGTACTAAAACCGCTAATACGCCAATTGCTATTAATGTATTCATTTGTTGAATTTTGAAGGGTGATGATCTTTTGTTTTAGACGATCTAATTTTTTACTTGATATAGGAAACAATTTCAATTAAGGAAGGAGTAATTAGATCTACTATAGGTTTTGGATAAATACCAAAGAAAACTATTACACCTATTAATAAAGTCAGTATGCAACCTTCTCTGAAGTCAAGGTCTTTGAATACCTTAGTTGTAGAAGACCCTAACATTGATTTTTGAAACATTCTTAACATATAAAAAGCACCTAAGATAATAGTAGTACCTCCTACGATGGCATACCATATATTAATATGCGATAAACCATAAAGTATATTGAACTCTCCAATGAAACTGAATGTACCTGGTAAACCTATAGAAGCAAATAGTAGGAATAAGAAAGCTGTAGCAAACTTAGGAGCTTGTTCTCTGATTGCTCCCATTTGAGAAATATCTAAAGTTTGGTATCTTTTTTCTATAATACTAGCTACATAAAAAAGACCAACAATTACAAATCCATGTGCAAGCATTTGTAAAACTGCTCCTCTGAAACCATCTAAAGTTAAGGTATAGGCTCCAGCAGCAATTAGTCCAACGTGAGCAAGAGAAGAGTAAGCAAAGAATTTCTTAATATTCTTTTGTCTTAATGCCATTAGGGAACCAAATACTAAACCAATTAGACATAATACAAGAATAACTGGCATTAGTTGCTTGGAGATAGAAGGAGTTATTGGCAACTGCCATCTTATTACCGAATATAAACCCATTTTCAACATTATTCCTGCTAAAAGCA
The DNA here is from genome assembly GCF_054871685.1 of Myroides sp. LJL116. Classification (NCBI taxonomy): domain Bacteria; kingdom Pseudomonadati; phylum Bacteroidota; class Flavobacteriia; order Flavobacteriales; family Flavobacteriaceae; genus Myroides; species Myroides sp. LJL116. The sequence continues at coordinate 70,003 of NZ_JBTXLR010000001.1, forward strand.
TAGTTCCTGCAGTAGGAGCTTTTTCATAGGTAGAGGCCTGCCAAGTATGGAAAGGGAAAATAGGAATCTTTACCGCATAAGCAGCAAAGAAAGCTAAGAACACCCAATATTGTTCTTTCAAACTTAAATTTGCCTTATATAAGTCCAATAATAGGAAACTATTGGTTTTAGTATAAAGGTATATTAGACCAGCTAACATAAATAATGAACCTGCAAAAGTATAGATGAAAAAGGTCAATACTGTCTTTTTAATAGAAGTACTATCGGCATTACTCCAAAGTAAAACAATAAAGTAAATAGGAAGTAAAGCCAATTCCCAAAATATATAATACAAAAGACCATCACTTGCTAAAAAGGTACCTGTCATTGCAAAACACATAAACATAATTAAACCATAAAATATGTGTGGTTTTTTTATCGTATCACAAATCGAACTCCAAATGATAATTGGAGTTAAACTAGTTGTTAGTAAGACAAGTGCTAAAGAAAGTCCATCTGCTTTTAATGCAAAATGTATATTGGGTTTATTTACCCATTGAGTTATATAGCTAGTATCTAATCCTTGATTATGTTGGCATATTAATACAATTGTTTGTATGAATGCCACTAGTCCAAAAAGTAATGCAACTTTACTGGCTAATTTTTTGCCCGAAATATACGTGGCAAATGCTCCTACTAATAAGGTTATTAATAATATAGTAACGTTCATCTTTTAAAATTATCTTACAATGAATAAATAATATAAAATAACACATATACCTAAAACAAAAGCAAATAGGTATAAGCCAATGTTCCCATTTTGTACCTTTTTACCTTGCTCAGATAAACCGTCTGTTATTTTTGCCAAGCTAAATACTGTACCAGAAATAGCAACTTCAATCACGTTTTTACATAAATCAGCTAATAAGAAGATTGGTTTTACAATAATCAAATCATAGAATTGGTCAATGTAGAATTTCTCATAAAGTACTTTATGTAAGCCTTTGATTTGGTCATCGGCTTGAGGTACTTGTGCATTTTTAATGTATTTGGTATAAGCAATTACTAAACCTATAATAGCACCTATCAAGGCAATTGCTATTACCATATATTCAGTGGTTCCAAAATGGTGGATTTCATAACTACCTTTTTTGGTTATTATAGGAGATAGATAGTGATTTAACCAGCTATTTCCAGGAAGACCTATAACTCCAGCAATTAAGGAGCAAATTCCTAGAATCCATAATGGAATCGTCATGGATTTTGGACTTTCATGTAATTGATTCTTTTGCTCTTGTGTACCTCTAAAATTCTTGAAAAAAGTTAAGAATAACACTCTAAACATATAGAAGGCCGTCATAATAGAAGCTATCATTGCAATAATGTAAAGAAACTTATTATGCTCAAATGCGCTAATAAGAATCTCATCTTTTGAGAAGAAGCCTGAGAAAGGAGGGATACCAGCAATTGCTAAAGTTGCTAGTAAAAAAGTTGCTGAGGTTGCCTTCATAAACTTATTAAGCCCACCCATATTTCTAATATCTTGATCCCCTGCCATAGCATGAATAACGGAACCAGCTCCTAGGAATAAACAAGCTTTAAAGAAAGCATGTGTTACCACGTGGAAAACTGCATTTTCATATGCTCCAAATCCTAGTGCTAAAAACATTAACCCTAGTTGAGAGACAGTTGAATAGGCAAGTACTTTTTTGATATCATTTTGAACTAGACCAATAGTAGCAGCAAATAAGGCTGTAAAAGCACCAATTATAGCTATTATGTTTTGTACTGTTGGAGCTAAGTCAAAAACAAAATTCATTCTCGTGATTAAAAATATACCTGCTGTAACCATAGTTGCAGCGTGTATCAATGCAGAAACAGGAGTAGGTCCGGCCATTGCGTCAGGCAACCAAGTGTACAAAGGAATTTGTGCACTTTTTCCTATTGCACCAATAAATAATGCCAGTGCTGCCCATGAAATCCATGTATTTATTTGGTTGTTTGTACCTTGAAGTAAGGTTTCTTTTATTGTCATATAATCCAAAGAATTAAACAACATTGCAAGAATGAAAACACCAATTAAAAAACCTAAGTCTCCAATCCTATTTATGATAAAAGCTTTTTTAGCTGCATTATTATTCTGTTTTTCTTTATACCAAAAGCCAATCAGTAAATAAGAGCATAATCCAACACCTTCCCATCCAATGAAAGTTATTAACAAGTTACTACCACTTACTAACAATATCATGAAAAAGATGAATAAGTTTAAATAACTAAAATACTTATCCACATTAGGATCTGATTTCATATAGCTTATAGAATACCAATGAATCAAAGTACCTATACCTGTTATGAAAAGTAACCATAATAAGGAAAGCTGATCTAAAAGAAAGCCAAAAGAAATATGAAAGTTCGATAAGGCCATCCACTGGAAAAGATCCACTTGAATTGGCTGTCCTGATTTATCTACTTCAATGAAAGCAAAAACGGAGATTATAAAGCAAATTAAAATAGCTAATGTTGCAAGTATCCCTGAGTTATTACCTAGCTTTTTACCAAAAAGTAGATTTATAATAGATCCCAGTAAAGGGACTAACAATAAAAGTAAAATTATATTTGTATCCATATGGAGTTAGCCTTTAAGGTTTTTTAATTTATCAATATCAATGGAGCCAATGTTTCTGTATATACTTACTAGAATAGCTAATCCTACAGCAACTTCTGCTGCTGCAACTGCCATAGTAAAGAAAACAAATATTTGACCTTGCGCATCCTGATGGTAAGTGGAGAAGGCTACTAAAAGCATATTTGCTGAGTTGAGCATTATCTCAATACACATAAACATTACTATTGCGTTTCTTCGATATAGAATACCAAATACTCCTATACAGAATAATAGGATGGATAAGTAAATGTATTTTTCAATACCTATAATTTCAATTACATTTCCCATAGTTATACTGTTTTTTGGACTTTGTCCTTTTTAGATATCAATACTGCTCCGATCATTGCTAAAAGAAGAAGGATACCTACCATTTCAAAAGGTAGGACATATTCATTAAGTAATACTTTACCTAAAACTTGTACAGATTGAAAGTCGATTTGTTCATTTGCATAATGTAGCTCATAGGCCTGTGTTCCTCTAATTGTAATGGATAGTAACAGCAAACCAATTAAGCAAAAAGATAGTGTTGCTACTATTTTTGTTACAACTGGTTTAGATACCTCATGACTAATGTTTAGATTCATTAACATTATGGTGAATAACATTAAAATCATAATTGCACCTGAATAAACCATAATATGTACTAAACCAAGAAACTGGGAGTTTAATAATATATAATGGCCAGCTATCGAGAAAAAACTCACCACAAGCCATAATGCACTGTGAATAGGGTTTTTACTCAAAACCGTTAGCATTGCACTTCCTAAGGTAATAGTGCAGAGTATATAAAAAATAATATCGATCATAATTAGGCTTGATTTGAATTTTCAATTGCCTGTTGCAAAGGCATTACTAACTTATCTTTTCCGAAAATGAAACTTTCTCTTGTGGTATCAGAAGCAGTAATTTTTCCTGACTTAGTAAGGTAGATTGCTTGTTTTGGACAAGCCTCTTCACATAGTCCACAAAAAATACAACGCAACATATTGATCTCATATATTTCAGCATATTTCTCTTCTCTATATAAATGTAGTTGCTCTGATGTTCTTTCGGCAGCTTTCATTGTAATTGCTTCTGCTGGACAAGCTAAAGAACAAAGTCCACATGCAGTACAGCGTTCTCTACCTTGTTCATCTCTCATTAAAGTATGCTTTCCTCTATACACAGGACTAAATGGTCTTGTTTTTTCAGGATAAGCAATAGTCACCTTTTTTCTAAACATGTGTTTTAAGGTAACCATCATTCCTTTTATAATTGCTATAAGGTATAGTTTTTCGCTCCAAGTTAGTTTCTTGTCTGAGACTGTTTTCTTCCTGCCGGATAATGAATAATTGTTTACTGACATGTCAAATTAATTTAAAAGTAAAATAACTATTGCTGTAACCACTAGGTTTAGCAGAGAAAGAGGGATTAAGCTTTTCCATCCTAAAGACATTAATTGGTCGTAGCGGAAACGCGGTAAAGTCCATCTAACCCACATAAAAACGAAAATGAAGAAACAAATTTTTATAAATAAAGCTGCCATTCCTAAAAGGTTAGCTGGATTTACTCCCCAATTTGCATTTACCCAATCAAATCCTGGATAATTATATGCTCCAAAATATAAAACGGAAATAATAGTAGATGCAATAAATAGGTTGGCATATTCAGAAAACAGATAGAATCCCATTTTCATAGAGGAATACTCGGTGTGGAACCCTCCAATTAGCTCTTGTTCACATTCTGCTAAATCAAATGGAGCTCTGTTTGTTTCAGCAAAGGAACAAATCAGAAAAATAACAAAACCTACTGGTTGGTAAAATACATTCCAGTTCATACCGTTTTGTTGAAGTGCAATGTCTTTTAAGCTTAATGTTTGAGTAACTAATAAAAGTCCAATAAGGGAAAGTCCCATAGCAATTTCGTAAGAAATCATTTGAGAAGCAGCCCTGATTCCACTCATTAAAGAATACTTATTATTTGATGCCCATGCACCAATCATAATACCATATACACCTACTGATAAAACTGCTAATACAAATAGTAAACTAGCGTTTAAATTGGCTGCTTGTAACTCTATATCCCTTCCAAATAAATGTAATTTGTCTCCCCATGGAATTACTGCGCTTGTCATAAGAGCAAGTGTCATGGATAAAAAAGGTCCAAATTTGAATAAAAATTTATTTGGGGTATTAGGTTCATATTCCTCTTTTGCAAAGAGCTTCATCCCGTCGGCTAAAGGTTGTAGAATACCACCTTTACCTGCGCGATTGGGTCCTAAGCGATCTTGAATCCAAGCTGCTATTTTACGCTCTGCTAAAGTAGCATACATGGCCATTAGCATGGTTAATGCAAACACAGCAATAATGATTACTGCTTTATCTATAATTATAGTCTTATCCATATTCCTACTTATTTATTCTAAGAATTCTTTTGACTCATGCTGGTCAAATGGAACCTGTTTCATACTGATTTTTACTCTATCTTGTTCACGTCCCTTTAAGATTAAAGGATCGGTATCAATAACCACTTTGTCTAGTTTTTGTGTGTAGTTGTTTTGGTTAATTACAGAGGATTTTTCGAATTTTTTAGGACCTTCAATGACCCAATCTTCTTTTTGCTTATGGTCAAATCGACAGCTATTACAAATAAATTCTTCTACTTCATTGTAATGATCTTTGCGTGCCGATACTCGGTGTATTTCATCTCCAAACATCCATAAAACAACTTCTCCAGAACATTTTGTACAATTTCTATGTGCATTGTATGGTTTGTTGAACCAAACTCTAGATTTAAATCGATATGTTTTATCTGTTAAAGCTCCTACCGGGCATACATCAATCATATTACCTGAAAAGTCATTTTCAATTGCAGCATGAACATAAGTGGAAATTTGAGCATGTTCTCCTCTTCCACAAACTCCTTGAAAACGTTCATCAGTAAGTTGTTCAGCCACTTTGATACAACGGTAACAAAGAATACATCTATTCATATGTAATTGAATATTGTCTCCTATGTTTTCTGGAGTGAATGTTCTTTTCTCTTCTTGGTATCTTTTTTGCTCTTTTCCGTGGGCAAAAGCTAAGTTTTGCAAATCACATTCTCCTGCTTGATCACAAATTGGGCAATCTAAAGGGTGATTAATTAGTAGGAATTCTGTTACCGCTTTACGCGCTTCTAATACTCTTTCTGAAGTGATGGATTTAACTTCCATACCTTCCATTACACCTGTTTTACAAGATGCCATCAATTTTGGCATTGGGCGTGGATCCGCCTCACTTCCTTTGCAAACCTCTACTAAACAAGCTCTACATTTTCCTCCCGTATCTTCTAATTTAGAGTAATAGCACATTGCAGGTGGTACTAATTCTCCTCCTATTTTTCTTGCTGCTTGTAGAATTGTTGTTCCTGGTTCTACCTCTATTTCATGTCCATCAATAGTAACTTTCATAAACTGTACTGAATTAAGATTGTATAATTGCTATTCAATCTAGTTATTTAGAAATCATATTTTTCACCTGAGAAAACGGTTCACTTTTAAAGTGATCTCTCTGTTTTACTTTTTCAGGATAAAGAACATGATATTCAAATTCATCTCTAAAATGTCTAATCGCTGCTGCTACAGGCCAAGCTGCTGCATCACCTAAAGGACATATGGTATTTCCTTCAATATTGCTTTGTATACTCCATAGAAGGTCTATGTCTGCAAGTGTTCCTGTTCCATTTTCTATTCGGAAAAGTACTTTTTCTAACCAGCCTGTACCTTCTCTACATGGAGAACATTGTCCGCAGCTTTCATGTGCATAAAATCGGGAGAAGTTCCAAGTGTTTCTTACGATACAAGCTGTATCATTGTATACAATAAAACCTCCTGAACCTAGCATAGATCCTGTTTCAAATCCTCCATCAGATAGAGATTCATAGGTCATTAAACGATCATTTCCCTCTGCAGTTTTATAAATCAAGTGAGCGGGTAGAATAGGCACAGATGAACCTCCAGGGATTAGAGCTTTTAAAGGGCGATCATCCATCATTCCTCCACAATATTCAGGGGAGTTTATAAAGTCATAAACACTTAAGCCTAATTCAATTTCATATACTCCAGGATTTTTGATATGGCCTGAAGCAGAAATTAATTTGGTTCCTGTTGAACGTCCTACACCTATTTTAGCGTATTCTTCTCCAGAGTTATTAACAATCCAAGGCACATTGGCAATAGACTCAACATTATTTACTACTGTAGGATTTCCCCAAAGTCCACTTACAGCAGGGAAAGGTGGTTTCATTCTTGGATTTCCTCTTTTTCCCTCTAAAGATTCTAGAAGCGCAGTTTCTTCTCCACATATATATGCTCCTGCACCACAGTGAACATATAGATCGAGATTGTAATCTGTTCCCAGAATATTTTTACCTAACCATCCATTTTGGTAAGCTTCTTTAATGGCTCTTTCTAATATTTTAAAAACCCACATATATTCTCCTCTTATATAGATGTAGGATAAGTTAGCCCCAAGTGCATAACTTGAAGTAATCATCCCTTCTATTAATAGATGAGGTATATGTTCCATTAAGTAGCGATCCTTAAAAGTACCAGGTTCAGATTCATCCGCATTACAAACTAAATGACGAGGTTTACCTGATTTTTTATCAATAAAACTCCATTTTAGTCCTACAGGGAATCCAGCTCCACCTCTTCCTCGAATACCTGAAGCTTTAACCTCTTCTGTAATTTCATCTGGTGACATGGTTTTTAATGCTTTCTCCACAGAGTTGTAGCCACCATTTTCACGATAAACCTCATAGGATTTTATACCAGGTATATTTATTTTATCTAATAATATTTTCTTTGCCATATTACTATTTATCATGTAAGGTTATTTTTCCATCGATACAATCTTGGATTATATCATCTATTTTTTGTGGGGTAAGGTTTTCTTTGTAAAAATCTCCTAACTGCATCATAGGTGCATAACCACAAGCCCCCAAGCATTGTACTTGAACAACTGAAAACATACCATCTTTAGTTGTCTCTCCAGGTTGAATGTTTAACTTATTACAAGTATAATCTACTATGTCTTCCGCGCCTTTGATTGCACAACAAGATGTAACACAAAATTCAAAAGAGTACTTTCCAACTGGTTTTTGATTGAACATACTATAGAAGGTTACTACTTCATATACCTCTATAGGTAATATTCCAATAATTTGAGCAACCTTATCCATTAAATCTACACTTAACCAGTTTTCATGAGCATCTTGTACTTCATGTAGTATTGGAAGTAAAGCTGACTTTCTTTTATCATGTGGATACTGGCTTAAAAGTTCATCGATTCTTTTTTGAAGGTCCTCGGTGATATTTATAGTCTGTTTATATGTTTTATTTTCCATTTTCTTAAGCATCTAATTCCCCAGCAATAATGTTTAAACTGGATAAAGTTATAATAGCATCTGATAACATTCCGCCTCTTACAATATCATTATATGCTTGATAAATAATAAAGCAGGGTCTTCTAAAATGAAGTCTATATGGAGTTCTACTACCATCTGTGATCAGATAAAAACCTAATTCACCATTTCCACCTTCTACAGGGAAGTAAAGTTCTGTAACTGGTACAGGGATTTCTCCCATTATAATTTTAAAATGATAGATTAATGCTTCCATATTAGTATACACATCCTCTTTAGGAGGTAGATAATAGTCGGGAACATCGGCATGAAATGGACCCTCTGGCATTTTCTCTAGAGCTTGTTTGATAATTTTCATACTTTCCCATACTTCTGCGTTTCTAACACAAAAACGGTCATAGCAATCTCCTGATGTACCTACAGGTATATCGAAATCAAAATCTTCATAAGAACAATAAGGTGTAGCTACTCTCACATCATAATCTACTCCTGCAGCTCTTAAGTTAGGACCAGTAAAACCAAAATTAATTGCATCTTCAGCACTAATACCACCAACATTAACAGTCCTATCCATGAAGATTCTATTTCTAGATAAAAGGCCTTCAAATTCTTTCCAAATTGTTGGGAATTCGCTTAGAAATTCATCAATTAATTGGAATACTTTAGGACTCCAATCTCTTTCAAAACCTCCAATTCTTCCCATATTAGTGGTTAGTCGTGCGCCTGATATTTCTTCAAAAATCTCATAGATTTTTTCTCTGTATTGGAATACGTATAAGAACCCAGTTAGTGCACCGGTATCTACACCCATTACAGAACTACATATAATATGATCGGCAATTCTAGCTAGTTCCATTACGATAACACGCATGTATTGTACGCGTTTGGGAATTTCAATAGATAATGCTTTTTCTACAGTCATCCACCAAGCCGTATTGTTAATAGGGGAGGAGCAATAATTTAATCGGTCTGTTAAGACATTGATTTGATAAAATGGACGATTCTCTGCTATTTTTTCAAATGCTCTATGAATATAACCTACTGTACCCTCTCCATCAATTACCTTTTCACCATCTAGCAAAATTATATTTTGAAAGATTCCATGTGTAGCAGGGTGGGTTGGTCCAAGGTTTAAAATTTGTAGTTCAGTACCGTCTTGTTGAAATTTCTCCTCAATTAATTTGGCATATCGTTGCTCTGGTGGTAATAATAAGTCAGACATGAATTTGATTTTAAAAGGTTAATTCTAACAGTTGTGAACTGTTCTTCCGAAGAAACGGTCATCTTTATCCGTTCGTTGGGAATCTTCTAAAGGAAAATCTTTTCTTAATGGGAAAGATTCCATTTCATCCATATTTAAAATACGCTTCAATTGAGGGTGATTTTTAAATATTATACCGTAAAAATCAAATGTTTCTCTTTCTTGCCAATTAGCGCTTTTAAATAAATCTGTAACAGATTCTACTTGAGGATTTTTTATGTTTAAAAACGTCTTAAGTCTTAAACGAATATTGTCTTGCCAATTATGAAGATGGTAAACCACTGCTAGTTGTCGTTCAACTGGTTCTTGATGGTAGTGTATACCACATAGATCAGTTAAGAAATTGAAGTTTAGTACAGGATCTTGCTTTAAAAACTCAATAATTGGATGAATTTGTTCACTGCATACTTCTAATACAAGAATATCATGTTGGATATGTGCTTGTTTAATAGCTCCATTAAATTTCTCTTGTAAAGTATCTTGTATGATGGAATAATCTAATGCCATGCTATTTATTTAAGTTATAGGATTTAAGTAAATCATCATATTCTTTGGAGCCTCTTCGGTTAACAGATTCATTTTTAACGATTTCCTGTAAACGCATGATTCCATCTAGTATTTGCTCTGGCCTTGGTGGGCATCCTGGTACGTAGACATCTACTGGGATAACTTTATCTATACCTTGTAAAACAGAGTAAGTATCAAAGATTCCACCTGAACTAGCACAAGCTCCTACTGCAATTACCCACTTAGGTTCTGCCATCTGTTCATAAACTTGTCGAAGAATAGGTGCCATCTTTTTTGAAATAGTTCCCATTACCATTAGCATATCGGCTTGTCTAGGGGAGAAGCTCATTCTCTCCGATCCGAATCTAGCTACATCGTATGTGGATGCCATAGTTGCCATAAACTCTATTCCGCAACATGAAGTAGCAAAAGGTAATGGCCACATTGAATTTGCTCTTGCTAGGCCAACTACTGAGCTGAGTTTGGTTGCAAAGTATCCTTCCCCTGCAAAACCTTCAGGAGCTTCAACGGTTGTATATTTTTTATCACTCATAACATGCTGTTTTTAGTCCCACTCGAGTCCTTTTCTTTTGAACTCATAAAGAAGACCAATTAAAATTAAAAATAGGAAGATTCCCATTTTAGCTAATCCTTCCCATCCAAGCTCTAAAAAGTTTACAGCCCATGGATATAGGAAAACGACTTCTACATCAAATAATACAAATAGGATTGCTACTAAGAAGTATTTCACATTAAATGGGATCCTGGCGCTTCCTAAAGAATCTAAACCACATTCCCAAGTACTGTCTTTAATCTTGGAATGCTTCTTAGGCCCTAGTTTTGCAGATACCCATATTGTCAAGGATACGAAACCTGCTGCTAAGCCTAATTGCATTAAAATTGGAATAAAATCGAGTTGACTTATTTGCATAGGTTATCAAATATTTGTGTTAAGAATATCACAAATATAACTAGTAGGTTTTTGATAACAAAATCAGGAGTTTGATGAATATGAGGTATTTAAGATTAATACCACAATATGAAATAAGACTAAATAAAAATAGAATGTTAAAGTATATAAAAAGCCATCTTAAAGTAATTAAGATGGCTTAGTGAAAAATGTTAATTATATGATGATAAATTAATCTTCAATAATTGTAACATCAGTAGCGATAAGTCCTTTTTTTCCTTTTTCTTCAGAATAAGAAACTTTGTTGCCTTGTTCGATATTTTTGCTTCTTAATCCTGTGATGTGAACAAAAATGTCTTCGTTTGTCATGTCATTAGTAATAAAACCAAAACCTTTGTCTTCATTGAAGAACTTAACTACGCCTGTTTGCATTGTATAAAAATAAATAAATTATGCTCAAATATAATGTTTGTTTTTAATAACCCTTGTTTTTTTTCATCTTTTTTTTAAGTGCCATTAAATAAAACTTCGTTTTATAACTTATTTGTTTGCCAAAATAGCAATCTTGTCTAGGCTTTATTACTTCTTAGTAGGGCTAAGTTAAAAGAAGTTAAGAGGATGATAATAATGAAAAAAGCCTACACATTTGTGTAGGCTTTTTTTATTATTCTTGTTCAAGAGGTTTCATCTTAAAAGATTCCATAAATGCTGTAGTATAAACACCAGCAACGTAATTTGGATCATCCATTAACTGTCTGTGGAAAGGAATAGTTGTCTTAATTCCTTCAATCACGAACTCATCTAATGCACGTTTCATTTTGTTGATCGCCTCTTCTCTAGTTTGAGCAGTAGTAATTAACTTAGCAATCATTGAATCGTAATTAGGTGGAATAGTATATCCTGAATATACGTGAGTATCTAGTCTTACTCCATGCCCACCTGGAGCATGTAAAGTTGTAATTTTACCTGGAGAAGGTCTAAAGTCATTAAAAGGATCTTCCGCATTGATACGACATTCAATAGAATGTAATTTCGGAGTGTAGTTTTTACCTGAAATCGGAGTTCCAGCCGCAACTAAAATCTGCTCACGAATTAAATCGTAATCAATAACCTGCTCAGTAATACAGTGCTCAACTTGGATACGTGTATTCATTTCCATAAAGTAGAAGTTTCTATCTTTATCTACTAAATACTCAATTGTTCCAGCGTTTTCATATTTAATGAATTCAGCAGCTCTTACAGATGCTTCTCCCATTTTTGTTCTTAATTCTTCCGTCATAAATGGAGAAGGTGTTTCCTCCGTTAATTTTTGATGACGTCTTTGAATAGAACAATCACGCTCAGAAAGGTGACACGCTTTTCCATATTGGTCTCCAATAATTTGGATTTCAATGTGGCGTGGATCAACGATTAGTTTTTCCATGTACATACCTTCGTTTCCAAAAGCATTCTTAGCTTCTTGTCTAGCACTTTCCCAAGCTCTAGCCATATCAGCTTCTTTATAAACTTCACGCATTCCTTTTCCACCACCACCTGCTGTTGCTTTAATCATCACAGGGTAGCCGATTTCTTTAGCGATTGAAATAGCATCTTCTAAAGAATCAATTAAACCATCTGAACCTGGAACTGTAGGTACTCCGGCTAATTTCATTGTTGCTTTAGCTGTAGCTTTATCTCCCATCTTTTCAATCATTTCTGGAGATGGACCAATAAATTTTACTCCATGCTCTTGACAAATTTTTGAAAATTTAGCATTTTCTGCTAAGAAACCATATCCTGGGTGGATTGCATCTGCATTAGTTATTTCTGCAGCTGCTATAATGTTTGAAATCTTTAAATAAGATTGTTGACTTGGTGCAGGACCGATACAAACTGCCTCATCTGCAAAACGCACATGTAAACTGTCAGCATCTGCAGTAGAGTAAACAGCTACTGTTTTGATTCCCATTTCTTTACATGTTCTAATAACACGTAAGGCAATCTCACCTCTATTTGCAATTAAGATCTTTTTAAACATCTTTTGAAATTTTAGTTTTAAATCTAGTTTTTTACCTTAAAATTAGTTTATGGTAAATTTGTTCCCTGTTAAGTTAGATTATTCTTAAGACGGGTCTACTAAAAATAATGGTTGATCAAACTCCACTGGAGATGCATCATCTACAAGTACTTTTACAATCTTACCTGAGATTTCTGATTCAATTTCGTTGAAAAGTTTCATTGCTTCAATAACACAAACTACGTCTCCTTGTTTGATTGTTTTTCCAACCTCTGCAAACGGCTCTTTGTCTGGTGCAGGTTTACGGTAGAAAGTTCCAATGATAGGTGACTTCACAGTAATGTATTTTGAGTTTTCGTCAGCTGCTGCCTCCGCTTGAGGTGCTGTAGCTACAACTTGAGGTGCTGCAGCTTGAGCTGGAGCTTGTTGTACAGTGTTAACTGGTAATTGTTGAATGTAAGTTGTCTCTGTATTTCCAGTTTCCGTTGTTTTAATGGTGATTTTGAAATCATCCATTTCTAATTTTACTTCTGTAGCACCTGATTTGGCTACGAACTTAATTAAATTTTGAATTTCTTTAATGTCCATACCTAATGTATTGGTTAGTTGTTGTTTCTAATTTTTGTTATATGCCCACTTCAAGTACATTGCTCCCCATGTGAATCCACCTCCAAAAGTAGCGAATATAATATTGTCTCCTTTTTTCAATTGGTCTTCAAAATCACATAGTAATAATGGTAATGTTGCTGAAGTTGTGTTTCCGTATTTTTGGATATTCATTAGTACTTTAGAGTCATCTAAGCCCATTCTGTTAGCTGTAGCGTCTATAATACGTTTATTGGCTTGGTGTGCTGCTAACCAATTAATGTCATCATGAGATAAGTTGTTTCTTTGCATGATTTTTTCTCCAACATCTGCCATGTTTGAAACTGCGTATTTGAATACAGTTTTTCCATCTTGGAAAACATAATGTTGTTTGTTAGCTACTGTTTCTGCACTTGCTGGTAAGATAGAACCACCAGCTTCGATTTTTAAGAATTCTCTTCCGATACCATCTGATCTTAAAAATTCATCTTGTACTCCAAGACCTTCATGGTTTGGTTCAAAAAGAACTGCTCCTGCAGCATCTCCGAAAATAATACAAGTCGCTCGATCTGTATAATCTATAATGGAAGACATTTTGTCTGATCCAATAAGAAGTACTTTTTTGTATCTTCCAGATTCAATATAAGAGGAAGCTACCGACATCCCATACAAAAAGCTTGAACAAGCTGCTTGTAAATCAAATGAAAAAGCATTTGTGGCGCCGATTTGTGTTGCTACGTACACTCCAGAAGTTGCCACAGGCATATCTGGGGTTGCAGAAGCAAATATTACTAAGTCTATATCTTTAGGATCAATTTTAGACTTTTGTATTAAGTTCTCAGCGGCTTTGATAGCCATATAAGATGATCCTTGGCCAGGAACTTTAAGAATTCTTCTTTCTTTTATTCCTGTGCGTGCTGTAATCCACTCGTCATTGGTGTCTACCAGTTTTTCTAGGTCAGTATTGGTTAACTTATCTTCTGGTAAATAACAACCAATTGCTGTAATGGCTGCGTGTATTTTTGTCATATGGTGTTGCTTTACTTTATAAAAACATTCCAAAAAGAAGCGAAAAGTACAAAAAAAAAACCAATTAGAGGCGTTTTTGAGCTTAATTGTGTCTTTTTTGGCTTTTTAAGAGCAAAAAAAAACTCTCACACATTGTGAGAGTTTTTTTTACTTTGTTCTCAAGTCTATGCCTCTACTGTAGCAGTTTTGTCAATTACAACTTGTCCTCTGTAGTAAAGTTTTCCTTCATGCCAGTAAGCTCTGTGGAATAAGTGAGCCTCATTTGTTACAGGGCAGATAGCGATTGTAGGTGCTACTGCTTTGTAGTGAGTTCTTCTTTTATCTCTTCTTGTTTTCGAGGTTTTTCTCTTTGGATGTGCCATTTTACTATATTATTTATCCGTTAATAGTTTTTTTAATTCTGCCCATCGAGGGTCAATTTCTTGTTCTTCTTTATCTTCGTGATCGTGTTGATCATCGATTTCTCCTTCTTCATCTTCATCCTCTTCCTCTTCATTATAATATCCTAAGATATCTAAAGCTTCCGATTCTAAAGACCCGTCTAGTACACCTGGGTGAATTCTTTTTTGAGGGATACCCAAAATTATTAATTCGTAGATATACTGTTTTACATCTATTTGATGTTCTGTAAACGGTATTATTAAGATTTCATCATGATCGTCATTGAATTCTTCTCCAAATTTTACAATCATTTTTATCTCACCATCAATTGGTAAGTCAAAATCTTGATTTGTTATATCGCATGGAACATTAACTGTCCCTTCAATATTAACTTGTAATTCTAATAAGGTGTTTTTCTTATTAAGTAGAATTACTGCATTAACGTTCACCTCATTAAAATCCTTATATTGATAATCTTCAAAAAAATCATCTTCTATAGGGAAATCAAACTGGTGAGTTCCATTTTTTAATCCTATAAATGGAATCAAAAATTTGTTTTCGGTTTTCATGATTATACATGATTTGAGCGTGCAAAGATAAAAAATAATTATTATTACAAGCTAATTATCAATTTTTTTTTGTAGTAAAATCTTTTTCTTGTGTTTGTAAAGGGTTTGCCGCTGCTTCTTTGTTGAAGTTTCGGTTGTTATATATATCTATCGCTAAATAAATTGCCTCTTTAAAAGAAGAAGGATCTGCTATTGATTTTCCTGCAATATCATAGGCTGTTCCATGGTCTGGTGAAGTTCTAATCTTGTCTAGACCCGCCGTGAAGTTTACACCTTGACCAAAAGTCAATGCTTTAAATGGGGCAAGTCCTTGATCATGGTAGCAAGCCAATACAGCGTCGAAACTCTTATAAGTTTGCATTCCAAAAAAGCCATCTGCTGCAAATGGACCTGACACTAATATGCCTTGGTCATTTAAATTCTCAACAGTTGGTTGAATAATTTCAATTTCTTCCTGTCCAATAACACCATGGTCCCCTGCATGTGGGTTTAGTCCTAAAATTGCAATTCTTGGTTTATAGATGTTGAAATCATTGATTAATGCTTGATTAATAATCTTCACCTTTTTTTCAATTAATTCAGGTGTAATTGATTTTGCTACATCTTTTAATGGTAAGTGATCGGTGATTAAACCAACTCTTAGTTGATCACTTACTAATAACATAAGCGCTTCCCCTTCTAAATTCTCATTTAGATAATCTGTATGTCCAGGATGAGGAAATTCTTCATCGAAACTGTTGTATTTATTAATAGGTGCAGTAACAAGAACATCTATGTCTCCTTCTTTTAATGCTTGTGTTGCACTTGTGAAAGATTTTATTGCATATTTTCCGATAATAGGATCATTGGTTCCAAAGGTGATGTTTATATTCTCTTTCCAGATATTGTATACATTTACTTTATTGGGTACAACATTTGCTAGGTCATCTATACCTTGAATAGGAGTGTTGTTGCCAATGGTTTTCTTTATATAGGATAATGGTTTGGAATTTGCGAAAATAATAGGAGTGCATAATTCTAGCATTCTATTATCTTCAAAACACTTAAGTATGATTTCTCCCCCAATTCCATTTAAATCTCCTACGGAAATCCCTACTTTAATATTTTCTGTTTTTTGGCTCATAGTATCGTCGTAAATTATTACTACTTTTGATAGCAAATTTAATAAAAATAAATGGAGTTATGTTCACAGGTATAGTTGAAAACATAGGACAGATTGAAAAAATCGAACAAGAGTTAGGGAATTTACACATTACTGTACGTTGTAATTTCGTTGATGAATTGAAAATAGATCAAAGTGTGTTACATAATGGTATATGCTTAACTGTAGTAAGTATTCAAGATAATACTTATACTGTAACTGCAATTAAAGAGACTATTTTAGTAACTACAATTGGAAATTGGAAACAAGGGGAATATGTTAACTTAGAAAGAGCTATGTTGTTTAATGGCCGTTTAGATGGGCATATTGTTCAAGGGCATGTGGATCATGTTGCTACATGTGTAAGTATTGAGCCTGCAAATGGAAGTACTTATTATGGTTTTGAATTCAAGCAAGACTCTATGCATACGACAATAGATAAAGGATCTATCACAATTGATGGTACATCTTTAACAGTTGTGGATTCTGGAGTAAATACTTTTAAAGTAGCTATTATTCCTTATACACAAGAGCATACTATATTTCAGTACTACAAACAAGGAGATAAGGTAAATCTAGAGTTTGATGTGATTGGAAAGTATGTTGCTAAATTAATGCAAATAGGTAAAATATAGTTATTTGTAGCTATAAAGTAGCAAATTGGTTTTAATTTTATTGACTACATTTGCCTCTGTAATTATTCCCTATGAAAATTAATTTAGAGAACAATAATTTTACCTCTATGACAGATGAGGACTTGGTTCAATTTATCTGTAGTAGTGGTAATACACATTTATTCGGTATTTTATATGATCGTTATGCACAAAAGGTATATACTCGGTGTTTAGGATTTGCAGAAAATCGGGATGTGGCGGAAGATTTAACACAGGACATATTCGTTAAGTTATATTTGAATTTAAAAAAGTTTAGAGGGGATTCTAAACTTTCTACCTGGATATATGCTTTTGCTTATAATCATTGTGTGAATTACACAAAGCAGGTTTTAAGTAAAAAAAGGAAAGAGGATGTAATCGAGCAAGACAGTGATGTGCTGGATTTTGCAGAGCAAGAGATTTCAGATGAAGAGATTTTTGCTATGAATGTGGAGAAATTGCAAAGGGCATTAATTGAAATAGATGCTCAAGATCGAATTGTACTCCTAATGAAGTACCAAGATGATAAAAGTATAAAAGAGATAGCAGATTTACTTGAACTAGGGGAAAGCGCTGTCAAAATGCGATTACATCGTGCAAAGAAGAAAATTATTGTAATTTATAACTCCTTGTGATTATGGAAAATCCTTTTAAGAAAATACTGCAAGACGAAAAGCTACCAGGTTATCTGAAAGATAGAGTTATAGATAACTTGAATTTTATAAAGCTTTCTTTAGATGTTTCTGAACTTTATACCGTAAAAGTACCTCAAGCTCTTGGGAGTTTTATTGGCGAGGTAGATAAAGAAAAGAATGAAAAGTTAATAAAAGAGATCGTAGAAAAAAATCAGATTAAAAAATAATGGAGTTAAATAAGTTTGAATACCCAAATGAGTTAATGAGTTCAATCATGGATTCTTTAATTAAAGGAGCTATCGGATTACTACTAGCTTTAGGTTACTTGGCCATTTGTTGGGCAGTGCTAAAAATAACTAGTTTTATTATTAGAAAGATTTTTGGTCTAATCCGATTAGATAGACTAGATGATATACTTAAAGAGAATGAGCTTATAGGAAAATTAAATTTCAATATAAGCATATCGAATATTTTAGTAGGATTCCTTCGAATATTTTTGATTTTCCTAATGATTGTTATAGGGGCAGAAATGTTTGGATTATCTGTTGTTTCTAAAGAGATAGGAGATTTGATGCTTTATATTCCTAAGATATTTGTTGCTCTGTTAATTTTTGGAGCGGGAGTGTATTTTGCTTCTTGGATTAAAAAGACGGTTGTTGGATTATTAAAAGCAATTGACTTTTCAGGAGCACGCATTATTGGGAATGTACTGTTTTATTTCGTTTTTGTTTTTGTTGCAATAACGACTCTGAATCAACTAGGTATTAATACGGATATAATTACCAATAATATTTCAATTATAGTTGGAGCTGTGTTGTTGACTATGGCTTTATCTTTAGGCTTAGGTGCTAAGGATATTGTATCTCAATTACTTTACTCTTTCTATACAAGAAAGAATTTAGAGTTAGGGCAGTTAGTAAAGATAAATGAGCTTCAAGGTTATGTTATCGCTATTGATAATATTTATGTTTGTTTATTAGTGGATGGAAAAAAGCACTTTTTGCCAATTGAACAAGTTGCAAAGAGTCATATTCAAATAATACAATAAAACCTTTCCTAAATAGGAGTAAAGTAAAAAGCGATGTAGTTAGAAAAAAATCTAGCTACATCGCTTTTTATTTTTAGTCTATTTGAAAAACAATGATTGAGCAATCTACTCTATTGACTAAGTCTTCACTAATGCTTCCATTGAAGAAATGGGATAGACCTGTTCGACCATGTGTTGCTATACCGATAAGATTTGCATTTGCCTTTTTAGTAAAGTTGTTGATTCCGTTTTCTATAGTTAAATCATTATATATTTCAAGGTTGTATTCTGAATCAGAAATCTCTTGTAAAAAATCCTCTAGTATTTCTTCAGCTACATAGGTAGGTTTAAAATTATTAGGTGTATTAACCATTAATAAGGTAAAGGTGGTTTGTAGAATCTTGCTTAACTTCAAGGCCTTCAAAAAAGGTGTTTTTGTTCCTTCGCTAAAGTCTGAGGCAAAAACAAAGTTAGAAATCTTGAAATCATCTACTTTTCCTTTTATTACTAATACTGGTATTTTGGAATATCTTACTACTTTCTCGGTATTTGAACCTACAAAGTATTCTTTTACTCCACTTGTTCCGTGAGATCCCATAATAATAAGGTCGCAATTATTGGTTGTTGCAGATTTAATTACGCCTTGGTATGTTTTTTCAAGTATTAAACTTGTGTTAATTGTTAATCCATCAAAAATAGGGTCATGAGCTAAATCATTCAGTTTTTTTTCTGCAGCATTCTTAAAAAACATGACCTCAGGTATTTTACTGCCAACGTTGATAGAGTCACTACCTTGGCTAGGTAGGTCTAATATATGTAAAAGAGTGATTTCAGCATTAGATTTTTTAGCTAATACTGTCGCAGCCTTAATCGCATTGAAAGCTTGTTCAGAAAAATCGGTAGGGACTAAAATTTTTTTCATATGTCTGGTTTTTTGGGTGTTCACAAGGTAGTATTCTTGTTTAAATAAAGTTAAGGATATAATTATCAATAGACAAAGTTTTATTTATAATAAAATAAATCGTATATTTGTGCTGTTATTTATTAAAAATATTAAATAATGAGGGGACATAATTGTCCCCTCTTTTTATAGCATATGACATTAAAACAAAAAATACAGGAGAAAATTGCACAGGCATTTGAGCAATATCCAGAGTTGTTTTTGATAGATTTTACTATCTCGCCTGACAATAAGGTTGTAGTTACAATTGACGGTGATTATGGTGTTACATTACAAGATTGTATCAACGTAAGTCGTGCTATCGAACAAGATTTAGATAGAGAAGAGGAGGATTTCGCTTTAGAAGTTGCCTCTGCAGGAGCTACCTCTGCATTAAAGTTTATTAGACAATATAATAAGAATATTGGAAGAAAACTAAAGGTAGTTACTTTAGATCAAGAGAAATATGAGGCAACTCTAGATGCTGTTGTTGACAATAATATCGTTCTAAAGTGGAAAAGCAGAGAGCCTAAGCCTGTAGGAAAAGGAAAGGTTACTGTGGAGAAGGAAGTACAAATTCCTTTTGAAAATATTAAAGAAGCTATAGTTATAATTTCATTTTAAAAACAACATATCCCATGGAGAATAGAGATTTAGTAGATTCATTCTCAGAATTTAAAGACGAAAAAGATATTGAGCGTGTAGCGCTTATGGCAATTCTTGAAGATGTTTTAAAAAACGCTTTAAAAAAGAAGTATGGATCAGATGATAATTTCGATATTATTGTTAATCCAGATAAAGGAGACTGTCAAGTTTTCCGTAATAGAATTGTTGTTGCCGATGGGGAAGTAGAAGATGAAAATGCGGAGATTTCCTTATCAGAAGCAAGACGCATCGAATCGGATTTCGAGGTAGGTGAAGAAGTTTCTGAAGAAGTGAAATTAGAGGGGTTAGACAGAAGAGCAATTTTAGCTTTACGTCAGAATCTATACTCTAAGGTTACTGAACATGATAATACTACATTATATAAGCAATTTAAAGATTTAGTAGGTGAAATTTACGCAGCTGAAGTTCACCATGCGCGTCCGAAAATCGCTATTTTAATGGATGAAGGTAAGAATGAAATCATTTTACCGAAAGATAAACAAATTCCTTCTGATTTCTTTAGAAAAGGAGATACCGTTAAAGGTATCATCGAATCTGTTGAGTTAAAAGGTACTAAGCCTCAAATTGTTATGTCTAGAACTACATCTAAGTTCTTAGAGAAATTATTTGAGCAAGAAATTCCTGAAATTGAGTCAGGAGAAATTACTATTAAGAAAGTTGTTCGTATCCCAGGTGAAAAAGCCAAAGTTGCAGTGGATACTTATGATGATCGTATTGATCCTGTTGGAGCTTGTGTTGGTGTAAAAGGATCTAGAATTCACGGTATTGTTCGTGAACTAGGTAACGAAAATATTGATGTTATCAATTATACAGAAAACACAGAGTTATTTATCAAAAGAGCTTTAGCGCCAGCGAAGATCAATAAAGTGGTAATTGACGAGAGTAATAAGAAAGCAAATGTTTACTTAGACTTGGAAGAGGTGTCACGTGCAATCGGTAGAGGAGGACAGAACATTAAGTTGGCTGGAATGTTAACTGGATATGATATCGATGTAATGCGCGAATTGGACCCAGAAGATGATGACGTAGAATTAAGAGAATTCAAAGACGAAATCGACGAGTGGGTAATCGAAGAATTTAATAGGATTGGTTTGGATACTGCTAAGAGCGTATTAAACCTAGGTGTTGAAGAGTTAGTAAAAAGAACAGACTTAGAACAAGAAACGATCGAAGACGTTATTCGTATTTTGAACGAAGAGTTCGAAGACTAGGAATTTACTATAACTGCAACACAACACATTTAATACACTAAAAAGATAATATGTCTGAAGAAAGAGCAATAAGAATAAATAAAGTTTTAAGGGAATTAAATATTTCTCTAGATAGAGCCGTAGACTTTTTGAAAGGCAAAGGGTACGATATAATCGACGCAACACCAAATGCTAAAATTTCTAAGGAGGAATATAGTGTTTTGTGTAAGAATTTTTCTGCTGATAAAGGGAAGAAGGAAGCTTCTATTGAAGTAAGTGAGGAGAAGAAGAAAGAAAGAGAAGTTTTGAAACAAGAGCGCGATAAGGAACTTGAAGAGAAGAAAAAACAAGAGGAAGCACGTATAAAACGTGAACAAGAAATCATCAGAGCTAAGGCAGAAGAAATTGCTGCATTAAAAACTGTTGGTAAGATTGATCTTGACCCTAAGAAAACTAAAGCTCCTTCAGGTGATTCTAAAAAAGTAGAGAATGTTGTTTCAGATAAAAAAGAATCTGTAAAAAAGGATTCTTCAAACATAGATGCCACTGTTTCTAAAGATAAAAAAGAAACAAGTGCTAAAGTTGAACAAAGACAAGCAACGAAAATAACGAACACACAAAAGCAAGTGGAAGCTAAAAAAGAGGTAGAGAAACCACAACAGAAAAGTTCTGTAGAAGGTCAAGATACTTCATCTAAAAAACCAGGAAACAAAAAGGTTGATGTGGAAGTAAACACAGATACTGAAGAACCGAAGTTAGGGGATGAAGTAATTAAAACTAATTACCAAAAGCTTTCTGGAACTACTTTTACTGGGCAGACAATTGATTTATCTCAATTTGATAAGCCTAAGAAGAAAAAAGAAGATCCTAAGAAAGGGAACCAGGCTAATGCTAAAGATGGTGCAGCAGGTAAGAATAAAAGAAAACGTATAGCTAAGCCTGCAAATTCTGAAGGTGGTGCAAACACATCCACGGATAATAAGAATAGACCAGCTGGTGCAAACCAACGTTCTGGGAACAACAATAACAACAGAGGTGGTGGGAAATTTGGTAATAGAAATCACAACCAAAAACGTCCAAATACTCCAGTTGTTAAAGCTGAGCCAACAGAAGAAGAGGTTAAAAACCAAATTAAGGAGACTTTAGAGCGTTTACAAGGTAAAGGAAACAAATCTAAAGCTGCTAAATATCGTCGTGATAAACGTGCGGATCACCGTAAAAAATCAGATGACGAACAAAAAGCTCTAGAGGCTGGAAATAAAGTTTTAAAAGTAACAGAATTCGTAACTGTAGGAGAAATCGCAACGATGATGGATGTGCCTATTACAAAAGTAATTGGAACTTGTATGTCATTGGGAATCATGGTAACGATGAATCAACGTTTAGACGCTGAAACACTTACTATTGTTGCAGACGAATTTGGATATGAAGTAGACTTTACAACTGCTGATATTGATGAGGCAATTGAAGAGACTCCAGATAGACCAGAAGATTTACAACCAAGAGCTCCAATTGTTACTGTAATGGGACACGTGGATCACGGTAAAACATCTTTATTAGATTATGTTCGTAAAGCGAACGTGATTGCAGGTGAATCAGGAGGAATTACGCAGCACATTGGTGCATATGGAGTTACTTTAGAAGGAGGTCAAAAGATTACTTTCTTAGATACTCCAGGACACGAGGCCTTTACGGCTATGCGTGCTCGTGGTGCGCAAGTTACAGATATCGTTATTATTGTGATTGCGGCGGATGATGACATCATGCCTCAAACTAAAGAAGCGATAAGTCACGCAACTGCAGCGGGTGTTCCAATTATCTTCGCTATTAACAAGATTGATAAGCCAACGGCTAATCCAGATAAGATTAAAGAAAAATTAGCTGCTTTAAACTTCTTAGTTGAAGAGTGGGGTGGTACATACCAATCACAAGATATTTCTGCTAAGCAGGGTATTGGTATGAAAGAATTATTAGAGAAAGTACTACTTGAAGCAGAAATGTTAGAGTTAAAAGCTAACCCTAATAAATTAGCTACAGGTACTGTAGTGGAAGCTTTCTTAGATAAAGGACGTGGATACGTTTCTACTGTTTTAGTTCAAGCTGGAACTTTAAGAGTAGGAGATTATTTATTAGCAGGTTGTAACCATGGTAAAGTTCGTGCAATGCATGATGAGCGTGGTAATTCTGTAAAAGAAGCAGGCCCTTCAAGACCTATCTCTGTATTAGGTTTAGATGGTGCGCCAACAGCTGGAGATAAATTCAATGTATTCGAAGAAGAGAAAGAAGCTAAACAAATTGCCGCTAAACGTACTCAATTAGTTCGTGAGCAATCGGTAAGAGCACAAAGACATATTACTTTAGCAGAGATTGGAAGACGTATTGCTTTAGGAGATTTCAAGGAATTGAATATTATCTTAAAAGGAGACGTGGATGGTTCTGTTGAGGCATTATCTGATTCATTCTCTAAATTATCTACAGAAGAGATTCAAATCAATATTATTCATAAAGGAGTTGGAGCGATTACAGAATCTGACGTGTTATTAGCTTCTGCATCAGATGCTATTATTATCGGATTTAACGTTCGTCCAATGGCTTCTGCTAAGGCATTAGCTGATAAAGAAGAAATTGATATCAGAAACTACTCTATTATTTATGCTGCGATTGACGATCTTAAGGATGCAATGGAAGGTATGTTATCTCCAGAGTTAAGAGAAGAAGTTACAGGTACTGCTGAAATCCGTGAGTTATTCAAGATTTCTAAAGTTGGTACAATTGCAGGATGTATGGTTACAGATGGTAAGATCTACCGTAACTCTAGAATTCGTTTAATCCGTGAGGGTGTAGTTATCTTCACAGGTGAGTTCACTGCTTTACGTCGTTTCAAAGATGATGTTAAAGAGGTATCTAAAGGATACGATTGTGGTATCCAGATTAAGAACTACAACGATATTAAAGAGTATGACGTAATTGAAGCTTTCCAAGAAGTAGAAGTTAAGAAAAAATTGAAATAGTCAGTTTTTAATATATTATAGAAAAGGGGGTTACTACAGTAATCCCCTTTTTTTTGTGTCATTTTGTCATTATTTAATGTGAATGGAATATGTTTTGATAGTTTTATTAACTAAAACGTTGAAAAATGGGAATTTGGATTTTTTTAATTATTTGTTCTTTCTTAGGATATATTATCCAAGGGAGATTAAATAGCAAAATGGAAAAGTATTCTACTATTGCATTAGCCAATGGTAGAAGCGGTGCAGAGATTGCACAACAAATGCTTTTTGATCATGGTATTTATGATGTAAAAGTTATTTCTACTGTTGGTAGACTTACGGATCATTATAATCCAATGGATAAAACGGTAAACTTAAGTGAAGTGGTCTATAATGAAAGGAATGCTGCTGCGGCGGCTGTAGCAGCTCATGAAGTTGGACACGCTGTCCAGCATGCTTATGGGTATAAATGGCTGAAATTACGGTCTAATTTAGTTCCAATTGTCAACATTAGTTCAAGATTTGTGCCCTTTTTATTATTAGGTGGTGTAGTTCTGATTAATAGTTATCCATCGCTTCTTTTGCTTGGAATCATTATGCTGTCTTTAACTACCCTATTTACTGTTATAACCTTGCCAGTAGAATATGATGCTAGCCATAGAGCACTTCAATGGTTAGAGAAGAGCAATATGGTTAACAGCTCAGAATTAGGTATTGCTAAAGACTCTTTAAAATGGGCAGCTAGAACTTACCTTATAGCGGCTATTTCTTCTTTGGGAACCTTGCTTTATTATGTGAGTATTTTTCAAAGACGTAACTAAAATAAAAAAGCCTAACTCTTTTGAGTTAGGCTTTTTTATTTATTTCAGATTATATTGTACCAATAAGGGGATGTGGTCAGAGAGTTTTCTTGCTGTTTCTAAGTCTTCAAAATCTTCAAAAAACAAGATAACTTCACTATGTGTTATAGACATATTTGCACTATTGTGAAATAGGTTATCATATTCCGAAGCTAAACAATCTCCTTGTATACACTTTTGACGTAAGCTTGTTTTTTGCTTGGTAAAAGCTGGTTCATATCCCATCTTTTTTATGGGATTGAATACACTATGGGCTTGTGTTAAATTAAAATCCCCCAAAAAGACAAGGTTATGATCAATGTAAAGACTTGGGTAATTTCTAAAATATTTTATTTCTGTTTCTGGTTGGTGCTTTTTAGGTAAAGCGTGAAAGTTCAACAAAGTAATTTCCTTTCCTTTATAGGTGAAGGTAGCTACATAAGGTTCTCTTTCTATTTGTTGAGCAAAATGTTGATCTAAATATGGTTTATTTTTAAGTTTTACTTGACTTGTTTTAAAGAAATAGACATATCTCTCTGATCGATATGGGGAACTTTGGGTTGGTTCACTAATGACGTAATCCCATTTAGAAGAGGTAGAGTTATTTAATTCTTGATGTATTTTTGCGGTAGTTTGTGCTCCTGTTGGATTAGTAACCACTTCCTGAATAGCAATAATATCTGCTTTATCTAATATAGTAGCTATATAAGTGATTTGCTCGGGAGTTTTACTTTTACCTAGGTTCATTAAATTCCATGTCATTATTTTTACCTGTCCTTGTATCGTGATGCAAAGGAAAAGAAATAGTATTAAGAAGAATTTTTTTTGTAAACTAGTAGTCATTATGTGGATTTATTTTAAGACAATGGATTTGTTGTAGCCTAATATCGTCTTGGTTTTATAAAAATGATGTATTTTTGAACATCCTTGTATTTGTACCCTTTTAAAGGAAGGGGCAAATGTAGTAATCTAATCTTTGTAATTAAATTAAAGTGAAAGCATTTTCTTCCATAAACGAATTTTCTTGTAATAAAAAAGTAGTAGCAACTCTTGGAACCTTTGATGGGCTTCATTTGGGGCATCAAAAAATCATTAAAGACTTAGTGGAAAGCGCAAAGCAAATGCAAATGGAGAGTCTTTTACTTACTTTTTTTCCTCACCCTAGAATGGTCTTAAAGAAAGAGCAGGATATTCGTTTATTGAATACTCTAGAAGAAAAACAACAACTTCTAGATAACTTGGGCTTGGATAACTTAGTTGTGCAAAAATTCGATTTAGAATTTTCATCTTTAAGTGCTAAGGAGTTTGTACAGCAAGTTTTAGTTGAAAAATTCAATATAGCTAAGATTATCATAGGGTATGACCATCGCTTTGGAAAAGGCGGGACTGGGGATATACAGATACTTAAGCAATATGGACAAGAGTTTGGCTTTGAAGTAGAGGAAATCTCTGCCAAAGAACTGGACAGTGTTTCTATTAGTTCTACTAAGATTAGAAAAGCATTAGAGCAAGGAGATATAAAGATTGCTAATAGTTATTTAGGCTATAATTACTTCTTTGAAGGAACAGTTGTAAAAGGAAAGCAATTGGGCAGAACCCTTGGATTTCCAACAGCTAATTTAGTTTTAAAGTACGATTATAAATTAGTACCTAAATCAGGTGTATATGTAGTAGAGTCTGTTTTGGACGGGAGAAAAGTAAAAGGAATGATGAATGTGGGATTTAATCCTACATTTGAAAATCACCCATATAGTATAGAGGTGAATTACCTTGACTTTAATGCGGATCTTTATGGGAAAGAAATTCAAGTTAGTATACTAGCTAGAATTAGAGACGAACAGAAATTTGCAAGCTTAGATGAATTAGTACAACAGTTAAATAAAGATAAGGTTTTTACACTTGAGTATTTTCAGGACAATGTTTAAGAAGGCTTTCTATCCTATGGATAATTCTGCTTTAATAGTTTTCAGAATTATCTTTGGCTTTTTATTTGCGTGTGAATCCTTTGGGGCTATAGCCACAGGATGGGTAAGGGATAATTTAGTAGAAGTTAAAATGACTTTCTCCTTTATCCATATGGATTTTCTACAAGTCTTAGTAGGTCCGCAAATGTATGTCTATTTTGGTTTGATGGGCATCGCCTCTTTAGGTGTTATGTTAGGTTACAGATATAGGCTTAGTATTATTTTAGTTACCCTGTTATGGGCAGGAGCATATTTTTTACAAAAGACCTCTTATAATAATCACTATTATCTATTGCTAATAATAAGCTTGTTTATGTGCTTTTTACCTGCAAATGATTATTGTTCTTTGGATGTGAAAAACAAAAGACATAAAAGTAGATTATGGATGCCGGTGTATGTAAAGTGGTTATTTATAGGCCAAATATTTCTGGTTTATTTTTATGGAACCTTGGCTAAGTTTTATCCCGATTGGCTTAATGGCGATTTTATTGGTTTGATGTATCAGTATGCTAATATACCTGATTCCTTTAAAGCTATTTTTACTGAACAATGGTTTGTGTTGAGTATAGCTTATCTAGGTATTTTATTTGATGCTTTAATTGTTCCTTTATTACTTTATAAACCAACTAGAAACTATGCTTTTTTTGGAGCCTTAGTATTCCACCTTTTTAATTCTATTACTCTTCAAATAGGGATATTTCCTTATTTCGCACTTAGTTTTGCAGTATTTTTTTATAGTCCAAGTTTTATTAGAAGTCTTTTCCTTAAAAGAAAACCAGCTTTGGAATTAACTAAACAGGACTTAGAAACTAAATATTTATCTAATGTACAATTAAGCATTTTAGGAACTTTATTTGTGATTCAGATACTTTTGCCTTTAAGAGGATATCTTTTACGTAGTGATATGCTTTGGACGGATCAAGCACACCGTTTATCGTGGCGTATGATGCTTCGTTCACGCTCAGGGTATACTTATTATACTGTAGAGGATAAAAACTCAAAAAAGAGACATTCTTTTGACTTAGACACGATGCTTACACCTAAACAGCAAGCAAGACTGAACACTCCAGATATGATATGGCAAATGGCTCAAGTTATTAAGAAGCATTATGCCCAAAAGGGACAAGATGTGCAAGTGTTTGCAAGAAGCTATGTTTCGATAAATAACAGGACATATCGCCCTTTTGTGGATTCAGAGGTGGATTTAGCTAGTCAAAAATGGGATTATTTTTGGCCTGCGACTTGGATCTTAGATAAACCAGAAGATCTACCATAAAAAAAACTTCCTGAGTTAGGAAGTTTTCGTATCGTTTAATTCTTTTTTATATTCTATCAAAGTAAGCTCTTTTTTGAAACTTACATAGGTAAAGTAGTTAATCCAGTCTCCTAAATTGACATATTTAGAATTATTGCCTAAATCTAAGATCATAGGTAAATGTCTATGACCAAAGATAAAATAGTCATAATGCTGTTTCTCTAGTTTAGCTTTACTATAAATCACTAACCACTCTTTATCTTCTCCTAAAAAGGTGATGTCTTCATCTCCAGAGATAAGTTTGTTTTTTACGGATAAATAGGAAGCCAGTTTTACTCCAATATCTGGATGCAACCATCTAAATAGCCATTTAGAGAATTTATTGGTAAAGACTTTTTTCATTCTTTTATAGCCTAGGTCTCCAGGTCCTAGACCATCTCCATGACCTATAAAGAAAGATTTACCATTAATATGGAAAACTTGTGGTTGGTGAAAAACTGGAATTCCAAGCTCTTGCTGGAAATAGTCATCCATCCATAAATCATGATTACCTACAAAAAAATAAATAGGTATACCTTTATCTTTTAGCTGGGCTAATTTTCCCAAAATACGGACAAAGCCTTTAGGTACTACTGTTTTAT
The DNA here is from genome assembly GCF_054871685.1 of Myroides sp. LJL116. Lineage (NCBI taxonomy): Bacteria > Pseudomonadati > Bacteroidota > Flavobacteriia > Flavobacteriales > Flavobacteriaceae > Myroides > Myroides sp. LJL116. The sequence continues at coordinate 99,211 of NZ_JBTXLR010000001.1, forward strand.
ATTCAAACCAAAAATCAAATAAATCTCCTAAGATGAATAAAGCGCCCATATCTTGCTCTTTTTCATTTAGCCATTGTAGAAATAGCTGTTCCCTTGGAAGACTTTTGGCTTTGGTTGGTGCACCAAAGTGATGATCTGAGGTGAAATAAACAGTTTTATCTGTATTTATAGTTATTTCCAAATCTTACATATTATCAGATTGATACCATTCTGCATAAGAGGATTCCGTTTCTTGTAAACGCAAACTAAAAAGTTCGATTCCTTCAGGAAGTCTTGATTTTATTTTATGAGCAAAATCAATCACCATATTTTCACTCGTAGGTTGGTAGTCTACTAAAATTACATGGTGTCCTCTTTGTTGAAGTTCTTTAGCAAGCTCTAAATGTGGGGTATTTTGATTGAAGACAGTAGCGTGATCAAATACATCTACCACTTCTTCTTTTACTATCTTTTTTAAATCTCCAAAATCAATAACCATTCCAAATTTAACATTGCTGCTATCCTCAATAGGGCTACCTACCACTGTTACTCCAAGTTTGTAACTATGTCCGTGCACATTTCTACATTTTCCATCATATCCATATAATGCATGACCTGTCTCAAATGTAAATTGCTTTGTTATTCTAATCTTTGGCATAAGTAAAAAATTTTCACAAAGGTAAGTAAAAATAGCCTGTTTTGAGAATCTTCTGCTTTGCTTTTGAAACAAGGTTAGTTAAAATAGGCGATAGCTCAGCTGAATGCTAGCTTTTGGCCACCACTTTAACCATTTAGTATACTTTTGGCTGTCTTCAATATATAGCTCAGAACGGGTTAATGTAGGCAGTTTTTGTCCATTTTGGTAGATAGAATAGGCTCCTTGATAAATGATACCAAGTTCTGCTTTGATTCCAAATCGATTCTTGGGAATGGCTCTACCAATACCTATACCTAGGTAAGGTTTTACTACATCTCCTAATTTTAATTCTGCATCTACTCTTGCTTGTATTACTTCCAACTTTTTACCATCAAAAATAATTTCTGGCCAATCTTTTCCAGGTTTTAATTCTATAAGATTACCATACTGATCCTCTAATCTTCCTTTTGTTCCAAATTTGGTATTGCCCAAGTATACACCAGCACTTATATAAAAGATACTTTTTTCGAAAATATAATAATCTACTAATAAGTGGGCATGGAATAAATGGATATTCGCCTTTGTTTTAAGCTTTGGTTCAGTGTGAAAGTATTCTTTTAAAACTCCATTAGGATCCTGTAAATCCATGGAAAATTGTTTTGTATTATATTTGAAAAAATCTACTCCAGCACGCAATTTTAATCTTTTAGCTATTGGTGTAGAAACTTCAATGGTTGTTCCTAAAGTGGAAAATCCAGCCGATAGCCCCATATGACTAAAGGGTTTATTGTCCGTTAATAGATCTGATTTAGAAGATTTACTTTGCCCCAATACTGCAGAAGTACTTATGAGTAAAACCAGAAAAAACACTGTTTGGAGAGTGGAAATATTTCTTTTATTCATTATTTTTTTTTGAATTGCTCTAAGGCATTTTTAGTGAAATCAGATAGGACTAATTCCCCAGATATGGTAGCACGCTGGGTTAATAACTCATCCCAGTTAGAGGTTCCTTCCCAAAAAACTAGCTTCATTTGCTGTAGGGCTTGTGGATTATAAGAACTTACTCTCTTGGAGAATTCTTCTATACTTTGATCCATTTGGTCTGTGGTATGGAAAAGTTCATTATATAACCCTTTTTCAAATGCCCAAGAAGAAGACTTCCAACTATGTGCCTCTAGAGTCATCTCGCTCATTGCCATTTTACCAATTTTTCTGGAAACAGCTGGTTCAATTACAAAAGGGCCAATCCCGATAGCTAGCTCAGATAATTTGATAAAAGCCTGGTCGGTAGCAAAAGCATAGTCACAACTAGCTACTAGCCCAACTCCTCCACCTACAGTTTTACCATGAACCCTAGCAATGAATATTTTTGAACTTTTTCGGATAGAATTTATCACTTTTGCAAAACCATTAAAGAAGATATGACCTTGTTCTTTTGTGGTTATTTGTAATAATTCATCAAAACTAGCACCTGCACAAAATGCTCCTTCCCCTTCACTTTTTAAAATAACCGTGGTGATTTCTGGATTTTGTTCTAGTTGGTCAATTTGTTGACTTAACTGGTTTAATAATGAACTTGGAAAAGAGTTGCTCGCTGGACTATAAAAAGATATAGTTGCAACTTTATCTTTTACGTTCAATTGTATATTTGTAGAATTTTCTTTCATTGTTTATGATTTAATCTAAATATAAGGGAAGTTTTGTTAAGACGAAGACTTTTAGATGGTAAAAGTCAAAGTTTTACTTGCCAATTAACCTAATGTAAAAAGGATAGCCAATAAGCTATCCTTTAATATATAATGTATGTTTTGGGTAAATTATTGTTCTAATTTCATTTTTTTTATGGAATAATGCAAGCCAATTGCTGAAATAACTACTAGCAGGGCAGTTAATAGCCATAAAGTACTATAGCCATAATCTGTTGCTACCTTAGTTCCTAAAATTGGAGCTACGATGAATCCAATAGCAAAAACAAGTCCGTTTACTCCCATGTAAGCTCCTTTGTTTTGTGTTCCTGCACGCATAGCTGTAACTGTGGCGGTAAATGGCATGGCTAACATTTCAGAAAGACATAATATTGACATAGAAATATAAATAGCTATTAAGCTATAATCAAAGGCTAATATTGCATAACCAAAAGCACTTATAACTACTCCATAAACGATTGCATTTCTAAGGGAAAGATGACGTTCTGCTACGTAGACTAAAAGCATTTCTGTAAGGAAAATAAGTAGACCACTATACCCTAGAACCAATCCAATTTCTATCTCTCCAAGTCCACCAACTTTATCATAGAAGATAGGTAGGGTACTTAAGAGCTGTAAAAAGGCAATTGCATATAACGTACAAAAGAAAGAATAAAGTAAGAAGGGTTTATCCTTATAAGGGGATATACCAGGAACTTCCTCTAATTGTATCTCCTTTTGGTTGTCTTGTTCTTGTTGCATTTCCTTTAATATTTCTTTATTGGTTTTCCTATTTCTAAAAAAATAAATAAAGACAATAGCTGCAACAAAAGCTGCAAAAGCATTGACATAAAAAAGTAAAGCCCATGAAAAAGCTGCTAGAAAACCTCCCATAGCTGGGCCAATGGAAAATCCAAGATTCACCGCCATTCTGTTCAAGGAAAAGGCTCGGGTAATGTTCTCTGGTTTTGCATACATGGTTATTGCTACTGAGTTTGCTGGTCGGAACATCTCACTTACCGTGCTTTGCACAAGCATCATTAAAGCTAGACCAATGACAGAGGTGAAATGGGGTAGCATAATAAATATCGGAATACTACACAGTAAACTCATGTATTGTACTTTGTAATTACCTATCTTATCGGTGATCCATCCTCCAATAGTTGAACCAAAGATAGAACCAACACCAAAACAGGCCAATACATAGCCAATTTGGGTTTGTGTAAAATTTAATTCTTTAGTCATATAGACTCCAAGAAAGGGTAATACCATGGAGCCAGATCTATTAATGAGCATCACGATGGAAAGCATCCATGAAGCACTAGATAGCCCCCTATAAGAATCGATATAAATTTGAATAATTTTACGCATAATTACAAAGTGGGGTTGGTTGTTAGTTCACTTCTTATTCTTTTTTATTTTTCTTTGCTAGTTCTTGTTCAGACATCGCTAAATGAAAAGCCGCTCGAGATAAAGGTTCATATTCTTGAGTTTCTCCAAGAAAAACTAAATCTTCACTTTCTGTTTTTCTAAAACTATAATTTGCAAGATGACCAGTTCGAGTACATATAGCATGTACTTTGGTTACATATTCGGCAATAGCCATTAAATTTGGCATCGGTCCAAAAGGTTGTCCCTTGAAATCCATATCCAAACCAGCAACGATTACACGAATTCCCATATTAGCTAAGTCATTACAAACTTGAATAATATTATTATCAAAGAATTGAGCCTCATCTATAGCTACTACATGACATTCTTTTCCTAGTTCCAATATTTCTGCAGCATTTTCTACAGGTGTCGATTTAATCTGGGTATCGTTATGGGAAACCACATATTCATGGTGATAACGAGTATCAAGTGCGGGTTTAAATATTTGAACGTTTTGTTTTGCAAATTGAGCTCTACGCAAGCGTCTGATAAGTTCTTCTGTTTTACCAGAAAACATTGAACCACAGATTACTTCTATAGAACCAAATTGTTCTTTATGATTGACAGGATTTTCGAGAAACATTTTGTAAATTTCAGGCTGAGAACAGCGTTTTTTTTTTGTTATTTTGTACCAAGCAAATTTATCAAAAAAAAGCTGCGAAATTTACTAATAGAAATTAAAAGTTATGAAGAAGGTCTTAGAAACAGAATTACTCAGTATGGCGCATCGCATTTTGCGTATGAAAAATAAAGATGTAGATAACTTGTTGAACGATGCAAAGAACCTTTATGAAAAGTTATTGATTTTAAAGTTTTATCAAGATAATTTTGAATTAGGACTTATCAAGGATATTAGTCAAGAAGAATTAGACCAAAAACTAGAGCAATATTCTGGACAGAGTATGGGGTTGCTAGCTGAGCAACAAAGACATCAAATGCCGCAGGATCTATTAGAACAGGATTATCCTTTAGTAATAGATGGGGATAAGGAAGAGCTAGATCATATACAACAGTTGGAGAAGATTTCTCCAGAAGTAAGCTTTGAAACTCCTGCTATAAAAGAAGTAGTATATACTTTTGATCAAGAGATGGATTTACAGGAGTCTGAAGAAGATTTAGATAAAAAAGAAGTTTTTGATTTTCTAGATAAAGTAGAAGCAGAGCAAGAGGATACCCAAGAGAATAATTCTCTTATAGTAGAAAATATCCAAGATATGTCTATTCAGGAGCAGATCTTAGTACAAGATATTATTTCTGAGGCTAATTTTGCGGTTGAATCTCTACAAACTTTAGAAGGTCAGCAAGAGCTTCAAAATCAAATAACTTCTGAGACAGATAAGATTTTGGCCCAAGAACAAGAGCGCATCTTGGAAGAGGCTCGTATTGTTGCTGAGCAAGCTGCTTTTGAAGAAGAGCTATTAGAGCAAGAAATTGCCGCTGAGCAGGAAGCTTTAGAGCAAGAGCGCATCTTAGAAGAGGCTCGTATCGCTGCGGAGCAAGCTGCTTTAGAACAAGAGCGCATTTTAGAGCAAGAAATTGCTGCCGAACAAGCTCGTATTGCTTTAGAATTAGAAGCTTTAGAACAAGAGCGCATCTTAGAGCAAGAAATTGCTGCCGAACAGGCTCGTATTGCCGCTGAGCAAGCAGCCTTAGAACAAGAGCGCATCTTAGAAGAAGAAATTGCTGCCGAACAGGCTCGTATTGCCGCTGAGCAAGCAGCCCTAGAACAAGAGCGTATCTTAGACCAAGAAATTGCTGCCGAACAGGCTCGTATTGCCGCTGAACAAGCAGCCCTAGAACAAGAGCGCATCTTAGAGCAAGAAATTGCTGCCGAACAGGCTCGTATTGCCGCTGAACAAGCAGCCCTAGAACAAGAGCGTATCTTAGAGCAAGAAATTGCTGCCGAACAGGCCCGTATTGCCGCTGAGCAAGCAGCCCTAGAACAAGAGCGTATCTTAGAACAAGAAATTGCTGCAGAGCAAGCTGCTTTGGAACATGTAAATGCTTTAGAACAAGCTCGCTTATTAATCGAAAAAGAAGCTATTGAAAGAGAGCGTTTAGCAGAAATGCAACGTATTCAAGAAGAAAAGGATTTAGAGGAGCTAATAGCTCTAGAGGAACAAATAAAAGTAGAGTCAAGAGAATCTTCTAATCAAACACAAGGGGCTTTTCATGACAGAAGAGAAGTAGACCCATTTGATGGATTTAACTTTATGGATTTAAATTTCGAAAGAGTTTCTGATTCAAAAGAGCAAGAAGAAGTTAAGGATTCTAGTTCTTTAGCACAGGACAATCAGTCAGCTTCTAGCCAAGATACCTTATTTAACTTAGAATCTACTTCGGTTACTCAGCCACATATTCAAAAAACAAAGTCTATTAATGATATTTATAACAATACAATTAGTGTTGGATTAAATGATAGAATTGCTTTTGAAAAGAATTTATTTGGTGGTAGTGGAGAAGATTTCAATAGAGTATTATCCCAATTAAATACAGTAAGTACTTTTGCTGAAGCACAAAGCTTGATTGACCACTTAGTAAAGCCTGAATATGGAAACTGGGAAGGAAAACAAGAATATGAAGATCGTTTTATGTTAATCATTGAAAAGCGTTTTAATTAATATGGGTAAATTATATTTGGTGCCAACACCGATTGGAAATCTAGATGATATGACCTTTCGTGCGATTAAAGTGTTAAAAGAAGTAGATTACATCTTAGCAGAGGACACAAGAACAAGTGGTAAGTTATTAAAGCATTTTGAAATTATGACTCCAATGATGAGTCATCATATGCATAATGAACACAAAACAGTGGAGAATCTAATTTCAAGACTGGAAAACGGTGAAAATTTGGCTTTGATTTCCGATGCGGGTACACCAGCTATTTCTGATCCAGGTTTTTTATTAACAAGAGCTTGTGTAGAAAATAATATTGAAGTAGAATGCTTACCAGGAGCTACAGCTTTTGTACCAGCTTTAGTAAATAGTGGATTACCGAATGATAAATTTGTGTTCGAAGGTTTCTTGCCTGAAAAGAAAGGCCGTCAAACTCGTTTTCTGATTTTAGCAGAAGAAACACGTACCATGATCTTTTATGTTTCTCCTCACAAGCTAAATAAAACTTTACAGGAGTTTATACAGTATTTTGGAGAAGATAGAAGAATATCTGTTTCACGAGAACTATCTAAACTTCATGAACAAACTAAAAGAGGAACTGTTCAAGAAGTATTGGAATATTTTGAAGCTAAACCGGCAAAAGGAGAAATTGTAGTGGTTGTAGCAGGGAAAAAATAAATCTATAGTCTTTTATAGATCAACTTAAAGTCAATGTGTCACTTGTTATAGGTGATACATTGACTTTTTTTTGATACATTTGGATTGAATCAAAACCAGATAAATTATGTCACATAAAGTTACTACAACATGGATTGAAAATATGCAATTTGAATCTACCAACCCAAGTGGGGATGTTATCCGCATTGATGCTGGAAAAGAAAATGGAGGAGATGGTATGGGATTACGTCCTAAAGCTCTAATGCTTTCTGCATTAGCTGGATGTAGTGGCTTGGATGTAGCCCATTTAATAAAAAAAATGCGTTTAGAGGTAGAGGAGTTCAAAATGGAGACCGAAGGAGTTTTGAGTGAAGAAGACCCACAAACTTATACAGATGTCATTTTAGATTACCATTTTTATGGAAATAATTTAGACCAGGCCAAATTAACTCGTGCCGTAAATTTATCCATTGAAAATTATTGTGGTGTAATGAATATGTTCAAAGGATTTGCGAACGTGCAAACTAATATTCATTTCCATAATAAATAATCAATGCGGTGGATATTCAAACCAGAAGTAGATAAAAAAAAGGTAGAACAACTACAACAAGCACTTGGAGTTGACAAAGTAATAGGTCAGCTGCTTGTGGAAAGAAATATTCTAACCTTCGAGCAAGCCAAAGATTTTTTTCGTCCTACACTAGATTTATTACATGATCCATTTTTGATGAAAGATATGGATAAGGCCGTTATGCGCTTATCGGATGCTTTGGAAAACAAGGAAAGTATACTTGTTTTTGGAGATTATGATGTAGATGGAACCACTTCTGTAGCTTTAGTATCCTCTTATTTAAAGAAGTTTTCTTCAGATGTACGAACCTATATTCCAGACCGTTATGAGGAAGGTTATGGAGTTTCTTTTCAGGGTATAGATTATGCTAAGCAAAAGGGGATTACCCTTATTATTGCATTAGATTGTGGTATAAAAAGTAATGATAAAGTGGAATATGCTAAAAATCTTGGTATAGACTTTATCATTTGTGACCATCACCTACCAGGAGATCAAATTCCAAATGCAAGTGCAGTATTAGATCCAAAGCAGAAAGATTGTTTCTATCCTTATAAAGACCTATGTGGATGTGGGATAGGATTCAAACTTATTCAAGCCTTAGAACAACGCAATAACAATGGACCAGAGGTATTACAAGGATATCTAGATCTAGTAGCTATGGCTATAGTGGCAGATGTTGTTCCTTTAACTGGTGAAAATAGAGTTTTAGCTTTCTTCGGCTTACAAGTTATTAATGCTAATCCAAGACCTGGGATAAAGGCCTTGCTTTCTTTTTATCCCCAGCATAAGTATACTTTACAAGATATTGTATTTAAGATTGCGCCAAAAATTAATGCAGCCGGGAGGTTAGAGCATGGTAGATATGCCGTAGAGCTATTAACAGAGCTTACTTATGAGCAGGCTCTAATTAGTGCTAAAAATATTATTTCTCTTAATGAAGAGCGTAAACATATCGATCATAATATTACAGAACAAGCTTTAAAGAAAATTACCGATTCCATGGAAATTAATAGTAAAGCTACTGTAGTTTTTGATCCTACATGGCATAGGGGTGTACTAGGAATTGTTGCCTCAAGGCTAATTGAAACTTACTATAGACCAACTATTGTATTTACGCAAAATGGAGAGTTTTTAACCGGTTCAGCACGCTCAGTGAAGAACTTTGATGTATATAAAGCCATTGAGCAATGTAATGAATATTTAGTTCAATTTGGAGGACATAAATATGCAGCAGGTTTAACTATTAGAAAACAGGACTACACAAGCTTTAAGAAGAAGTTTGAGAGTATTGTAAATAATAGTATTACTGAGGATGATTTAATTCCTCAATTATTAATAGATCAAAAAATAGATCTCAGTGTAATTACTCCAAAGTTTCTTAGGATTTTGAAACAATTTGAGCCTTTTGGTCAAGATAATGAGATGCCGGTTTTTCTAACTAGCAATGTATATGATATAGGAAAAGGGCATCCTATGGGACAAAATAGGGAACATCTAAAATTATATGTAAAACAAAGAGGACAAGATACAGTGTCCTTTGCAGTTTTAGGTTTTGGTTTTGGGAAGTATTTTGAAGAAATTACAAATCGCCGATTTTCTAATTTAGTTTATACAATTCAAGAAAACTACTTTAGAGGCAAATCAAGTACGCAGTTAGTCTTAAAAGACATGCAAATGGTTTAGTATAAAATTTGTTTTTTACTGTTTAAAAAAATAAATTTGTTGACAATAAAACAACTATAAAATATAAAAAATGAAAATAGCATTAGTCGGAGCTACAGGAATGGTTGGTGAAATCATGCTTAAAGTATTAGCAGAGAGAAATTTTCCTGTAACAGAGTTAATTCCTGTTGCTTCACAAAGATCAGTAGGTAAAGAAATTGAATTTAAAGGGAAGAAATACTCTATTAAATCTATGGAAGAGGCTATTGCATTGAAACCAGAAATAGCTTTATTTTCTGCAGGAGGTAGTATCGCTTTAGAGTGGGCACCTAAATTCGCTGAGGTGGGTACAACAGTAATTGATAATTCATCTGCTTGGAGAATGGATCCAACTAAGAAATTAATTGTTCCGGAAATTAACGCAAGTGAGTTAACAAAAGAAGATAAAATTATAGCTAATCCAAACTGTTCAACTACACAGTTAGTAATGGCTTTAGCTCCATTACATAAAGCTCATAAAATTAAAAGAGTTATTGTATCTACATATCAATCAATCACTGGTACTGGGGTTAAGGCAGTAGAGCAATTAGAAAATGAATACAAAGGAATTAAAGCAGAGATGGCTTATCCTTATCCTATTCATAGAAACGCAATTCCTCATTGTGATGTATTCGAAGAAAATGGATACACAAAAGAGGAAATGAAGCTTTCAAATGAAACTAAGAAAATCCTTCAGGATGACTCTATCTTGGTTGCTGCGACAGCAGTGAGAATACCAGTAGTAGGAGGTCATAGTGAAGCAGTTAATATTGAATTCGAAGAGCCAGTTTCTGTACAAGAAGTTAGAGCTATTTTACAAAATACTCAAGGGGTTGTATTACAAGATAATTCAGATACTAATACTTATCCGATGCCATTATTTGCAGAAGGAAAAGATGATGTGTTTGTAGGAAGAATACGTAAGGATATTAGCTGTGAAAATGCTATCAACTTATGGATTGTTGCAGATAACTTACGTAAAGGAGCTGCTACAAATACAGTTCAAATAGCACAATACTTAGTAGATAATAATCTAGTTTAGTACAGTAGAATTTCAATAGATACATTCTTTTGAAAACAGTATAAAAAAAGAGCATTTTTTCTAAAATGCTCTTTTTTTATTTAATATAGTTATAGTAGTAAGCAAAGGAGGTAGAATTAATCCAGATAAGATGAGTCTTCATACTTTTGCTTAACATCAAAGCAGATGCTCACACCTTGATCTTTTGAGGTTTTAATTACCAAATGAGTTTGAAGTTCTTTAATCCTCTCATTCATGTTTTTCATGCCTAGACCTTTATTTTTGATTCTAGGGTCATTTTTATTATACCCAATGCCGTCATCTGAAATCTTCACTCTAACTCTCTTATTTTTAATACCTGTCAAGGATATAATAGCTTGGGAAGCTTGAGAATATTTATTGATATTTTGTAAGGACTCTTGAATGATTCGATAAATGTTTAACTTTTGTTCATTACTATATAGATGCCAATTGATATCCTCATCCATTTGGAAAATAAATCTGGTATTGAAAGGATTGTTTTGATTGGAAATTAAGTTTTCTAATAATTCATCAAAAGGGTCAGCGTCGTGCATTACTTTTGTATTCAATATATGCGAAATCGTTCTAATTTCTTGCTCCGACTTATGTAGTTCCTCTATTAATACATCCTTTTTTTCTGGTGGAAAGCAATCTAGTTGCATTAAATGGAATCTAGCTGTAAATATTCTGTTGATAACCCCATCGTGGAGTTCTTTGGCAATTCTTTTTCGCTCAGAGAACTTAGCATTTTCTGCTAGTTCTTTTTGCTCTAACATTAGCTTATAAATTTTCTCGTTAGCTAATTGGTTTTTATTTCTCAATAATAGGCGTTTGTTTTTCGCATATTGTATGATTGAAAACATGGTGATACTAAAACCAAACACCAATAGACAAGTAAGAATAAGGATAGTTTGATTATTACCACTTAGCCTTTTATTTAACTCGCTTATTTTATCGACCTCAAACTCTATTCTTGCAAATTTGTTTTTGGTCTGACGCTCTAAGTTCATTAAAGTGTCATTTAATTGGATATATTCGTTGATATATTGGGTTTGATTTTCTTTGTCGTTAGCAGCTAAAAAAGCTAGGGCTTCTTTGGTGTTTTGTAGTCTTCTTTCCTTTTTAGAGATTATATAAGATTGCTTAGCGGAGGCTAAACTTTTTTGAGTTTGATCCATTTTTTTATAATAGTTAGCTTCAACCATTAAAGCACTTGGAATTCCTCCTGCATATAAACCAATGGATCTATTGTCTTTTTCTAAAAAGGTTATTTCTTGTATTTGTGGAAGTATATTCTCATATTCATTAAGCTCTAATTTTGCTTTAAGTAAGTTGATCAATAAAGTAGAGTGTAATTGTGGATTTTGATCCAAACTTGGATTCTCATAGATACCTTTTAATGCATATTTTTTAGCATTTGGGTAATCTTTGGCATGATAGTATAAATGAGATAAATTATTATTTAAATTGGAAAGAAAGAAGTCTATTCTGTCTTGTGGTAAGGTCTTTTTCGAGGCCATTTCCGTTATAGCAATAGCAGAAATATCATAGTATTTTTTTGCTTCTTCAAACTCAAGTAATTCTGTTAAGTTTAATCCCATCATATGATTGCTTTCATATTTTAAGATAAAATCATCTGAGTTGTTGAGGTATTTTATTGCCTTAATGTTCTCTTTTTCACTTTCAGAAAAAATACCATTTTCGAAAAGTATTTTAGCCTTTGCTAAGGCTAAGTGACCTGACTTTAAACTATCATTTAAAGTATTGAAAATTTTTTCTGCTTTAACCAAGTTAGAGTAGGTACTATCTAATTGTTGTGTCTTATAAAAGCTTCGAGATTGAATTTGATATAAATCTGCTTGATTGTGTAAATCGTTCTTTTGAAGGGAATAATCTAGCGCTTTGTTAATCAGTTTATTAAAGTTTATAGAATCAATTGTATTACTACTGTTTTGTAAAATAGTAACGAAGAGGTTTCTATTTTCCTGTGTGTTTTCTTGAATCTGATTAGCAATACTTAAGAGCTCCTTTACCTTATCCTCATACAGAGAATCTTTCTCTGTTAGATTATTGGTTAAAGGGCCTAAAAGGGTATAGTCTGCATACTGCTTATCCTTATTGCAAGACAACAATAGGAAGACACATACAGCCAATACAATCAATTTGAAATAGGATACCATATTTATATACCTCTCTAAAATTTAAATTTGAGATAAATGTAGGACAAATAACTATAGAAAGAATTATTTTTTTATGAACGATAGTAAATTTTTATTAAAAATAAGAAAGCTTTGTACTATGAATTCCTGTTTGTTAACTTTATTGTATTTATACATATTAAATGTTATTTTGTGGGAAATAATAGAGATTATCGCTTTTTGTAGATAATAAAAAAAAACAAATTGTGAATTATTGTTCTTATATTTGATACTTTAAACAAGTAGTATTTCTATTATATGACAAGTTATGCTTAAGATTTTATTAGTAGATGACCATCCTTTAATTGTAGAAGGATATGTCTTGGCTTTAGCTAAAGATAAGGAAAATTTCTTACAGGCAAGCTTTGAAAAGGCTTTCGATTGTGAGTCTGCCAAACAATGTATTGATCTCGCTGTGGACAACGGAGAGTCTTTTGACTTGGCTATTGTAGATTATTCCGTGCCAAATGCACCGGATGCGAAGATGGAAGATGGAGGAGATATTATTGTCTATTTAAACAAAGTTATGCCAAATTGTAAGACATTAATGCTTACAGGGCACACTGAGGTTCTTACCATCTACGAAATTGTAAAAAATGTGCGACCAGATGGTTTAGCAAGTAAACATGAAATTTCCCCTTTAAGTTTAATTTCGATTGTAAATGAAGTTTTACAAGGAGTTCGCTATCAAAGTGATATTGTAAAACATTGTTTAAGCGAAATTGTTAGGAAAGAAATGATGTATGATGATTACAATCGTGCTATTTTAGTATTCTTAGCTAAAGGCTATAAATTACAGGAGCTTGATAATCATATTCCTTTATCTAATCCAACAATTAAAAAGCGATTAGCTAAAATGAAGAATGCCTTTGGGGTAAATGATACAGCTACATTAGTGCAAAATGCTATTAAATTAGGGTTTGTGTAATTAAAAAAATCTAAATATCTGTTTTTTTGATAGATATAGTGGGAAATGTTTTTTTAAAAAAAAGTGTAAGCTGATAATTATCAGTATAATAGATTTTGATTTGCTTTATTTTTGGTTTAAAACCATATAATGAAGATTCAACAAATTTACACTAATTGTATGTCCCATGCGGCATATTACTTATATAGCAATAACCAATGTGCTATTTTTGATCCACTAAGAGATACTCAAGCTTATTTAAATTTAGCACAACAAGATAATGCAATTGTTAAATATGTTTTTGAGACTCATTTTCATGCAGACTTTGTAAGCGGGCATCTAGATTTAAAAAATCAGACCAATGCCCAAATTGTTTTAGGACCTACAGCAAAACCAGACTACCAGGCAATAATAGCATATGATAATCAAGTGTTTAATGTAGGGGATGTTAAAGTCGAAGTTTTACACACTCCGGGACATACCATGGAGAGTGTTTGCTATCTAATTTATGATGAAAGTGGGAAGCCTTCTTGTATTATTACAGGGGATACTTTATTTATAGGAGATGTTGGTAGACCTGATTTAGTACAATTGGTTAATTCAGAAATAACTTCAGAAATTCTTGCTGCACATTTATATGATTCTTTACATAATAAAATTATTCCATTACCTGATGATTTAATTGTCTATCCTAATCACGGTGCTGGTTCAGCATGTGGAAAGAATTTGAGTAAGCAAACCCAAGATACTCTAGGTAATCAGAAGAAGACGAATTATGCTTTAAACCCTAGCCTTAGTAAAGATGATTTCATCCGAGTATTACTAGATGGTTTAACTAGTGCTCCGGCTTATTTTCCAGATAACGTACTCTTAAATATAAAGGGAAGTACCCCATTGGAAAAGGTGTTAGAGCAATCAGATACACCACTTAATTTAGAGCAGTTTCTAAGTTTACAAAACAAGTATGATGCCTTGATTTTAGATACAAGACCTACTGTAGAGGTTAGCAGAGGATTTTTAAAGAGTGCTTTGCATATTGGCTTAGATGGATCATTTGCTTTATGGGCAGGTGAGCTCATAAAAAATATTAATACTCCAATTCTACTAATCTGTTCCAATGAACAACAGCAAGAAGTTATAACTAGATTATCACGCGTTGGTTTTGATAATGTATTAGGCTACTTAACTGAGAAAGGGGTGCAAGAGTTATCCACTTATAAAGAACTAGATAGTTTTCACAGAATATGTCCAACTAAATTCTTAAGTACTACTTGGCCGGAAGATTCTATTGTATTGGATGTTAGAAAAAGCGCTGAATTCGCTGCTGGTAATGTAGACAAAAGTCTTCATATTCCATTGAATGAGTTAGCCCAAAAAAGTGAATCCTTAGATAAGGAAAAGCAAATTTTTGTTTACTGTCAAGGAGGATATAGGAGTAGTATTGCTTGTTCAATTTTAAAGAAACTAGGTTTTACAAATGTAGTTGATGTTAAAGGAGGTTACAGTAAATTGAGTCAGAAAGAGGCTCTAAGCTGTTGTTCAGCTATAGGATGTGGGAAGAAAACGCAGGTTAATTAAAGTTTTTTTCCTTACTTTGATAATTGTTAATTTAAAATAAGATATATGGTTACTCATATTGTTATGTGGAAGCTCAAAGAGCAAGATAAAGAGCAAAATAAATTACAATTAAGAAAGGAATTATTAGCCTTAGAGGAATTTATACCACAAATAAAAAGTATAGCAGTGGATTTTAACCTTGCAGTTGCTCCTAGTGAAAATTATGATGTTGTGCTAACATTAATAGTAGATTCGTGGGAAGATCTGGATATCTATGCTAAACATCCTGAGCATGTGAAGTTAATTGACTTTGTTCGTTCAATTGTTACAAGTAGGGTAGCTATTGACTATTAAAAAAAATAAGCTTGGTAATTAAGTAAAACTTATTTACCAAGCTATTTAAAGTAATCATTGAAAAGACGATTTTAATGGTGGCCATGTTTTTTATGGCTATAATAGTGTTTATTATGTTTCTTTTTCTTGTACTTAGGTTTGTGATACTTTCCTCTTTGATATCTATCATCGTAAGAGTACCATGTATTTCTTTGTTCTAAAGTCAAGATATTCTCAATGTCGATACGAATATTTTGTATCATTTGTTGTTGCTTATAGCTTAACTCTCTTTGACTATGACGACCACCTCTATACCAAGAATTGTAATCTCTTTCATAACGTCTTTTATATTCTTCAATTTCCCTGTATTGTCTTTTAGTAAGTCCTAAGTTGGAGTTATCTTGAAAAAAGATAGAAACTGCGCCTCCTAAGTCTAATCCAAAAGTAGTAGACCTAGATTTTATCTGACCATGAGATAAACCAAATGCTAATGAAAAAAGCAGGACAAAAAATGTATTCTTCATAATGTTTATATTATTGTTGTATTATAGAGATACAATAAGAGTGCCAAGAAAAAATCGGTAAATTCTACCCAAGCCTTTGATTAGTGCCATTTAATGGTTTGTTTAGTAGATGTGATTGACCAATAGGGGTACCATCCTAGGAATTTACTGGGGTCTGCATTCTAACAAATAGTGATCTAAATATTATGTATAGGTTTAATCTCTGAATTGATACAATAAGTAGGTATGTACTTAAAAATAAGCAATATGTAATAAATACTATAGAGGGTGTGTATAGAATTATATAAAAGTAGTTTAAAAGGAAGTTTCGTAAAAAAAAACACCCAGTAGTACATTTATGGGTGTAAAACTGGGTGTAAGTATTGCTGAGCCCTTATGTAGCAAGGGATGTTGCAGAGAGGAAGGGATTCGAACCCTCGATACATTGCTGTATACGCACTTTCCAGGCGCGCGCCTTCGACCGCTCGGCCACCTCTCTAAAAATCTGACGCGAATATAGTAAATTATTTCTCTATTTCACCACAAAAAGGTCGCTCAAATTCACTTTTGAAGTTATTAGTCGTGTTTTGCGCTAATAGAAACATCATTTTTGTAATAGCTGCTTCTATGGTAATGTCTTTACCTGAGATTACACCTATATTCTTTAGTTGTGTACTTGTAGCATATTTACCCATATCAACTGATCCGCTCAAGCATTGGGTCACATTTACCACTTGAATACCCTTTTTGATTGCCTTATCTATGCTATTTATAAACCAAGGTTCACTAGGGGCATTTCCAGCTCCATAAGTTTGCATAACTACTCCTTTGAGGTTAGGAATATTAAAAATAGCCTCTAAAACGGGTTGCTGTATTCCTGGGAATATGTGTAATATAGCTACATCGCATGACATTTGGGTATGTACTTGTAAATTGGAATCTGGCTGCTTATAAATAAGTAGATCCTGATTAATTTTTAAGTGTACTCCGGATTCTGCTAAATGTGGAATATTTGGGGAAGTAAAGGCATTAAAAAACTCTGAACTGACTTTCGATGTCCTATTTCCTCTATAAAGCTTATATTCAAAATACAAACAAACCTCTTGAATTAAAGGTTGGTCTGTATTTTGTTTTTGTAAAGCAGCAACTTGAATTGCGGTGATTAAATTTTCTTTTGCGTCTGTTCTTAAATCGCCAATTGGCAACTGTGAACCAGTTAAAATAACTGGTTTATCTAAGTTTTCTAACATGAAACTTAGGGCAGAAGCAGTATAAGACATGGTATCAGAACCATGTAAAATAACAAAACCATCAAATAAATGGTAATTATCTTTGATAACCATAGCCATTTTACTCCACATACTTGGATGCATATCTGAGGAGTCAATAGGTACTTCAAAAGAATAAGTCTTAATGGAGCATTCTAAAAGATGTAATTCAGGAATGCGCTCTAAGAGTTGATCAAAATTAAAAGCCTTTAAGGCTCCTGTTTTGAAATCCTTTATCATACCGATAGTTCCACCAGTATAGATTAGTAAAATAGCAGGTTTTTTATTCATTCTCTAGTAGTTTTAATTTATTTACCACTGGATTTGCATACATAGCTAGGAAGTTATCCACTACTGCTTTGTTGTCTTTATCTACTCTAAGCTCCAATCTTCTTTCAAAGAGTTGTTTTTCTTTTTGAGTGTATTTATCGGCAAATTCATTGGTTTTATGCAATAAATCGTAAGCAATATAATTAGTAGGCCAAAGTTTATAGTTAGAGATAATTTTCTCATCTAAAATATTAGCAACACTTTGTATTTGTTTATTAACCTTATCGCTTTCTTGTTTGATTTGATCTAATTCCATATCTAGAGGTTCTCCTACATGAATATGGATACCTTTTTTCTGACCAATAATACCGCTATAAAGATTAACGAAATCTTCGTTTTTATCCTTCTTATAAGTCTCTTCATTAGCTGCAGCTATAAGTTGAGGTATTTTTAAAGCATCGGTAGGATCATACTCATAGGAAATACTAACAGGAACTATTTTTACCTTTTTGAAGTAATCCATAAGGTTGTCCATGTCATTTGCCATTCCTAGCATTTTTAGAACTCCTTGGTGTGTTTGGTCATTTCCATCCTTAGCACGCCCTTCTCTTTGTGCAATCCAAACAGATCTTTTTTGTTCAAATAAAAGGTGATTGATATACTCACTCATTAACTTTGAACTTTGTAGAAGTTCTCTTGGAGGTAGTCCTCGTTTAACTAGGAAGTTACGGTTTACTTTTGCAATTGCTAATAGAAAAGATTTTTGGACTAGGTTATCCCCAATAGCTGAGGCAGTCATTATCATTCCATGCTCCTTTAGAGCAACGTTTAGCAAAGAAGTATCCATTAGGATATCTCGGTGATTAGATATATAGAAATAGGGAGTGTCTTTATCTAGTTTATCAAAGCCCGAAGTGGATAAACCATTGGAGCTTTTCTCTAAAATTCGACAAATAGAGTGATAAGCAAAATCGTCTTGAAATTGCTGTATGGACTTTATTTCTTTTAAGTCATTCATCCATTGTGCTTCCGTTTTATTCGGAAATGTAAAGTGCATTAAAGCTTTGATCATCGGGTGTTTTGAAATCTGTGAAAGAACTTCATTTACTTCGTGATCGTGGTAATGGCGTATTGAATCAAACTTAGACATTATTATGCTTTATTATTGTAAAGAATTGTTGTAATACTATTTTATATTCCAAACACAGCTTGTGAATTAGCTGTTGTTTGTTTGGCTATCTCATGTAGAGGTAATTGGTAAATATCTGATAATTTTTCGGCAATATTTACTATATAAGCACTTTCATTTCTTTTACCTCTAAAAGGAGATGGTGCAAGATACGGAGAATCGGTTTCTAATACGATTTCCTGTAAGGGTATTTTATGTAAAAATTGGTCAATTTTACCGTTTTTAAAAGTAACTACTCCTCCAATTCCAAGTTTTAGATTATAGGAGATGGCTTTTTGAGCTTGTTCGTAGGTTCCTGTAAAACAGTGAAATATTCCTCTTAGTTCTGGGGACTTTTCTAGTTCCAAAACTTCAAATACTTCGTCAAATGCATCCCTACAATGTATATTTATAGGAAGGTTGTATTTTTTGGCAATTTGAATCTGTTTCTGGAAAGCCTCTTTTTGAATAGATAAAGTAGTTTTATCCCAATATAAATCAATGCCAATTTCTCCAATGGCATAAAACGAACGCTTTTCCAATTCTTTTTCAACGAATTCTAACTCTTGTAAATAAGTTTCTTCTTTTACATCTGTTGGATGTAATCCAATCATTAAAAAGATGTTATTTGGAAATTGATTTTCAAGTTCATACATCTGTGGAGCATAACTAGAGTCAATTGCAGGTATAAAAAAACGCGAAACTCCATTTTGAATTGCACGATTTATTGTTTCTTTGCGGTCGTCCTTAAATGCATCTGAATACAGATGTGTATGGGTATCAGTAAAAATCATTGGTTGGAGTGTTTTTATTTGCTACTTTGGCTACAAAAGTACCCTATATATTGAATTAAACTAAACTAAAATGAAGGAAAAGTTGCAAGATTTACTAAAGGCAGAAGGATATAAAAAAATTAACTTCAAAATTTCAAAAACCCAACACTTATTTATCAAAGCAAAGATTAATGGGATAATAGGTGACTTTATTTTAGATAGTGGTGCTTCTAATAGTTGTATAGACTTTAATTACACCGAAAAGTTTTGTGTAACTGCTTCGGATTCGCCTACTCTTGCTTCAGGGGCAGGTGCAAATGATATGTTTACACAAGCTACTTTTAATAATCAAATTCAAATAGGAAGATGGAAATTAAAAGACTTTCATTTTATTTTGATGGATTTAAGCCATGTCAATGTGGCCTTGACTCAATTTGAAACCAAGAATGTACATGGAATAATCGGGGGTGATATTTTAATAAACGCAAAGGCTATTATTGATTATAATAACCTTTGTGTATATATGAAGTAACTATTTGTTTTTTTGTTCGAAATATTCTTTAGCTACTAGCTCTAGTTCATCGTACCAATCTTCTCCGTACTTACGGATTAATGGTGCTTTTAAGAATTTATATACTGGAACTTGTAATTCTTGACCTAAAGTACATGCGTCAGAACAAATATCCCATTTATCATAATTGATAGCCGAGAAAGAAGTAAATTCTTTTATTCTGATAGGGTATAGGTGACATGAAATTGGTTTTTTCCAATCAATTAAACCTTCATTATAAGCTTTTTCAATACCACATAATGCCATTTCATTTTCATAAATAACATAGGCACATTCTCCACCGTGTATTAATGGAGTTTCAAACTCACCATCTTCCCCAATAATGGATGTTCCTTGGGTTTCTATGGCTTGTTGACCTTCAGGACGTAAAAATGGTTTTACCTTATCATAGACTTGGTTCATGATTTCTACCTCTTGCGGCTCAACCGGTGCACCTGCATCTCCATCTATACAGCATTGTCCTTTACAGGCTGATAAGTTGCACACAAATTCTCTTTCTAGAACTTCTGCAGAAACGATTGTTTTTCCGATTTGAAACATAATACGATTGATTAAAAAATGTTTGCAAAAATACGAATCTTTTGGCATATAAATAGTTTTCAAAATAAATCTTAACGTATTTTATAATTTTAGAATGTATATAAACAATGATTTGAGTGGTTTTATGTGGAATGTTATCCTACTTAAAATTGTAGGTTAGTTTTGAGAAATGTGGGAAGAATGTTTTAAATTTTTACATGAAATAAGTAAAGGTGATTTAAATAGGTTATTTTTAGTACTTTATTTAGATTATTATTCTTTATAATATTTGTATTACTTTTGCCGATTAATTTTTTCAATTTAAAGCGTTTTTTATGCAATTTAATTTAAAAGACACTATAACTATAACAATGATTTTGTTTGCAGTTATTGATATTTTAGGAGTAATTCCTATTGTCGTAGACTTAAGAAAAAGAGTAGGAGAGATAGAGTCTAAAAAAGCTACTTTGGTCTCCGCAGCTATTATGATTTCTTTCCTATTTATCGGAGAGCAATTATTACATTTAATAGGGATTGATGTACATTCCTTCGCCGTAGCTGGTGCATTAGTGTTATTCTTTTTGGCCTTAGAGATGATTTTAGGTATTCGTATTTATAAAGACGATACCCCTGGGACGGCTTCTATTATTCCTTTAGCCTTTCCTTTGATCGCTGGTACAGGTGTACTTACTACAATTCTTTCTCTAAGAGCTGAGTATGAAACTGTTAATATTATGGCTGCCATTGTTGTTAATTTAATCTTAGTATATATCGTCCTTCGTTCTTCGTCTAAAATTGAAGCTATTCTAGGTACTGGTGGTCTAGGGGTAATTAGAAAGGTTTTCGGAATTGTATTACTAGCAATTGCTGTTAAATTATTTATGAGTAATGTTAAAGGGTTCTTTGACTAGATAATATTTTTGTATTTTCGAACAATAATATTCAAAAATTAATCATAGAAATGAAGATATTTTCGTACATAGCAGGTATTGTTATTTTAGCTTTAATTGTTTTTAATGTAACAATGTTAGATTTTAATAACTTATTTCAAGGAGATAGTTTAGTTGCTTTAATCGGAATTGTAGCCCTATTATGTGGGATTTGTATTCTTTTGATTTTTAAAACAGCTAAGCTAATCGATAGTAAAGTAAAGTAATATTTCAAATGGAAATATTTGATGTATTAATTTTTGGAGGAGGTGCCTCCGGGGTTTCTTGTGCCCAAGTTTTAGCTAGTTCTGGACACAAAGCATACGCAAGTGAAAAGAAGATAGGTATTATCATGCACCAGAAAGCTTCTATGTTACAAGAGGCTATTTTTTATAACGCATATGGCGTAACTCAAGGTACCTTAGGTAGTGCTCTATTAGAGCAAAGCATTAGAGATCTAGAATATTACCCTAATGTTGTACAAATTCCAAATGAGAAAGTATTGAAGGTAGAAAAGTTAGAAAACTACTGGTTTGTATCTACTAACGTCAATACCTATAAAAGTAAAATCATAGTAGTTGCGGTTAATTCTAGTGGAAGTTTTAAAATTGAAGGTTTGATGCAGTATGTTCAGCCGCATAAGAAATCTCTTCCAAGTAAGAATAGAGTACAGCTACAAAATATCGACCATAAAATAGATCATGATCTTTATGTTTGTGGAACTCTAGCTGGACATGCTAGCCAGTTAAGTATTGCAGCGGGAAGTGGTGCTATGGTAGCTACAGATATTTTAACTTTGTGGAACGATGGTATTCCAAGCCATAGTCACGATAGTATCAGAAAATAAGACAATTAAATATTGTTATATTATGTTAATTTATCCATATATTTGCATTTGTTAGTAAGTGTATAATTTAATTAGCTGTTTTTATGATAAAGCAATACTTAGATACCATTAAAGAGCATTATATTGATTTTGATGGTCGTGCTAGTAGAAGAAACTACTGGACTTTTGTTTTGATCTCGTTCTTAATCAGTATTCCATTAGGGATCATTGATTATTTTATTGGATTTCAATTATTTGGAGGTTTATTCTCTTTAGCTCTATTCCTACCTTCTTTAGGATATGTGGTAAGAAGATTACATGATACAAATAAGAGCCCTTGGTGGTTATTACTTTGTCTTACAGGAATTGGAAGTATAGTTGTTTTTGTCTTTTTACTTTTAAAATCAGATGAGTATGCTAACCAATATGGTGAGCCAGATCGTAAAGTAGATATTAAAATCTAAAGTACAGATATATAAAAAAAGGTTGAATCCATCGGATTCAACCTTTTTTTATGGGTAAACTAATTGTACATTATCAATCCATAATCGGCTATCTGTATTTCCAATATACGCACCTCCATTGCTAGAGGAAAACTGTAGGATTAAGTGAGTTACTGACTCTTGCTTATCTGCCCACTCTATTTCTTGAATAGGGACCATCTGCCCTTTGCTATTTTTTGTATAATAAGGCTCTTGCTTATCTCTTAGGGCCATATAATCTTTGTAATGATTTTGATTGGTAATATCTCCATAATGCAGAGTAAGCTGATGGGCATTTTGCCAATTTTCTTGTGTCTTATCAAATCTCTCCCAACCCGTTGCTACTCGTTTAGCATAAACGTTTCCTTGCTCATCTTCCCATCTATGTTGTAGTAAAATATGAACTTCGGCCATATCGTTGTCTTTGGTTAAAGAACCGTTTCCCATTCCATTGACTTTTCTCGATGGTCCGCCTGTTATTACTTTATAGTCATACTGTAATGCAATGGGCTTTTTGTTAAACTCTATTCCAGTAATTAGCTTACTTTGTGGGTTTTTAGTATCGGTAATAGGTTCATTCATTTGTCCTAGAAATAATGTGCCACTAGCTAAAACATTAATATTGATAATACCCAATACTTTGACTCTTTCGATTTTAGTTTCCAATCTAGCTGCCATAGAATTATTTCTTTGCTCTGGAAAGACAGTAACACTAGCTTTGGTAATTCCACTTACAACAGCCAAAACAGAAGAGGTAGCCCAAGGGGAGGTAGTATCTACATATGGGGTATTGTCCTTTAAAGTATCTTGTATGTCTGTTAAAGAATAAATATACTGGGTTTTACCTCCAATAATAAAGGATTCTTTTACTTCTCTGACCATCCATTTGTTCATATCTCCATAAGCAATAGGCTCTGTATGTTGAGCACAAAGCCCTATGGAATATAGTAAGGTAAAAACCAATAAAAATCTAAAGTGTAGGTGTACTTTCATAGCTTATTAATTCTTTATATTGTTTTTGTTGAACATCAATAAATCTTCTTGTTTTAGATTTAGTTGCTGATATAATATTGCCTTGTCATGATCATTTAAATAAACCCTTGGTTTTATTTGAAAGGTAGAATCACTCAGTGCCAAATCGCGTTGTAAATAAGGGGTGGTGATATTTGCTAAATCAACTATGGTGTGAAAGACAGCATTACTGGAAATTGGTGTGCTTTGATTGTTTAATAGCTGATCTACTTTCTGTGGGTTTTCTAGTTTATAATTTTGAGAATACCACACTAGCATAGGTACTCTTAGTTGATAATAGGTAGGGGTGGGAGAAGAGTGTAAAAACCTATTTCTTTGATCGTCAAATAAATCTTCTCCATGATCAGAAATATACATAATTGTGCTTATGTAGGGGTATAAATCAAGGGTCTGTATAGTCTGATAAATAAAGTTATCTGTATTTAAGATCGTATTGTCATAAGCATTTACAAGGGTTTCTTTATGGCCTACATCTACTTTTGTTACATGGTCTGGTTGAAAAACAGAGAACTCTTCCTTATATCTTTGGCTATAATTAAAATGGGAACCATAGGTATGTAAAACAATAAATAAATCTTCTGTTGTGGTATCTATGTATTGCTTTAATAGTGGTAATAAATCCTGATCCCATGCATTTTGGGTTATTCTTGTGGTTGGATCCGTTTGTCTTATGGTATAAAAGAGATCTGCTTGTTTTGTAAAGTATTCAATGAAGGAATTATTTTCTGCTTGATTTGACAAACAGATTGTTTTAAAGCCACTTTGTTTAAAAGCTTCAAATATTCCTTTTCGTGTATATATCTGATCATAATCTTGCGCCCCAACATCGGAGAGTAATATAGAAACACTTTTATGGGTAGCATTACTTTGGGTTAACACATCTTGGAAGACTATAAGGTTGTCTTGCTGACTTAAAAGTGGATTAGTATCTCTGTGATAATTGTATAAAGACCAATTATCGGCCCTGCTAGTTTCGCCAATAATTAAAACATATACTTGCCTTTTATCTTGGGGTACTGTTTTGGCTTTAAAGTCAAAATCTTGTGAGCTTACAGGATAGTTTTTTATTCTAATTGATTTGTTTATAGCGAAATTTAAATTATAAAGAGCATTATATGGATAGACATTATCTTTAAATGAAAAAGAATTAGTCGGAGAATAATTCGAGAAAAACGAAGCTATTATACTATTTATTAATAGTATAATACCTAATTTGAATAGTCTTTTTACTGTAGAGTTTTTAATTGTTTTCTTTGCCCTTATTTGTTTATAAGCTAGAATTAATGCTGGTATATATAAAACACATACTAGTGCAATAGAAGGTATCAAGCTTCCGAGTAGTTCCTGAATTTCCGAAGAATTTGTAGTGGCTACATTTAAAAACATATCTGAGGCTATTACCTCTTGACCAAATATATAGAATAAAACAATTTGAAAAGAATGTAAGAAAATAAGTGGGAATAATACCAGAGTAGTTATTCCAGGATTTTTGAAAATACAATAGATTAAACAAAGTAAGGACAGGGGGAATAAGACAATTGTAATCTTTCCAGGAAAATTTAAAGGTTCACTGAATAAAAAATATAAGCTAGGTACCATATTAAGGATAATATAGTATAACAAGGAAAAATCAGTAGATGGTAATTTCTGCAACAATGTACTTCGTTCTTTTGACATTATTATTTTCTAAAAAGATTCATTTATATTAAAGTAAAATCCGTTGTGGCCTTTAGTAAGACCATAATCCAAACGAATATTAATTCTATTTTTAAACTCCCAACGGTAACCAATACCATAATTGGGTAGAGTTTGATCCCAACGGAAACTATTTGTTTTGTTGAAGACATTTCCTGCTCCTGCCCAAAGCACTACTCCATGGCGGTTAAAGATATTTTGACGTAGTTCAACTTGTGCATTTAATTGCTTTTTATCGCGATACTGCCCTAAATAATAGCCTCTCATCTGTCTTGCACCTCCTACCTTAGAAAGCATACTCCAAGGAACTTGACCATTATTAAAGATAGCATTAAAATCAAAGGCAATAATTGTTTTTGGTCTTATTTGTTTATAAAAACGAGAAGTAAATTCTAATTTAGAGAAATTGGAAGTACTACCTAACACCTTGGTGTAGAAAACTTGACTTAAATTTAAGTATACTCCTTTGTAAGGGTTAGGAATAAAATCCCTAGAATCATAGGATAATAAATACCCAACACCAATTGCAGTATTATTTAGAATTTTTCCTTGTACAAAGGAAGGGTCTTCAAATCTTTTTGAGTTATAATTATGGGCAGAAAAATTGATTCCAACATAAGTATTATCCATTATTTTTCTCAAAAGATCTGCATCTAAATCGAATTGGTATTCATCGTATTTGGTGAAATTTCCTTGCTGACCTTGCTTATACCCGATACCGTAATATTGTGTAGGCATATAGGAATATTTCATGTCATAGTAAACACGATATTTATCTTGTGGAAAAAACGAGGTGTTTTCTATTCCTACAGAATGAAAACCATTTGTTGTGATACTTGCATATATAGAAACTCCAGAGCGAGGTAAATCAAAATCTGTCTTATCTAATCGGTACTGACCTGAGGCCATGATTCCAATGCCTAATTTAGTGTCGGGAGAATAGCTCGGTCCACCTATAAAAGATAAATCAAATTTATTGACAGATTTATCTTTTTGAGCTTCTTCGAAGTAGGTAACTAAGCGCTTAAAAAAGTTGGGGTCTTTAGGTAAACTATCTTGGGTTTGTGCAATTGTACTTATGGGTATGAAAAGTATACAAACCAATACATATAGATATATTTTTTGCATAAAACGTTCTGGCTAAAAATTATTTGTAAAATTACAAAAGCTAGCCTAGAAGGATTATTTTTATATCATAAAAATAGCTTAATGATAAGGTAATTAACTGTAATTTACAGTATGTTGTGATAAATTCACAATGTATTTAGTTTTTATTTTGATTTAATTAATACTTGTTTATTAAGCATTATTTACTATAATTAATTGGGCTAAGGTAATTAAGATAGATAAACAGAAAGCCAGTGAAATCATACAATAAGTAAATATAGATATTGGTCGATTATGAAATCGCATTGCCTTTACAAATAAAATACAGGGAATTATTAGCGCTAGGATTACTCCGGCTATTGCTGCATAACCTAATGCCACAATAAATCCAGTAGGATAAAATAAAGCAAAAGCTAGAGGGGGTAAGAAGGTAATTATACCCGAAGCACCAGCTAATGTTTGTTTGGTAAAACGCTTTGCCAATACATCTTTATAGTAATCAAATAAGCCAATACTTACTCCTAAGAAGGAAGTTCCTAATGCTGCAGCTGCAAAGAAGCTGAACAAAGTCTCAATCCAAGGAGAATTAGACATTTCTCTTATACTCATTATAAGAGATTCTAAACCTAGATTCTGAGTGACAATTTGCATAAAGCTGCTTTGATCTAAACTTCCAAGTACTACTACTTGCCAGATTAAGTAGATTATAAGAGGAAGGGCGCTACCTAAAATAAAGGCTTTCTTCAATAATCCCTTTTTACCATCTAAGTATTGTACAATACTTGGAATACTTCCATGAAAACCAAAAGAAGTGAATATGGCTGGTAATGCTGTAATTACAGCTCCTTGTGACAAAGGCATGGATAACAAATAATTTCCTTTAATCAGAGGAATCATCAAAAATACTAAGGCTGCAAGGAAGATAATTTTTAAACCAAATAGTCCTCTAGTTATAAAGTCAACACTCTTTGTTCCAATAACAACTATGGTGCTAAATAATAGGGAAAATAATACAATAGCTAACCTACTATCAAAATCTGTTTGGAATAATAAATCGATATTAGTTTTGAAAATTGCTCCTCCACCTGTCATATAGGCTGCTGTGAGCCCGTATATTAAGAACATTAAACTAAGACCAGCTACCCTATTGGTAAGAAAGCCAGCATATTTTCGTGTTAATGTATCGAAACCGTCTCCTGGAGAATTAAAATCATAAATGTCTACCATTAATAAAGAAGTATAGCACATTGTGAACCATATTATAAATAATAGAATACAAGTTCCAATAAAGCCTACACCAGCTGATGTAATTGGCATAGCTAACATTCCAGCTCCAATACTAGAACCGGCGATGATTAAAATACTCCCAATTAGTTTACTATTCATGAATTTTAATTTAATAATGACAAAGGTAACAAAGTGAATTAACAATAGAGATGCTAGTGTTGTAATTTTACTTGTAGTTAACACAGAAGTAGGAAATCTTCTATATCTTTGCCCTATGCTTAAAACGAAGTACATATCGCGAATCCTACTTGCTTTTGCATGTATGTTTATCTTTGTTTTTCAAGGAATGCACACTATTGAACATACTTTATCTATAAAAGAGTACCAATCTACACACGGTACTCATGAGCATTTTACACAATCTCGTAATAATAGTTCTGAATTTCAATGGCAAGAAGACCACGGTTATTTAGATCATTGTTTTGTGTGTGATAATATGCTGAGTCCATTAATTCTAAGTAGTACTTTAGAGTTAGAACAGCTGCAAGTAGATTATATTCTTAAAAAGCAACAGTTAGATTGTGAGCGATTTGTCAAGCTTTCACATATCTATTTTAGTTTACGAGCCCCTCCAGTTTTAGGTTAAAAAATGGTGTTGTCTCTTAAGATTTTTGTCTTAGGAGTATTTTTTAATCTATTTTATTTTTAACATGAGAGTTACATTATTAGTAAGCTCTCTGGTATTTTCTATAAATGTTTTTGCACAAGACTTTTCTTTAAAAGGTACTGTTAAGGACACTTATGGACATGTTTTACCAGGGGCTAAAGTTAGCTTTGGGACTAATTCTACCTGGGCTAATGAAAAGGGGGAATACAACTTTTTATTTCAAGAAGAAGCACAAGATTCTTTAAAGGTTGAGCTTATAGGTTTTAGTTCTGTAAGTGACTTTGTAAAGGTGGATAAACCAATTTACAAGCAAATTGTATTAGACTTGGAGCAATATTTTTTAGAGGATATTGTTATTTCTGCAGCCTATGAAAATCCACATTTGGGCAATATTCAAGATTTTAGAGTAAACAAACTACAGAAAAATTATCAAGGATCACTCGCTAAGTCTTTGGATAATATTGCGGGAATGAATTCCATGGATATAGGCGCCGGGGCTTCAAAACCTACCATAAGAGGTTTAGGCTTTAATCGATTGGTAGTAGCCCAAAATGGGAGTAAACAAGAAGGTCAACAATGGGGAGCAGATCACGGATTGGAGATCGATATGTTTGCAAACGAAAAAATAAGCATTATAAAGGGGGTGGGTACTATACTTTATGGAAGTGATGCCATTAGTGGGGTAGTACAAGTCGATAATGAACAGATTCCCGAACAAGACTCCTTTAGTGGAAACTTTCACGTATTAACACAAAGTGTCAATGATTCTTATGGAGGAGTATTGCAACTTAAAGGTAGGGGTGAAAAAACTTTTTTTAAATTTAATGTGAGTGCTTTTGACTACGCGGATTATAAGGTACCAACTAACCAGATCCTTTATTTGGATACCAAGATACCCCTTAAGAATAACAGAGTTGTTAATTCAGCAGGACGTAGTTTAGCATTATCAGGACAAATTGGTTATGTGGAAAAGAAGTGGGAAAATATCTTAACAGTGAGTAACTTTTATGAGAAAAGTGGTTTTTTTCCTGGTTCACATGCTATGGATGAAATGGATTTAGATAAGTCTGGAAAAGGATCACGATATATTGCCATGCCTAATCAAAGTGTTAATCACTTCAAAGTAGTTAACAATTGGCGTTATTTTTTATCGGATAATACTACTCTGAAAGTAATGGGATCTTTCCAAAATAATTTACGACAAGAAAAGAATGAGTTTCATAGTCATAGTGGGGGACAACTAGATCCAAAATCAGATCCAAATTTAGAAGTAGAATTTAATTTAAGCACAATAGAAACCTCTATTGTAGTAGAGAATATCTCTGCTGAAAATCACCAAGTAAAGTTAGGAGCTTCTTATTTATATCAAGACAATACAATTGGTGGATATGGTTTCCTTTTACCTAAATACAGAAAAGATAATATCGGACTATTTGCTACTTATTCTTATCATTTAAATCCAAAAGTTACCCTTGAGGGAGGAGTTCGTTTTGATATTGCATCTATAGATACGGATTCATTTTTTGATCAAAGTCTGTATGATTATTTATTGCAACAAGGCTATAATGAGCAAACCGCCCTACAATATGGCCAGCGTTCCCAGGACTTTAGTAAGACCTATAGTAGCTTCAATGCAATGTTAGGTCTAAATTATAAGTGGACACAAAGTACTGCATTAGCAATGACTCTAGGAAGTACCTTTAGATTCCCAACGCCAATGGAGTTAAGTTCCAATGGGGTACATCATGGTGCTTATCGCTTTGAAAAAGGGAGTTTAGACCTTGATCCTGAAAGAGGATTCGTAGTAGATATGAATGTTAAAGTAGAAAGGCAAAAGTTTGCAATTGGCTTTAGTCCGTTTTTGTATTATTTTACTAACTATATTTATCTAAGACCTAGTGGGGAGTTTTCAGTGGTTCCTGATAGTGGTCAGATCTATCAATACTCTCAGACTAAAGCGATCTTGAGTGGCTTTGAATTAGAGTTAGAAGTCAATTTGTTCAAAAATATCCGCCTTACAAATATTCTTGAATATAATTATACCCAACAAATAACTAAAGATAAAAAGACAAACTATCCCTTAGCATTTTCAATTCCTCTAAATAACTTCACTCAAGTTGAATATAGTTTAAAGGATCTACATAGTTTTAAAAATAATAGCTGGTTTTTTAATGCCAAGTGGTTTGCGCGACAAAATAGGATCGCACAAGCAGAGCTTCCTACTCCTAGTACATTAAGTTTAACTACAGGAGTTAATAGTAAGATTACACTTGGTGAATTAGATTTAAATACTAGTGTTTCAATAAGTAATTTATTGAATCGTAAAAATCTTAGTCATACTAGCTTTTATAGAACTCTAGATATACCACAACCAGGTAGATCTATCCAAGTTAATGTAAGTATTCCTTTTTAAAATAAAATTAATGAGAACTATTATAAATATTTTTCTAGGTATGAGTTGGATTTTACTTACTTGTACCTCTTGTCTGAATGCATCTGATGATGTGGATACTCAGGCTCCATTTATACAAATCATTACCCCTGTTGCGGATTCAGAATGGACTGAAGGTCAAAACCTTTATATTAAAATGATTTTACGAGACAACCAAGCTTTAGGAAGCTATAATGTTGATATTGTCCCTGCTCACCATGACCATGACCATGACCATGACCATGACCATGACCATGACCATGACCATGACCATGACCATGACCACGACCACGACCACGACCACGACCACGACCACGACCACGAGGAGGGAGAAGGACATGAAGAAATTGAGTTTTTTTACAATAGGACTTTTAAAGAAGTATATGGTTTTAAAGAATTTGAAGTGGAGAATAATCAGATACTTATTCCGGAAAATTCTGAACCTGGGAATTATAAGCTTGTAGTAAAAGTTTTAGATTTAATGGGTAATCAAAGTGTAGCATCTACCAATTTTGAAATTGTTAAAAAAATAAAACAGCAATAATTGATTTTTGTTATAAATAAGTAAATTTTAGTACTTTACTTTAGTTTTATTAAAGAGTATAGTTATGATTCATTATATATTTAATTATATTTGTTTTTCAAACTATTAATTACCCTAAAGAAAATGAAAAAATCATTAATGACACTTTTGGTAGCTGCTGTTGTAATGTCTTGTAACGATAAGAAACACGATGCAGAACATAGCCAAATTACTTATCCTGAAACTAAAAAGGGAGAAGTGGTTGATAACTATTTTGGAAAGGATATTAAAGATCCTTACCGTTGGTTAGAGGATGACCGTTCTTCTGATACTGAAGCATGGGTTAAAGCTGAAAACAAGTTAACTTTCGATTATCTATCTAAGATCCCTTTCCGTGACGATTTAAAGCAACAAATGGAAAAAGCTTGGAATTACGAGAAAATTGGAGCACCATTCCAAGAAGGGGCTTATACATATTTTTTCAAAAATGATGGATTACAAAATCAATCTATTTTATATAGAAAAGATAAAGATGGTAACCAAGAGGTTTTTCTAGATCCAAATAACTTCTCTAAAGATGGTACTACATCATTAGGAGGTCTTGACTTTTCTGAAGATGGTAGTAAGTTAGCTTATGCTATTTCAGAAGGAGGAAGTGACTGGAGAAAAGTTATCGTAATTGATACAAATACAAAAGAGCGCATTGGAGATACTTTAGTGGATGTGAAGTTTAGTGGAGTGTCTTGGCTTAGAAATGATGGGTTCTATTATTCTAGTTATGATAAACCAGAAGGAAGTGAATTATCTGCAAAAACAGATCAACATAAATTATATTACCATAAACTTGATACCAAGCAAAGTCAAGATGAATTAATCTTTGGTAACGATAAGAAGAGACGTTATGTAGGTGGAAGTGTAACAGGAGATAACCAATTCTTAGTTATTACTGCTGCAAATTCAACTTATGGAAATGAGCTTTATATTAAAGATTTACGTATAGCTAACAGTCCTATCGTTACTTTAGTAGATAACTTTGATAGCCAAAATGGGGTATTAGATAGCCGTGACGGTAAGTTATTTATTGTAACAGACTTTAACGCTCCTAATTCTAAAGTTGTGACTGTTGAAGCTTCTGCTCCACAACAATCTAACTGGAAAGACTTAATTAAAGAAACAGAAAATGTATTAAAAGCATCTAAAGGTGCAGGTTATATTTTTGCTTCTTATTTACAAGATGCAGTTACAGCTGTTAAACAATATGACTATCATGGTCAATTAGTAAGAGATATTGAGCTACCTGGATTAGGAACAGCTAGTGGTTTCGGTGGTAAAAAAGATCAAGAAACTCTTTACTATTCTTTTACAAATTACATTACTCCTGGAACAATTTACGCATACAATGCTAAAAATGGAGATTCTAGTGT
This sequence comes from Myroides sp. LJL116, assembly GCF_054871685.1. Lineage (NCBI taxonomy): Bacteria > Pseudomonadati > Bacteroidota > Flavobacteriia > Flavobacteriales > Flavobacteriaceae > Myroides > Myroides sp. LJL116. The sequence continues at coordinate 131,940 of NZ_JBTXLR010000001.1, forward strand.
GTATGATCAACCAAAAGTAAACTTCGATCCTTCTTTATATGAATCAAAACAAGTATTCTATACTTCTAAAGATGGAACTAAGGTACCAATGATTATTACTTATAAGAAAGGAATAGAATTAAACGGTAAGAACCCAACTATGCTTTATGCTTATGGAGGATTCAATATTAGCTTAACTCCTTCTTTTAACATTGCAAATGCAATTTGGTTAGAAAATGGTGGAGTTTATGCTGTTCCAAACCTTAGAGGTGGAGGAGAGTATGGAAAGAAATGGCACGTTGCAGGTACACAGTTACAAAAACAAAATGTTTTTGATGACTTTATTGCTGCAGGAGAGTACCTAATTGCTCAAAATTATACTTCTTCTGATTTCTTAGCTATTAAAGGTGGTTCTAATGGAGGATTATTAGTAGGTGCTACTATGACTCAAAGACCAGACTTAATGAAAGTTGCTTTACCAGCAGTTGGAGTTTTAGATATGTTACGTTACCACACTTTTACAGCAGGAGCTGGTTGGGCATATGACTATGGTACTTCAGAAGACAGTAAAGAAATGTTTGAATATTTATTAGGATATTCACCATTACATAATGTAAAATCAGTTGATTACCCAGCGACTATGGTTACTACAGGTGATCATGATGATAGAGTTGTTCCAGCTCATAGCTTCAAGTTCGCTGCAGCTCTTCAAGAGCATAATACTGGCAAAAACCCAGTGTTAATCCGTATCGAAACAAATGCAGGGCATGGTGCAGGTAAATCAGTTAAACAAACAATCCAAGAGAATGTAGATTTACAAGCTTTTACATTATATAATATGGGAGTTACTTCTTTAAAGAAATAAACCAAATTATCTTAAAATAGAAAAGGATGCAATTTTGCATCCTTTTTTATTTTAATACTATTGGTAGGAATAATCTTTAACTCCGGCATTAACTTCAAAATTTAAAAAGTTCTGCTCTGGTGGAATTGGACAAGAGTACTTTGGATTATATACGCAATAGGGATTATATGCTTTATTAAAGTTCAAGATGATACTATTTTCTTGAGGTATAGTTAAGTTCAAATATCTACCACCACCATAAGAAGTAACTCCTGAGGTTAAATCAGTAAATGGCAAGAATAAATAATCTGCATATTGCTGGTCTTGGATTAGAGCCAAGTCTTGAAATACATCCAATACGTAGCTTTTCCCTTGATATTGAAAAGTTATTTCTCCATATTTTCTATAAAATGGTCTTCTATTTGTAGTAGTTAACATCTCAAAGGGCTTTTCCTCTGGGGTCGCTTTTATCTGACCTTCTATAATAAAATCTTTATCTATAGGGAAAAAATCTAAAGACTTAAAATTTTTTAAAGCATCTTTTGGTAAAGGTGAGGTCTTTGCATTGGAGAACTCCTGATTTAATTCTTTTTGAAATTCTAAAGTTTCATCCTCTTGGGTTTTGTTTGTTTCACATGCCCAAGTAATTAGAACCAAACCAGCAAGCATAAGTATTTTTCTCATAGGGACTTGTTTTTTGACAATTCGAAAAATTGAAAGTGTAAAAAAAGGTTTGCCTAAACAGACAAACCTAATATAATGTTGATTAAGCTATATGAGCTCTAAGCATCCAAGCTTGTTTCTCATGTGATTCTAGAAGTGCTGTTAAAAAGTCAGCTGTCCCAATATCATTTACATCATTAATAGTCTCAATGTTATCACGTAAGAAATTAATAATCGTTTCGTGATCAGTTAAAAGTTCTTTAATCCAAAAGCTTGATTTATTATCACTTGTATTTGTAACTTCTTTTAATTGAGTTAACTCAATGTATTGTTTTAAAGAAGATGGAGCGTAGAATCCAAGTTGACGGATACGTTCAGCAATCGCATCTACATTTTCTTCAATTTGAGTATATTGTTCTTCAAAGAAGACATGCATTGCGTGAAAATCTATACCTTCTACATTATAATGCGCTGATCTAGTTTTTGTAAATAATACAAATTCATCTGCAACTAATTTAGATAAAGTTTCTACTGTAGCTTTACGTATGTCTTGGGATAATCCGATATTTAATTTCATAATATGTTTTTTTTTTTATTAATGTAAAAGTAGTTATCCTTTAGAAAGGAAAGTAGTTTTTATTATTGATATATTTTATATTGTAATTTAAAAAAATAATGGAAAAATCTACTTTTGAAGTAGATTTTTAATCTATATTAAATTACGAAAATTTAAATAAACAAAGAACTTATATACTCTTTATTTTAAAGTAAAAAAGGGAGCCATAAGACTCCCTTTTTATTATTTGTTTAAGTCTTGAACAGCGTTTTTCAATCCTTTTTTAGCGTCTTCTTTAGCATCGTTTAAGTTATCAGCTGTTTCACTAGCTTTATCTTTTAAGTTATCAGCTGTTTCATTAGCTTTATCTTTTAATGCTTTAGCAGCTTCTTCCGCTTGGTGTTTAGCTTCTTCCGCTTTATCCTTAGCTACTTCTTTAATGTCTTCAGCAACTTTGCTAGCTTGCTCTTTTACTTTTTGACTTTGTTCGTCCCAAACTTTTTGAGCTTTATCTAAAGCTTCTTGTGCCGTTTTCTGTGCAGCCTCATTTCCTGATTTAACTGCTTCTTGTAACGCTTTTTTAGCTTCTTCTAATTTTACACCAGCTTCAGCTTGAGCTGTTTTGTCTTCACTTAATTGAACTTCATCTTTTTGCTCTACTTTTTCTTCTTTTGCAACTGAATCTTTACAAGCAACTGTAAAAACTAATAATCCACAAACAGCAAGAGATAATACTAACTTTTTCATAACGATTTTATTTATTGATTTTCAATCAAATTTATGAAAAATAAATGATTTTAAGAGGTGTTTTGTTGAAAAAATGCGTTCAAAAGGATAATTAGCTATATATATACGAGTGAAATCTAAATTTTATACAAAAAAAAAGGACTTTATTTAAAGTCCTTTTTAGATTATATAAGAATTTTCTTATTGTGGGTTTGTAGTCCATAAAGAAGCAGTTTTCAACATTGCTCTTCTTGGAAGTTTTAATGTAGCAACTACTACCTCAGCAAAGTCTTCTGGTTGAAGAATATGCTCTGGGTTACCATCTGTTAAGCCTAATTCAATAGACATATCAGAAGCAATTGTACTTGGTGTTAGAGTACAAACTCTAATATTGTTTTTTCTAACTTCTTTCATTAAAGATTCTGACATACCGATAACTGCGAATTTAGAAGCTGAATAAGCTGAAGTAGTCGCATTACCGTTTAATCCTGCCGTTGATGCAACATTAAATATGTCTCCTTGATTTTTTTCAATTAAATGAGGTAATACTTCTTTAGTAACATTATATACTCCCATTACATTAGTTAAAAGGATATCTTCCCACTGATCTGCTGGCATATCCGTAAATGAACCAAAAGCAGCTATTCCCGCATTATTAACAAGAATATCAATACCTCCTAATTGTTCTATAAGAAGAGAAATGTTTTGTTTAACAGCTTGTTGATCTTTTACATCAAAACTTGCACAAAAAGCTTTTACACCAAAAGACTCTAATTCTTTTACAGTGTTTTCAAGGGTTTGAATATTTCTTCCAGTTATAGCTACATTTATTCCTTGTTGAGCAAAAGCTAAAGCCATTGCCTTTCCTAAACCTCTACCGCCACCTGTAATAATAGCGTTTTGTCCTTTTAAATTTGTCATAACTTTTATTTTCTTATTTTAAGATAATACAAAAATACGTCTTTTTTATATGGAGGTATAGTAAACAGATGTTAATTTATTTGTTTTTCAATGCTATCCCAAAGTGCAATTCTCTTGTCTAGAGCATTTTGAGATGCTGCTATAACTTGTTCCCATTTTTTAGGATCGTCTGCGCAAAGCTCACTTACCATTTGTAATGCCATTGGACCATGTTCATCTGCATCTAATTCTATATGTCGTTCAAAATAATAGATCAGTTCTCTTAAATCAGCATTTGGAAAATTAATCTGTAATTCTTTTAAGATACTTGTAAACATACCTGGAATTAAATCTTCTCTACCAAAGGTAAATGCAGCCGCGATCTCATGTGCTTCTCCTTTTTCTATAGTAGTGAAGGTAAAGTTTAGAAAATCCTTTACCGCTAAGGGTAAATCACTATTATCTATAGCTACCTTTAAATTAGTTCCTGTGTTTAAGTCACCTAATAAGTTATCAATTTTTATTGTGTCTGCCTTTAAAGCTTTCATTGCTTTTGTATACATTTCAAAATGGCTTAGCCTACTTCCATCAAAGCCAATATCCGATTCTTCTGCTAGAACGATTTCGTTAATTAGATATCTTGTTTGCGGAAATTTACTTGCTTGCCAAGGGATAGAAACACAGGTAAGCTTAATTTGTAATGCTTTAAGTAAAGACATAAAATCCCAAACAGCAAATACGTGGTTTTCCATAAAGACTTGTAGATCTTTTGGGGTTTTTATTTTACTGTATAGGGGATGGTTTAATAAGATTTCTCTTTGCTTTTCAATAGCGGTGTTTACTTGTTCTATATACATAAAATTTATTTGAAGGCACTGTGACCTGTTATGTCTAATCCTGTTATGAGTAAATGTATGTCATGGGTTCCTTCATAGGTAATCACAGATTCAAGATTCATCATGTGTCGCATAATTGGATAATGTCCGCTAATTCCCATTGCACCTAGTATTTGCCTTGCTTCTCTAGCTATATTTAATGCCATTTCTACATTATTACGTTTAGCCATGGATATTTGTGCAGAGGTAGCTCTGTTTTCATTTCTAAGAACACCTAATCTCCAAGTTAGCAATTGCGCCTTGGTTATTTCAGTTATCATTAAAGCCAATTTTCTTTGTTGTAGCTGTGTAGCGGCGATAGGTTTATCAAACTGGATTCTCTCTTTGGCATATCTTAATGCAGTGTCATAACAATCCATAGCTGCACCAATAGCTCCCCAAGCGATACCATATCTAGCAGAGTCCAAGCATTGTAAAGGAGCACCTAATCCACTTTTACCTACTAATAAGTTTTCTTTTGGAACCTTCACATTATCAAAGATCAATTCCCCTGTACAGGAAGCACGTAAGGACCATTTATCTGTAGTTTCAGGGGTAGATACACCAGGTAAATTTGTCTCTACAATTAGCCCATGTATTCTACCTTTTTCATTTTTAGCCCATACAATAGCAATATCTGCAATGGGAGCATTGGAAATCCACATTTTACTTCCATTTAGTAAATAGTGATCTTCTTTCTCGGTGAAGTTAGTTAACATAGAAGAAGGGTCAGAGCCATGGTTGGGTTCGGTAAGTCCGAAACAACCTATCCACTGGCCAGTAGCTAATTTAGGTAAGTACTTTTGCTTTTGTTCCTTGGTACCAAATTCATTGATTGGGTTCATCACTAAAGAAGTTTGAACAGAACAAGTAGAACGAATACCAGAGTCTCCACGTTCAATTTCTTGCATGATTAAGCCATAGGATATATGATCTAGACCATGACCTCCATATTCAACAGGTAAATAGGAGCCAAAAGCTCCAATTTCTGCTAGTCCTGGAATTAAAGCTGTGGGGAAAATAGCCTCTTGGGCATACTTATCAATTATTGGAGACAGTTGTTGTTTTACCCATGTTCGAACTGTATCTCGGATGAGTTTATGCTCTTGCGTTAATAAATCATCTAAATGATAATAATCTGGACTTTGAAATAAATCATTACTCATAATATTAAAGTAATTTATAGGTTGTTGGTACAACAAAAATACTTAATATTTTACTCCCAACAAATAGATAGGCTAGCTTCAAATCAAGTATAAAGCAAAACGCTTGACTTAATATAAAATAAGTCAAGCGTAATGGAAAATAATTTATTATACGGCACCTTTTATAATTCGAGAAATATTCTCAGAACGTCCCATAGAGTAGTAGTGAACGATAGGAATACCAGCTTTAATTAGCTCTTTACTTTGTTCAATACACCACTGTATACCGATTTCTTTCACTTGGGCATTGTCCTTAGCTTGGAGAACTTCAGCTACAAGGTCATCTGGTAAATCTACCTTAAAACGCTGAGGTAATAGGTTAAGTTGAGATTTTGTAGCCAAGGGTTTTAGTCCTGGTAAGATTGGTACGGTTATACCTATTGATCTACACTTTTCTACAAATTCGAAGAATTTACTATTGTCAAAAAACATTTGTGTAATAATATACTCTGCCCCATTGTCAATCTTTTGTTTTAGATATTTTAAATCTGTATCAAAATTGGGTGCTTCCATATGCTTTTCAGGATAGCCAGCTACACCTATACAGAAGTTAGTTTTACTTGTATTTTCTAATTCTGCATCTAAATAAATACCATTGTTCAGATTTTCAATTTGTAAAACCAGATCTGAAGCATATTGATTTCCATCTGGCTCTGCTTTAAAATAAGTTTGGTTTTTAACCGCATCACCACGTAAAGCCACTACATTATCAATTCCAAGAAAGTCTAAATCAATTAAGAAATTTTCTGTTTCTTCTTTTGTAAATCCTCCACAAAGGATATGAGGAATAGCATCTACTTTGAACTTACTTTGAATAGCTGAGCATATACCAACTGTACCAGGTCGTTTTCTAACAATTCTTTTTTCCCATAAACCATTAGATGCTTCTTTGTATTCATACTCTTCTCTATGGTAAGTAACATCTATAAATGGAGGCTCAAATTCCATTAATGGGGTGATAGTATCAAAAATGCTTTGAATGTTTTGACCTTTTAAAGGAGGTAATATTTCGAAGGAAAACTGTGTTTTACCTTTTGCTTTTTCTATATGTTCTGTAACTTTCATTGTCTTAATTTGTTGGTTGCTTAATGTTTGTTTGGGCTAGGTTTGGTGATAGCCATCTTGTTGCTTCTTCGATAGAGATATTACGTCTTAAGGCATAATCTTCTAATTGATCTTGATCAATTTTACCTAAACCAAAGTAGCGGCTTTTTTCATTGGCGAAATAATATCCTGATACAGCAGCTGTAGGGAACATTGCATAACTCTCCGTTAGTTTTAGGCCAATTCTTTCTTCTACCTCTAATACATCCCAAATCGTTCCTTTTTCTAAGTGATCTGGACAAGCCGGATACCCAGGGGCAGGTCTAATTCCTGTATATTGTTCTTTAATTAATTCTTCATTGCTTAATTGCTCTTGGTTATCATAACCCCATAATTGCGTTCTTACTTGCCAGTGTAAATATTCTGCGAAAGCCTCAGCAAGTCTATCGGCTAATGCTTTAACCATTATGGCATTATAATCATCTAGATCTTGTTCGAATATTTTTGCTTTTTCTTCTACTCCAAATCCAGTTGTGACTGCAAATAAGCCTATATAATCTTGAATATTTGTTTCTTTCGGAGCTATAAAGTCTGCTAGTGCAATATTTGGTGCTTTTACGTTTTTCAAAGATTGTTGGCGTAGGGTTAATAATGTATCTAATTCCTTTCCTTGCTCGTCATAAAGCTGAATATCGTCGTCATTTACTTGATTTGCTGGAAAGATTCCTACCACTCCTCTTGCTTCAAACCATTTTTCCTGGATTATTTTATCTAACATCAATAGAGCTTCGTCATATACTTGTGTAGCAGTTGCACCAACTACTGGGTCTGTCAATATTTGTGGGAACTTTCCGAATAATTGCCATGATCTAAAAAATGGAGACCAGTCTATATAAGGTAATAGTTCATACAATTCACAGCTAATAGTCTTAGTACCTATGAAATTTGGTTTTGCAATAGGAGTGTTTTCCCAATCGATCTTAAACTTATTGGCTCTTGCTTGCTCTAAAGTTATATATGTTTTTTCTCTTGCACGACCTAAGTAATCACTTCTTAATTGGTCATATTCTTGTTTTAATTCTTGTTTATATTCTTGATTAATTTCTTTTTGTAATAGTTTATTTGCAATTGTAACCGATCTTGAGGCATCATGAACATGGACAACAGTGTTATTATATTCAGGGGCAATTTTAACTGCCGTATGTACTCTAGAGGTAGTTGCTCCACCAATCATTACAGGAATTTCGCAATCTATTTTTTGTAGCTCTTTCGCTAAATGAACCATTTCATCAAGAGAAGGAGTAATTAATCCACTTAAACCAATGATGTCCACTTTTTCTTTTAAAGCCGTTTCAATAATCTTCTCAGGAGAAACCATTACTCCAAGATCAATTATTTCATAATTATTACAAGCTAAAACTACAGCTACAATGTTTTTTCCTATATCATGTACATCTCCTCTAACAGTTGCCATTAAAATTTTACCAGCATTTTGGGAGCCTACGATTTGATTCAGTCTTTTACTCTCTTCAATAAATGGAAGTAAGTACGCAACAGCTTTTTTCATCACCCTTGCAGACTTAACAACTTGTGGAAGGAACATTTTACCTGAGCCAAATAGGTCACCAACTACATTCATTCCATTCATTAAGTAACCTTCGATTACTTCAATTGGTTGGCTAACACTTAAACGTGCTTGTTCCACATCTTCATAGATATACGCATCAACTCCTTTTACTAAAGCATGAGTAAGTCTTTCTTGTATATCCCCATTTCTCCATTGCTGTGTTTTTTCTTGGGTTTCTTTTGTTTGACCAACATTTTTTATACTTTCTGCATAGTCTAATAATCTTTCTGTTGCGTCTTCTCTTCTATTTAATAATACATCTTCTACAAACTCTAGTAATTCTGGATCTACTTGATCGTATACTTCAAGTAATTCCGGATTTACAATTCCCATATTCATTCCATGATTTATGGCATGATATAAGAAAGCTGCATGCATCGCCTCTCTAACAGTATTATTACCTCTAAAAGAGAAAGAAACATTACTAACCCCTCCACTTACATTTGCATAAGGTAAGTTCTCTCTAATCCACTTGGTAGCTAAAAAGAAATCAAGGGCATTATTGTTATGCTCTTCCATTCCTGTGGCTACTGGGAAAATATTAGGGTCGAATATAATATCTTGTGGTGCAAAGCCTACCTTGTTAACTAATATATTATAGGATCTTTCACAAATCTCTATTCTTCTAGCTAAGGAGTCAGCTTGGCCTTTTTCATCAAAAGCCATCACAACTGTTGCTGCACCATAACGTTTGATTAATTTTGCATGTTCGATAAAAAGCTCTTCTCCTTCTTTTAAGCTAATGGAGTTAACTACTCCTTTACCTTGAATTACACGCAGACCTGCTTCAATAATTTCCCATTTCGAGCTATCAATCATTATTGGTACTCTACAAATATCTGGTTCAGAAGCGATTAGATTCAAGAATTTTACCATGCATTCTACTCCATCTAATAAGCCTTCATCCATGTTAATATCGATGATTTGTGCTCCATTTTGTACTTGATCTAAAGCTACTGCTAAAGCCTCATCAAACTTTTCTTCTTTGATTAAGCGTAGGAATTTTCTAGAACCTGTAACGTTTGTACGCTCTCCAATATTTACAAAGTTGGTTAACTTACTTACATAAAGAGGCTCTAAACCTGATAAAGCTAATACTGGAGATGGCTGTGCTTTTGGAAACTCTTCTCTTGCTTTAGCATGCTGGGCAACACCTTGACTTAATAATTTAATATGTTCGGGTGTGGTACCACAACATCCACCAATAATTTGAACTAGATTTTGCTTTAAAAAACTATCGATTAACTCTTTCATTTCTGTTGGACTCTGGTCATATTCTCCAAATGCGTTTGGTAATCCAGCATTAGGATGGGCAGAGATACTAACATTGGTGTATTTAGACAATTGCTGAACGTAAGGCTCCAATTGTTCAGCACCTAATGCACAGTTAAATCCAATACTCAGTAAAGGAATATGGGAAATAGAAATAAGGAAAGCCTCTACTGTTTGTCCCGACAAAGTTCTTCCTGAAGCATCTGTAATAGTTCCAGAGATCATAATTGGAATTTCAATTTGTCTTTCCTCTTGAATTTGATCTAAGGCAAACAAAGCTGCTTTTGCATTTAAAGTATCGAAGATAGTTTCCACTAATAAGATATCACATCCACCATCGAGTAAAGCTTCTGCTTGTTGCTTATATGCTGTTCTTAGCGCTTCAAATGTGATTGCTCTATATCCAGGGTTATTTACATCAGGAGATAAACTAGCGGTCTTATTTGTTGGTCCAATAGCACCAGCAACAAAACGTGGTTTATCTGGTGTAGTTTGTTGGATTTCATCTGCAACTTGTCTAGCAAGAATAGCGGATTGGTAATTTAGCTCATATACGTAATCTTCTAAGTGATAGTCAGCCATTGCAATGGTGGTACTACAGAAAGTATTTGTACAAATAATATCGGCTCCAGCTAATAGGTATTCTCTATGAACGTTTTGAACAGCCTTAGGTTGAGTCAAGGACAGTAAATCATTATTCCCTTTTAAAGAATGGGCGAAATCAGCAAAACGCTCTCCTCTAAAATCTTCTTCTGAAAATTTATAAGCTTGTAACATTGTTCCCATTGCTCCATCTAATACAAGGGTTCTTTGTTCTAATAGGCTTCTAATATCAGTTTTGTTTTTTAATGTTGACATGGCTTGATTTTGGTTAAGTTGTTAAATGTTCTTTTTTTAATAGTACTTTTTAGCTAGCATCTAATGCTTGTTGTAGGTCGTTGATAATATCTTGAGCGTTTTCCAATCCAACAGATAGTCGAATTAAATTATCTGTTATTCCTGCAGCTAATCTATCCTCTGGAGATACTTTAGCATGTGTTGTGGATGCTGGATGAGTTACAATTGTTCTACTATCTCCAAGGTTAGCAGATCTACTGCATATTTGTAAAGCATCTAAAAAAGCTCTACCTCCTTGTAAACCTCCTTTTATTCCAATGGCTACAATATTTCCTCCTTGTTTCATTTGCTTCTTTGCAATTTCATACTGAGGATGGCTCGGTAGGAAAGGGTATTTAATAAATTCTATTTTTGGATGATTTTCCAAAAACTCTGCTATTTGCAGGGCATTTTGGCAATGTCTATCTACTCTAACTGCTAAAGTTTCTAAGCTTTTTGAAAGTACCCAAGCGTTAAAAGGGGATAGGGCAGTTCCTATAGTACGAGCGAAAAGATAAATTTTATGTATTAAGTCTTTATCTCCAACAACTACTCCTCCACAAACTCTTCCTTGTCCATCGATTAACTTTGTAGTAGAGTGAATAACTATATTAGCTCCGAAGTTTATTGGATTTTGCAGGTATGGTGTTGCAAAAGTGTTATCTACTATAAAAAGTAAATTATGCTCTTTTGCTATTTTTCCTAATACTTCTAAATCTAAGATATCAACCCCTGGATTAGTAGGACTCTCTGCATACAATATCTTTGTATTTGGGGTGATCAAACTTTTTATTTTATCCGTTGAATGGATATCAAAGTAAGAAGTTTCTACTCCCCATTGAGGGAATGTGTTATTAAATAAAGATAGGGTTGAACCAAATATATTTGAACAAGAAACAATGTGATCACCTGGAGATAGTAAAGGAAATAAACTGCAGTATACTCCAGCCATTCCAGTGGCAAAAGCAAATCCCGCTTCGGCTTTTTCCATTTGAACTATTTTATCTACCAGTTCACTTTGATTAGGATTTGTATATCTTGAATAAGAATATTTTTGAACTTCTTCAGCAAACACTGCTCTCATATCTTCTGCCGTGTCAAAGACAAAGCTAGAGGTTAAGTATAAAGGAACAGAATGTTCATTGTTTTGTGTTCTAGGAGTTTGTGTTCTTATCGCATTTGTTTCAAATCCTAGTTCTTGTTTATTTAATTCTTGGGCCATAATATAGTTTTTTGGTGGTATTTTTATTTATCTGCTAATCGTAATATATCTCCAAATACTCCTCTTGCAGTTACAGAAGCACCTGCTCCAGCGCCTTGGATAATGATTGGATTTTCTCCATAACTTTGAGTGTATATCTCAAAAATACTATCCGATCCCTTTAATTGTCCTAAGGCTGAATTAGTAGGAACTTCTATTAATTTTGTTTCTAAGATTCCTTTGTCTGTTTGTAAGTCTCCTGATAACTCTCCTACATAACGCAAGACTGTATCTGGATTTAAATTAGCTTTAATCTTATCGAAGTAAGGATCTAATTTCTCTAAGTTTTCTAAAAATTGTTTTGTATCAATATTTTGAAATTCTTCAGGGATGAGGTTTTGAATATTTATTTCTTCAAATTCATTTTGTAAGTCCAATTCTCTTGCTAAGATTAAAAGCTTTCTTCCAACGTCATTTCCACATAGATCTTCTCTTGGGTCTGGCTCAGTAAATCCTTTGTCAATTGCTTGTTTTAGGATTTGGCTAAAGGGCTGATCCGATACAGAGAAGTTATTGAAGATATAACTCAAACTTCCAGAAAATACCCCTTTAATTTTTGTAATATTTTCTCCAGAAAGGTGAAGTAACTTAATAGTATCTATCAAAGGTAATCCCGCACCTACATTAGTTTCGTAGAGATATTCTTTATGGTTGTTTTTTAGGGTTTGTCTTAATTCTTTATAGAAATCATAGCTAATTGTATTACCTATTTTATTAGAAGAAATAAGGTCAAATCCATTATTTACAAGTGGAATGTAATTTTCAATAAAGGAAGAACTTGCTGTGTTATCAATTGCTATTAGATTTTCTAAGTGATTTTGCTTGGCAAATTCGATAACATCTTCAATGGAATATTTTATACTTTTTTGTTGTATTTCCTGTTTCCAAGTTGAGGTAATACCTTGGTCATTTAATACAATCTTTTTAGAATTTCCGATGGCAAAAATGTTTAATTCAATATTTTTCTTTTCTGCAATAGACGCTTTGGAATGTAGAATTTGATCAATTAATGTTCCTCCAACTAGTCCATGCCCGAAGATGGCAATATTTATTTTTTTTGCGATACCGAAGATCTGACCATGAATAACATTTAATGCTTTTTTAGCATCTTGTTGGTTCACTACTAAAGAAACATTTTTACCAGTTACTGTGTTATTAAATAAGATAGGTACGATTTTGTTTTTTACTAGTGCTGCATATGGCTTATCAAAAGTGCTTAAGTCTTGTCCTACGATGGAAATAATTGCAATGTCTTTTCTTACCTTGATACTATTTACATCATTGTTATATAAATCATTTGCAAATTCATCTCTTAATGCCTGTAATGCTTTATCGGCATCTTTGGTGGGAACTGTAAATCCTAAACCTCTCTCTGAAGAACCTTGGGATATAACTCCTATACTTATATTTTGGTTTGCTAATGCTGTAAATACTCTTGCATCAATTCCAACGATTCCTAATAATCCTCTGCCCTCAAATTGGATTAATGAACTATCGGATTGTAAGGAAAGAGATTTTATGCCTTTTAGACTTGGTTTAGCAGAAATCAATGTTCCTTTATTTTGTGGATTCAACGTATTTAGAATTCTCAAAGGAATATTGTTTTCTAAAAGTGGTAAAATAGTTTTAGCATGTAAAATAGAGGCTCCAAAATTTGCTAACTCATTTGCTTCATCAAAATGTAATTCTTCAATTTTTTGTGCATTCTTAACCCAGTCAGGGTTGGCTGTATATATTCCATCTACATGCGTATAATTCTGTAATTCTTTTGCTTGTAAAAAATTAGCTAATAATGAAGCCGAATAATTACTTCCATTTCTACCTAGAGTAACTGTTTCTCCTTTAGTATTTGCAGCAATAAATCCTGTAACTACTGCAATGGTATCTTTTTCAAGACTGTTAAATAGTTGTAGTGTTTTTTGTTTTGAAATCTCTTGGTTTGCTTGTGCACTTCCAAAAGTATTATCTGTGATAAAAAACTCTCTACTATCTAATGAAAGAGCATTAAGTCCTTTTTCTACTAATTTTGCTGTTAGTATTTTACTGGAGATTAATTCTCCTTGTGCTAAAACTTGATCTTTTATTTTTGCGCTATAATCCTCGATTAAGGAAACACCTTCAAAAAGCTTCTCTAAGGTTTGTACTTCTTTAGTGATATTTACTCCTTGGTGGTAAGGTCTATTTTTATAATCTTCAAAAGATATAGTATAGTCCCCTTGGTTTTTAGCTAATTCTAAAATACTTTCTAAAGTGTCTGTAGTGTCTCCTATTGCAGATACTACAATTGCAATTTTATCTTCTTTAGCTTGCTGTTCAATAATGTTGATTACTTTGTCGAAACCTTGTCCGTATGCTAGTGATTTTCCTCCAAATTTTAAAACTTTCATGGTGCTGATTTATTTGAAAATGTTAATTAATAGGTTATTTAGTTGTTCGTATTCAATCAAAAATGCATCATGTCCATGAATAGATTGAATTTGTGAAAAATGATAGTTTCCTTTTTTATTAGTTAATTCTTGGTGAGCTTTTTGTTGCTCTTCATAGGTGAACATATAATCAGAGTCTACTGCAATACTGTGAATGCTAGTGGTTGAGTTGATTATAATATCCTGTATTTTTTGTTGGCTTAAGCTTTCTCCTATAGTTTTTAATAGATGGTTCATTAACTTATAGGAGGAAAGTTGATATCTTTTGGTTAAACTTTGGCCATGGAAATTTAACCAACTTTCTACTTTATAACTTTGCTGATCTTCCAAGTATTCCTTCTTAAACTTCTGCTCAAAGGATGCTGGGGTACGGTAAAGTAACATAGCATGCATTCTTGCATCGTGTATAGGGTTGTTGGAATTATTCAAGATGCTATCTTGTACTAAAGTATTGGCAATTAGCCAATCGGAAGATTTATAAGAAGTAGCAATTGGAATTAGATTCTTAATCCGTTTTGGATGTTGGAAAAACATTTCCCATCCTATACTTCCTCCTAAACTACCCCCTATAATTGCGAAGAGTTCTTTGATATCTAATTGCTCTAAGGCTTTCCAGAAATATTGAGCAATTCTTTTGGTTGTTAATTCTTTATAATTTGTAAAAACAATATTCTCTTGGGTATTATATCCATTTCCTGGTACATCAAAAGCAATAACAGTAAAACGGTTCAGATCTATTGTAGCATCATAGTCTACTAAAGTTTTCCACCATCCTTGTTCTCCACTAACTTGGCTATTACCTGTAAGAGCGTGATTTACTAAAACAATTGGAGCACTATGTAAGGGTTGGCCAAATAATTGATAGCTTAAGGTTAAACAATGGTTTGAACTTGGATCTTGGTAAGTATCTTGTATTGTGATTTGATGTAAATTTTTCATGGGGATATTATAGTTTTTCAAAGGCTTGCTGCAAATCTTTTATAAGGTCTTCTGGTTCTTCAAGACCTATGGATAGGCGAATTAAGCTAGGGGTTATTCCTGATTTTAGTTTAGCTGCTTTGGCAACGGTTTTATGAGACATTTGATCGGGTAAACATGACATACTTTTTATTCCTCCTAAACTCTCTGCTAAATGAAATAGCTTTAAAGATTTTACAAATTTTAGAGCTTCTTCACTTGTGTCTTGGTGTAAATCAAAACTAACTACTGCTCCAAAGTATTTTTGTTGTTTACTTGCAATACTATGGCTAGGACTATCAGGTAAACCAGGGTAATAGATATTTTTAATTTTAGGGTTGTTTTGTAAAAATTCTGCGATTATTTGTGCGTTTTGACAATGTACTTTGTAGCGAAAATTTAATGTTTCAATTCCTCTTATGGTTAGAAAACTATCCGTTGGTCCTAGGATTGCTCCACTTGCATTTTGATGGAACTTTATGATTTCACCTAGTGTTTTTGTTTTTGTAACCACTAGTCCAGCTATTACATCACAGTGTCCTGCAATATATTTAGAGGCACTATGTACTACAATATCTGCACCCAAGTCTAGAGGTTTTTGACTCACAGGAGTAGCAAAGGTATTGTCCACACATAATAGTATATTTTTATGTTTTGCAATTTTTGCTATGCTTTGGATATCTGTTACTTTTAAAGTAGGGTTGCTTGGAGTTTCTAACCAAATTAATTTAGTTTTATCTGTGATTGCTCGCTTTACCTGGTCAATATCCGTAGTGTCTACATAAGTTACATCAACACCAAATTTTTTATATACCTGTTCGAATAATCTATAAGCACCTCCGTAAATATCTTCAACAGCAACAATATGGTCATTTGCCGAGAGTGTTTTTAAAACTGTATCTATTGCAGCTACCCCACTAGATAAAGCAAAACCTTGTTGTCCATTCTCTAAGGAAGCAATTAAGTTTTCTAAGACCTCTCTTGTTGGATTGTTACTTCTGGAATAATCAAAACCTTTGTTTACTCCAGGAGCTTGTTGTTCAAAAGATGAGGTTTGATAGATAGGAACTGCTAATGCTCCTGTTAAAGGGTCTATTGGAATGTTTTGAAGTATTTGTGTTTGTGTACTCATAGCTAGGTGTTTTTGTAATTATTTTTATAGTTGGCTGAAAACGTTTTGTA
Organism: Myroides sp. LJL116; assembly: GCF_054871685.1. Classification (NCBI taxonomy): domain Bacteria; kingdom Pseudomonadati; phylum Bacteroidota; class Flavobacteriia; order Flavobacteriales; family Flavobacteriaceae; genus Myroides; species Myroides sp. LJL116. The sequence goes on from NZ_JBTXLR010000001.1 coordinate 148,333, forward strand.
AGTCTTTTTTTAGATCTTCTATCTCTTCTATTCCAACTGATAAGCGTATTAAATCTGGTGTAACTCCAGTGGATTGTTGTTCTTTCTCTGTTAATTGTTGGTGGGTAGTGGAAGCTGGGTGAATAATTAGTGATTTTGTATCCCCTATATTAGCTACTAAAGAAAAAATCTCTGTTTGATTGGCTACTTTCTTGGCTGCTTCATATCCTTTATGTAAACCGAAAGTAACTACACCACTTTGTCCCTTTGGTAAATATTCTTGTGCTAAGTCGTAATATTTACTTGATTTTAATCCTGGATAATTTACCCATGCAACTTGAGGTTGCTCCTCTAACCACTGTGCTAATTCTAAAGCGTTTTGGCTATGTTTGGTTATTCTAATTGGTAGGGTTTCTAATCCTTGTAGAATTTGGAAGGCATTAAAAGGGCTTAATGCTGCGCCTAAATCTCTAAGACCTTCTATTCTTATTTTTGCAATAAATGCTGCGTTTTTTAAAACATCATGATAGATAAGTCCGTGATATCCTGGGGAAGGCGTTGTAAACTCAGGGAATTTTCCGCTGCTCCAATCAAATGTTCCTGCATCTATAATCGCTCCTCCTAATGATGTCCCATTACCACAGATATATTTAGTTAAAGAGTGAATGACAATATTTGCTCCGTAGTCAATCGGCTTTAGTAGATAAGGAGAGGCAACTGTATTGTCTACTATTAATGGGATTTTAAATTCTTTAGCAATTTTTGCTATTTTTTGAATGTCTAGTACGTCTAGCTTTGGATTTCCTAAGCTTTCTATAAAGATTGCTTTTGTGTTTTCTTGGATGTTTTTTCTAAAGTTTTCGGTATCTGTTGGATCTACAAAAGTGGTATTAATTCCGAACCTTGGTAAAGTAATATTTAGAAGGTTATAAGTTCCTCCATATAAGCTAGATGAGGAAAGTAAATGATCTCCAGTTTTTAGCAAAGTTAAAAGGGTAGTAGAGATAGCAGATGCTCCACAAGAGGTAACTACTGCTCCGATTCCATTTTCTAATGCAGCTAATCTTTTTTCTAAAATATCATTAGTTGGATTATTTAATCGGGTATATATATAAGCTGGAATAGTTAAGTTGAAAGCTCCAGCAGCGTGATCCGAATCCTCAAAAACGTATGAAGAAGTTTGGTAGATAGGAACAGCTCTTGTTGCTGCTGTGTTTGCTGGGTTATGTCCTGCGTGTAATGCTTGTGTTGAAAAATTTGGTGTACTCATGATTTGGTTGATTTAAAATATTAAAAAATGGCAAAAAAAAAGGTTCTTTCGAAATTGCCGAAAGAACCTTGAGGGATATATCTTATTATACTAACTCGTTTACTTATGGCAATAGGGGGGTGGGAACATCATCATGTCCATCATCATCATCATTGCCATCATATTTGTGTTAGTAAAAAGTTTCATGTTATTTATGTATATAAGTTTATTTAAAAAAGGTAAAAAAAAAAAGCCCCTGCGTTTGCAGAGGCTTTCGTTATAATATGTGTGCTATTAAGATTATACATACAACGACCTCTGCGCAGAATTGCGCATCATCATCATTGCCATCATATTTGTTAATCTTAGTGTCATCTTTATCTTTTTTATTTCTCCTAATTGGATATGGCAAATATGAGAAATTATTTTCATTTAAAACAAACTTTTTATGAAAAAATTAATAATTTAAATAAAAATCTTTTGTAATTGCCTTGTATTCAGGGGTGTAGTTGTGTCTTTCTATTTCTAGAATTAACTCATCTAAAGGGATTTGTTCTATTCTTTTACGAGAAAACGCTAGAAGACTTCTCTTAATAGGAGCATCTTTATGGCCTTTTACTCGAGTTACTTGGAAAGGGTAGATGTCAAACTCTGCTGCGAGGCGGATTATTACATCTTCTTCTTTGTAAGGTATAATTATACTAAATACTCCTGTAGGAGACAAAAAATACTCTACTGCTTCAATTAATAAGTCGAAAGGTAGAGAACTTTGGAATCTAGCCTTGTCCCTTGTCTTGTCATTAGTTAGATAATCTTCGCTATAAAATGGGGGATTTGAAATAATTAGATCATATTCCATATCCATTTCATGAGCAAAGGCTTCTAAATCGGCGTGATAGCAAAATAGACGATCTCCCCATGGGCTATCTTCAAAATTTTCAACAGCTTGTTCATGAGCTAATTCATCGATTTCAACTGCGTCGATTTGCTCTGCATCACTACGTTGTGCCATCATTAAAGAAAGCAGTCCAGTTCCTGCACCAATATCTAATATAGTCTGAGGGTTGTTCACAAGTGGTGTCCAAGCACCAAGAAGGACACCATCGGTACCTACTTTCATGGCGCATTTGTCTTGCTTAACACGGAATTGTTTGAACTCAAACATAAATATTATAATAGATTTAGTTATCTAAATAGATATCTAATAACCCATCTGGGGTTTTAAGATATAATTTTTTGTTTTCTCTATCTATCTTTTCGATAAATGGATCAATCATAGGAACTAATATTTCTGTACCATCTTTATCAATAACAAATAAGACTTGGCTTGAACTATCATTAATATGGTCAAGTAGACCAATATATCCATGATTAACATCTTCTACTTCAAATCCAATAATTTCATGGTAGTAGAATTTGTTACCTTCTAATTTAGGTAACATACTTAAAGGTAGGTATAATTCAGTACCTATTATACTTTCGGCTTGTTCTTCGGAAGTAAAATCCTCAAATTTAATTCTTAGGAAATCATTTTTATGCAAAAAAGCGCTTTCTATAAAAAAAGGAACCAGTTGTCCGTCTAAATCAACGAGAACTGATTCCAAATTTTGATATAACTCAGGTTCGTCAGTGTCCAAATAGGCCAATACCTCCCCTTTAAAGCTGAATTTTTTTGCGATTTTGCCTAAATAGAAACAATCTTTTTTAGTCATATCGCTAGAAAATTATGCTTGAGTTTCTTCATTAGCTTCTTCAGCAGCAGGAGCTTCAACAGCAGCTTTTGCCTCAGCAATAGCAGCAGCACGTTTCTCGCTTACAACTTTCTCAGCAGCTAATCTTTTAGCTTTTTCAGCAGCTTTAGAAGAAGATAAACCTTCTTTTGCAGCGTTTACTTTGTTAGCTTTTTCTTCTAACCATGCAGTGAACTTAGCGTCAGCTTGGTCTTGTGTAAGAGCTCCTTTGTTAACTCCACCTTGTAAGTGGTGTTTTAATAAAGCTCCTTGGTTAGAAAGAACTGTTTTAGCAGTATCTGTTGGTTGAGCACCATTGAATAACCATTTAACAGCTGAATCAACATCTAATTCAATTGTTGCAGGGTTAGTGTTAGGATTGTAAGTTCCGATTTTTTCTAAGAATTTACCATCTCTTTTAGCTCTTGCATCAGCAGCTACTACCCAGTAAAAAGGTTTTCCTTTTTTACCGTGTCTTTGTAATCTAATTTTTACAGACATAATATTTATTTATTTAGAGGTACCCGACCTCTGGTTAAAAATTTGACGCAAAGTTAAAGGTTTTTTTCTTTAGAAAGTTTAAAAACAAGAAAATTATTTTTCTTTTAAGTCTTTGTTTAACAATTAAATAGAGCTTAAATTCTTGTGCTTATCCACTAGAGATGGATATATGCGGTTGTTTTTGTAGTAATGTAGGAGGAGAATTGGTTTTTTTAATTCGTTAAAATTATATTAACTTAATTTTTTTTACATCGTTTAAATACTATAATTTTGTTTTTGGTGTTATATATATTATAATCGGTAAGTATGAAGAAGATTTTAGGTTTATTGGCAATTGGTTTTATGATATTCTCTTGTGCTAATGAAGTGGAAACTAGTGATCCTGGTTTACAAGCTTTAACCAATAATGAAGAGTATCAAGGCGCTTTCAAGTATGAAAATTGGCGTCCAGATTTTATCTATGCTACATTAGCTAATGAAAAAATTCTCCAATTAAGAGGGGAGACTGATACTACTAGATTTACAATGAGGGTTCCTTATTTTGTAGATCAACAGGAAGATAATGTTATAATATTGGGACCTGTAGTAAGTGAAAAGGTAAACGAATCTGGACTTATTGATAGTAAAGATTTAAAGCCAAGTAATGATGATGCAGCTTACGGTATTTATACTCTAAGAGATAAGTTTGATAGAAGTGTTATTGGGCGTTATACTACTGATTCTTCTGATGGAACCAATAATTATGGAAGAGTAATTATTTATAGCGCTGCTAAACAAACACCTGGGACAATCAGTGGAGAGTTTCATGTGAATTTAGATTTAGATCCAACAAGCCTTGGTCCAAATGCTACAGAGAAACAAAAAGAGCGTTTTCAAAAGTTAGCTAAGAAGAAAGAATTTACTAAAGGATACTTCTTTAAAGTGCCTTTGGTTGCAGCAGAGTAGTTGATTTGACTAAAATGAAATAGATTAGTTATTTTTAGTTATTAAATAAGTATTTTTTTAAAAAGGTAGGATACAATTTACTAAGAGGTAGATTGTATCCTGCCTTTTTTACTTTAAAGGCTAGTTATTACAGCTTAATAGCGGATGTTTATTCCTATTAAATTTTTTAAAATATCGGGTGTTTAGTTTATTTTAAGCAAACCTTGGTTTTTTATACAGTGTCTTTTTTATACCTTTGTGTTAACTTATTTAAGGCCGTTTTGGTCATAATTTTCTTATAATCAGGTATGTATTTAATTTTTGATACGGAAACCACTGGGCTTCCAAAAAGTTGGTCTGCTCCAATTACAGATACAGATAATTGGCCTCGTTGTGTACAAATTGCTTGGCAATTGCATGACGAAATGGGGAATCTAGTAGAACATCAGGATTACCTTATCAAGCCAGAAGGTTATGATATACCTTATGATGCTGAGAGAATTCATGGGATCTCTACTGATTTAGCCCTAGAGCAAGGTGTAGAGCTAAAACAAGTTTTAGACAAGTTTAATATTGCTCTATCAAAGGCTAAGTTTATTGTAGGGCAAAATTTAGGTTTTGATGTCAATATTATGGGCTGTGAATTTCATCGTTTACAGACTCCAAGCAATATGGCAAATATGCCAGTTTTAGATACTTGTACTGAAACTACTGCAGAATTACTTAAACTTCCTGGTGGAAGGGGAGGTAGGTTTAAGTTACCTACTCTAACGGAACTTCACCAGTACTTATTTGGAGTTGCATTTGGGGAGGCTCACAATGCAACTGCTGACGTTGAGGCTACCACAAGATGTTTTTTAGAACTATTAAGAAAAGGAGTATTTACTGCCGAGCAACTGCAAAGCGATACTTCTTATATTAAGGAATTTGCTCGTGTTAACCCTCAGCCTTTTACTCCAATTGGTTTAAAGCATATTAACTTAAAGAAGGCTTCTTTAGAAATTGCTAAGAAATTAGCTAAAAAGCAAGGCAACGTTCAAGTTGAAATAAGCCAAGAGGATAAAGAACGTTTTGAAAAGGCACGATTCGCACATTTACATACACATACGCAATTCTCTATTTTACAAAGTACCATTGCCATAGGTAAATTAGTCAATAAAACAGCTGAATTAAATCTATCTGCGGTAGCTATGACCGATCATGGTAATATGATGGGGTCTTTCCTATTTGTAAAAGCAGTGAGTGATTATAATAAATCTCTCTCAGGTACAAATGCTGCTCGTTTAGAAGAAGGACTTGATCCTATTGAGCCATTGACTCCTATTGTGGGATGTGAATTTTTTGTATGTGAGGATCATTTAGATAAGAAAAAGAAAGATAATGGTTACCAAGTTGTTCTACTAGCTAAAAATAAAAATGGCTATCATAATTTAGCCAAAATGGCATCTATAGCCTATACAGAAGGATTTTATTACGTTCCAAGAATTGATAAAAAAATTATCTCTGAGTATAAGCAAGATGTTATGGTGCTTAGTGGAAACTTATATGGAGAGATACCAGGTAAAATACTAAATATTGGGGAGCGCCAAGCTGAAGAGGCTCTACTATGGTGGAAAGAGGAATTTGGTGATGATTTTTATATGGAGATTATGCGACATAATCAAGAAGATGAAAATCGCGTAAATCAGATTCTAGTACCTATGGCTAGAAGAAATAATGTAAAGCTTATTGCTACCAATAATGCTTATTATTTAGATAAAAAGGACGCAAATGCCCATGATATTCTATTATGTGTTAAAGATGGGGAAAAGCAATCTACCCCTATAGGACATGGTAGAGGATATAGATATGGACTTCCAAATCAAGAATATTATTACAAAGGGGAACAAGAGATGAAAGAACTCTTTGAGGATTTACCCGATGCTATTTATAATATTCAGGAAATTGTAGATAAGGTTGAACCCTTTGTTTTACATAGAGATGTTCTTCTTCCTAAATTTGATATTCCAGAAGAGTTTCAAGATCCCAATGACCTTTTAGGTGATGGGACTGGAAAAAATGGTGAGAACAATTATTTAAGACACCTTACTTACGTAGGTGCTGAAAGACGATATACTGAGGTAACAGAGGAGATTAAAGAACGACTAGATTTTGAGCTAGAGACAATTGAAAGAACCGGATATCCAGGTTATTTCTTAATTGTACAAGACTTTATTGCAGCTGCTCGTGAAATGGGAGTTTCTGTTGGACCAGGACGTGGTTCTGCTGCAGGGTCAGCTGTAGCATACTGTTTAGGTATTACTAACTTAGATCCTATTGCCTACGATTTGCTTTTTGAGCGTTTCTTAAATCCTGATCGTGTATCCATGCCCGATATTGATATTGACTTTGATGACGAGGGAAGAAGTAAGGTAATGGATTATGTAATTAATAAATATGGTTCTAGCCAAGTAGCTCAGATTATTACTTATGGTAAGATGGCCACCAAGAGTGCTATTAGGGATACAGCAAGGGTACTAGATTTACCTCTTTTTGAAGCAGACCGCATTGCTAAATTAATTCCTGCTATGATGCCTTCGAAGTGGAATTTACAGCGTTTTCTAAGTGAAGATGAATCAGCTATTAAGGCAGTGCTACGCCAAGAAGATTTTGATAAGATAAAGGAATTAATCCAGCTAGCGAACGATAATTCTTTAGCTAGTGAAACCATTCAACAAGCAAAGATATTAGAGGGATCTATGCGTAATACTGGTATTCATGCCTGTGGAGTAATTATTACACCGGATGATATTACTAAGTTCGTACCTGTTACCCTAGCAAAGGATTCTGATTTATATGTAACTCAATTTGATAACTCTGTTGCAGAGAGTGCAGGGTTATTAAAGATGGACTTCTTAGGGCTTAAAACCCTTACTCTTATTAAAGACACTATTAAGTTAGTGAAGTATCGTACAGGTATTGAAATTGATCCAGATCAAATACCAATTGATGATAAAAAGACCTATGAGTTATTCCAAAGAGGAGAGACTATTGGAGTATTCCAATATGAATCTCCAGGGATGCAAAAACATATGCGTGATTTAAAACCAACGGTGTTTGGGGATTTAATTGCGATGAATGCTTTATATCGACCTGGGCCAATTGAGTATATTCCCTCATTTATTAATCGTAAAAATGGTAATGAGCCTATTGTTTATGATTTAGATGCCTGTGAGGAATATTTACAAGAGACCTATGGTATTACAGTCTATCAAGAGCAGGTGATGTTACTTTCTCAAAAATTGGCAGACTTTACAAAAGGTGAGGCCGATGTTTTGCGTAAAGCCATGGGTAAAAAGCAAAAAGATGTCTTGGATAAAATGAAGCCAAGGTTCTTAGCTCAGGCTTCTAGTAAAGGCCATGATACGGTTGTTTTAGAGAAAATATGGAAGGACTGGGAAGCTTTTGCATCTTATGCCTTTAATAAATCTCACTCTACTTGTTATGCATGGATTGCTTATCAGACTGCTTATCTAAAAGCACATTATCCTGCAGAATATATGGCTGCCGTATTATCTAATAATATGAATGATATTAAACAAGTAACCTTTTTCATGGAAGAATGTAAAAGAATGGGGTTACATGTTTTGGGACCAGATGTGAATGAATCCTTCTATAAGTTTACTGTAAATGAGGATTATGCTATTCGATTTGGTATGGGAGCCATCAAAGGTGTAGGTCAAGGTGCAGTACATACTATTGTAGAGAATAGAAAAGATGGTAATTATAAATCTATTTTTGATCTAGCTAAGCGTATTGACTTACGTGCGGCAAATAAAAAAGCATTTGAGAATCTTGCTTTAGCTGGAGGATTTGATTGTTTTGAAGATAGCCATAGAGCACAATACTTTTATTGTGAAGTGCCAGATGGTCCTGCTTTTTTTGAAAAAGCAATTCGTTTTGGGGCAAAGAGTCAAGAGAATGAGAACTCTTCTCAATTTAGTTTGTTTGGAAATACAGAGGAAGTTGCCATACCAGAACCTGTTCTTCCAATGTGTGATGAATGGTCAACAATGGAAAAACTAGCCAAAGAAAAAGAGGTAGTAGGTATTTATATTTCAGGACATCCTTTAGATGACTTCAAGTTTGAGATGAAGTATTTTTGTAATGTCTCTGTAGAACAAATGGCCAATTTGGTGCCTTTAACAGGTAGAGCAGTCACTTTTGCAGGAATGATTAGTGATGTACAGTTTAGAACATCTGCAAAAGGAAAAGATTGGGCTATGTTTACCATTGAGGGGTATGATGAAGGTTTTGAGTTTAGAATGTTTAATGAGGAGTTTTTAAAATTCAGGCATTTCTTACTTCAAAATACTTTTGTTCATATTAAGGTGATGGTAAAAGAAGGATGGATCAAAAAGGAAACTGGTGAGAGAAGTGAACCAAGATTACAGTTCTTAGAAATGCGTTTATTACATGAGGTTATTCCTAATTTTTCTAAAAACCTCCAAATTAAGATGAATGTTAAGGAAATCGATCCGGATATAATCTCTGAACTTAAGCAAGTTTTAGACAAGCATCAAGGGGATAAAACTGTAGGCTTTGAAATTGTTGAAATTGAAAAAGTGATGGTTCCTGTAGAGAATAGTATACCATTTAATGCTTTGGACCAAGAAGAAGAGCAAGAGGAAGCTTCTTTGGAAGATATGGAAGTGAACTTTAGTCCAATGGTGAAAGAGGAGCTTAAAGTAATAAATAGGATAGAACTATCCAGTCGAAATGCAAGAGTGAATATTACTTCAGAATTACTTGAAGAATTAGAGTCTTTACAAGTGAATTTTGGAGTGAATTAATTTTATACAACCTATTATAGATAAAATTAAATTAAAGTAAACAAGAAAGTTTAAATTATTTATTAGATTTGTCTATATAACTAAAAATATATTAAAGATGGCATTAGAAATAACAGATGCTACTTTTGAGGAAGTAGTATTAAAATCAGAGAAGCCAGTAGTGGTGGACTTCTGGGCAGTATGGTGTGGACCTTGTAAAATGCTAGGACCAGTTATCGAAGAATTGAGCGTAGAATACCAAGATAAAGCAATTGTAGGAAAAGTTGACGTTGACGCTAACCAAGAATTTGCAGCTAAATTTGGAATTCGTAATATCCCTACAGTTTTAATTTTCCAGAATGGAGAAGTAGTAGGTCGTCAAGTAGGAGTTGCTCCAAAGCAAACTTATGCTGATGCAATCGATGCTTTATTATAGTAAATAAGGACACTTTTTGTAGTCTTTGCTAAAAAAGCATTAAAAAACTTAGAAGAGTTAGCTCTTGATATAGAAAAAAATCTCCGTTTTGCGGAGATTTTTTTGTTTGTTATTCTTTCTAAAGACTGATTCTTGTTCACTTGGTAAAAAAAAGTTTATTTTTTTTCACTCTCTATATTGTTGAGTTTCAATACGGTTTAAAAAAAAGTAAAAAAACTTTAAAATTTTTTCACTCTAGGATTTGCAAGTGATGAAAATGGTTGTATATTTGCACCGCATTACAGCAATAACGACGAAGGTTTGGTAGTTCAGTTGGTTAGAATACATGCCTGTCACGCATGGGGTCGCGGGTTCGAGTCCCGTCCAGACCGCACAAGAGAGATAGGCATCTCTATAGTAATGTAGAGATGCTTGTTAATCTAAATTTTTGAGAAAGCATTAATGAAAATTAAAGTTTGAATTCTTAAAAAAAGGTTTATCTTTGTCAAGAGTAATGATTTTTGGTTAATACTGGTTTGGTAGTTCAGTTGGTTAGAATACATGCCTGTCACGCATGGGGTCGCGGGTTCGAGTCCCGTCCAGACCGCCAGTAAAAAGGAAGCCTCTCACAAGTTGAGAGGCTTTTTTTGCCCTGTAATTTCCACGTGAAATACAGTGAAGATATTTAAAAGTAGTTGTGTTGTTAAGTGCCTAAAAGCACTATGGTTTAGTAGTTAGACCAATGAAAAGCTTTCCTAGTGCGGGAGAGCTTTTTTAAAGCACAAAATTTGGTTTGGTAGTTCAGTTGGTTAGAATACATGCCTGTCACGCATGGGGTCGCGGGTTCGAGTCCCGTCCAGACCGCCAAAGAAGAATACTTCCTTTTAAGGGAGTTGTTTTTCGACCTTATTCAATAGAATAGGTATACAATTTAGTTGTGTTGTTAAAGTGCTTAAAAGCACTTGGTTTAGTAGTTAAACCAATGAAAAGCTTTCCTAGTGCAGGAGGGCTTTTATTTATCTGGTTTGGTAGTTCAGTTGGTTAGAATACATGCCTGTCACGCATGGGGTCGCGGGTTCGAGTCCCGTCCAGACCGCCAGAGGAAATAATATTTCCAATTTAAAATAGAAAGCTATTTTAAAATAAAAACTAGTTGTGTTGTTAAAGTGCCTAAAAGCACTATGGTTTAGTAGTTAGACCAATGAAAAGCTTTCCTAGTGCGGGAGAGCTTTTACTTATCTGGTTTGGTAGTTCAGTTGGTTAGAATACATGCCTGTCACGCATGGGGTCGCGGGTTCGAGTCCCGTCCAGACCGCCAGGAAACACAAGATCTTTAAAGACCTTACAATTTTGTAAGGTCTTTTTTGTTTTATATAACTTGAGATAAGTCGTAAATAACGAAAACTCTAAAGTTAGATGTGGTTTTTATAGGTCTATATTGGGTAAAATTGAAAATTATTATACCTTTAACAGCATCTATGTTTACTACTATAGAGAGGTAGTTCCCTACTAGTTTAAACAATTTTAAAGGATCTAAAATCGAAAAGCTTACAATGAGAAAATCTTTAGTATTTATATTAGTTACGTTTATAAGTGGTGTTTTAAGCGTAGGGTGTTCAAGTGAAACGCCTACTGCAGTAGATCGTCCAGATGTTGAAATTCTAAAATATGACGTAATCAGTAGAGATTCCGCCTATGTGCAGTATACTGTCAAGGCTTTAGAACTTATTTCTCATGGGATTAAATATTCTACAGAGAGTAATCTTATAGACCAAGGGGAGTTAGTTACTTCTAAGGATGGTAAAGTAACACTAGATAATTTAATGTACAATACTACCTATTATGTTCAGGCATTTGGGACTAATGTATTAGGTACATCTAAAAGTGATGTGATCAGCTTTCAAACTGATGGACCAAAAGAATATATGGATTTCGATAATTTGGCTGAATTAAAGAAATACATGAGTAAATATACTAATGCTGAACCAGAGGTATCCTACCTAACTATAGGAGGAGACTTACTTTTAGAGGATTATATGTTCTTAGGTGAATTAGGTGATGAGTCAGGAAGATTTCCTTCTTTAAAAGGACTAGTATTAACCCAGGTAGACTCTATTATTAGTGATGCATTTAATTCTGATTTAAATAAAGCGGCTACTTGGCTAGAAAGTATTTCTGCTCCGAATGCGGTTTCTATTGGAGATCAAGCTTTTTTAAACTGTTCGTTGTTAAGTGATATATATTTTCCAAGTGTTACTTTAATAAAGACCCAAGGCTTGTATAATATAGGTACTACGGACTTTACTAAAGAGCAGTTACCTTCTGTTGTTGAATGGGAAGATAATGTGGTAGATGCCACCAAAGTAAATAGTATTGTTTTACCTTCTTTAAAAGAAGTAGCAAATAATTTACGAAACACACCAAAGATCCGTTATGTGGAAATAGGTTTAGAGGAAATACCTTCTAAAATGATGGTTTTTAGTGAAGGTATTACCGAATTTGGAGAACGCTCTTTTTTAAATGCTACCTCTATTGGTGATTTAGCTTTTGCCTTTTGTTCCAATCTAAAACGCGCTACCTTCCCAAAGGTAAATACTATAGGATCTGTGGCTTTTAGTTTCTCTAATCAACTTATTCAATTGCGCTTCGATTCAGATATTGAACAGGTTGCACCCGATGCCTTTGATGAATTTAATACCCAAGAGTGTATTTTATTATTAACGGAGAATACTGCTGCCCAAGCTCAAGGTCAAGTTTGGCAAGGAAAGACTTGGAAGGCAATTATTACCTTATAGCTTTACCCCCTTGTTTTAAATCGTATTTAAAGAATAAAGTGTTTTCTAAAGGAGTTAGATAATAAGGTTTAGTTGGCTTGAAACCTAGGCTTAAATAGAGTTGTACTGCGGCATCTAAGGTGTCTAAAGTATCTAAATACATATGGTCATAGCCTTTATTTTTAGCAAATTCTATTAACTCTAAGCATAAGAGCTTGCCTATTTTATACCCTCTATAATTGGGTTTTACAAATAACCTTTTCATTTCACAATCGTTTTGATTTAAAGGTCTTAATGCTATACATCCTACAGGCACATCCTGTAAAAAAGCAATGTATAATGCGCCATTTGGATTTTGGTATTCTCCAGGTAGATTATCGAATTCTTGGCTGTAATTTTGAAAGTCTAAGTCTATTTGTAAACTGTTAGTATATTGGGTAAATAGTTCCTTTATTTGCTGTAAGTGCCCATAAGCGGGTAATATGCGTATTGCTGACATAATTTTTAATTTAAGATATAAAAAAAATCAATCTATACATATAGATTGATTTTTTTATTTTAAAGACAGTAGTTGAATTTTTTTATTGTGTTACCTCTAGATCTTTCAGGGTGAAATAAGCAGGTGTATTCATACCAAATTGGCCTGTATCTGAACTTTGTAAGTAGAAAACTAAATAAGAAGCATTTTGTAATTCTCTTAAATCTACTTTTTCCCATTCTTGAACAAAAGTTGAATTATTGTCTAGGAAGTTAGCAAGGTAAAATTCCACTGGGTTTTCATTAATCACCTTTTTATCATGGTCTAAACCGTGAATCATTAATTTGAAGTAATCTCCTTTTTCAAATTTCTTAGCAAATTGGTCTCCTTCTTTCATTGTGAAATAAGCATAAGGAGAGTTGGTTACCCATACACTTTGAGGTGTAGTAATAACATCTTGACTATTTTTTAATTCTATATAAGAATAGATCTGATCTAAATCAATTTGTGTTCCTTTGGTAATACCATCAGGGTATGCTTGAGAGTTTGCTACTAAGAATCTATCCTCAGTAGATCCCATAGTACCATACATTTTCTGCTCATGAAAACTTCCAATGTGGTTTGCCTTATCCTTACTATTAGAGATAGTGAAACCTCTCCAGAATGTTCCCCATTCTGAAGCAGTCACATAATGACTCATTTCAAAAATAGAAGTAGAGAAGAAAACCTTCTCATCCGGGTTTTCAGTTGGTTCTAAAGTGTTTTCCCAAATAAAACCTCCTTCTACTTCTTTATCTAATAAGAAAGACTCTAAAGAAAGGTTGTAGGTTTGCTTGTCATCTGTAATAGTATTGTCGTCCTTAGAACAACTAGTAAAAGTAAAGCTGGTTAATAATAAAGCTAAAAAAGCTAAAAAAGAAGTGTTTCTAATTTTCATATTTTATAGTTGAAATGTTTATTTGTTCTAAATGTAAGTCTACTGCTCCAGTAATTTCTGTTGAGGATTCTCCAAGAATACCTACTTGTTGATTTACTCCACTATATACACGTATAAAATCAATTGCTTTTAAGTGTACTTTATTACCATCTTTGTCAACAGCCCATGAAATGTCAATGGCAGATTTATCATGTGTATTTGGGTAATTATCTGCATATCCATAATCGTACATAGTATAACTCCAAGAGTTTTGAGTTTTATTGGCATTATCTGGAAGTAAGGTTCCTTCAAAAGTAATACTGCTGTGTTCTATCCATAAGGGATAATAACTCTGTTGATGGGAAGCATTTTTAGGTTTATAACCCTGATTTCCTTGGTTATCTGACCATTTTACATACTCTAAAACTTGACCTTTTGCAGCATCTAAGTCCGCTGTTGGTTTGTAATAGGTAATTTGATAGTTTTTAATAGTTTTAGCATTGTGGTACTCACTACCTGCAATCTCATACCACTCCTCTGGGTCTGGTTTACCATTTTTGTTTTTATCCTGTGCCACTAAAATAATTCCTGGTTCAGAGGCTCCTGTAGTTAGGATTTGGTTTTCTTGGGCAATAAAAGCATTACCTAAAACTCTAAAATCTGCTTGTCCTGGGACATTGACAATACTGTGGTCAAAACCAAACTCTATAAATCCACCAAATCCACCTAAGGATACTAAATCTGCTTTAGGTTTGCTTAATAGCTCTTGGGCTTTGTGTATCATCTCTACTTTAGTATCGCCTTGTGTATAGGCTGGGTATTTATTGACAAATTGTCCATAAGCTGGTTGAAAGTCAAAAACTCTGGTAATATGAGAAGCAAATCTTTTTTTCTCTTGTATTACCTCTACTTCAAATTCTTGCTCTACTTCTTGTTGGGAGTCACTCACGGTAACTCTTATAGTGTAAGTACCTAGTTCTAGAGAGATAAATTCTAAAAAAGGATCGTCTCCAAGAAAGATTTCCTTGTCAAGAGAGTTATATTTTGTTTGTGTCCAAACTACAGTAGGATTGGAAAATCTATCTAATTTTGGGTATACACCTAGCCATGTACTTCTATCTACTTTATAAGACTCTGCAAGTTGTAATGGACCAGTAACTATAGTTTCATCCTCATCAGCAATTAATTGATCATCATTACTACAAGACCAAATTCCCAATGAAAATACTGTAATCAGTAAAATTAAATGTGTTTTAAATTTCATCATTATTTAATATGTAAATCGATTGCTCCTGCAACCTCCGTTGATATTTCTCCTAACCATCCTGCTTCTTGGTTTATTCCTGTGTATACTCGGATGAAGTCTATACCTCTTAAGTTGGCAGGTTTTCCTTCTTTATCCACTGCCCAGTCAATATCAATATGACTTCTTTGATCAGTATTTGGTGCGTTATCTGCATAGCCATATTCATAGGAGATTTGTTCCCAAAATTCAGTCTCAGTTCCTACGCTTTTAGCATTGTCTGCTAAACGGGTTCCTGTGAATGTAATAGATTGTTGATCTACCCAAAGTGGATAGTAGCTTTGTGTGTGAAAAGAGTTTTTAGGTTTAAATCCTTGATTCCCTTGGTTATCTTCCCATTTAATGTACTCTTGGATATTTCCTGTAGCTTGGTCTAATTCTTTGGAAGGTTTATGGATGGTTATTTCATAATTGTGAATAGTGGAGCTTTTATTATACTGACTACCTGCTATTTCATACCATTCATCTGGGTCAGGTACTCCATTGCCATTTTTGTCCACTCCTACTAGGATGATCCCTGGTTCTGCACTTCCTACATATTCTCCTTGAGGATTCTTACCTGTAATAAA
The DNA here is from genome assembly GCF_054871685.1 of Myroides sp. LJL116. Classification (NCBI taxonomy): domain Bacteria; kingdom Pseudomonadati; phylum Bacteroidota; class Flavobacteriia; order Flavobacteriales; family Flavobacteriaceae; genus Myroides; species Myroides sp. LJL116. The sequence continues at coordinate 163,982 of NZ_JBTXLR010000001.1, forward strand.
AGCATTACCTAAAATTTGGAAGTCTCTTTCGCCTGCAACATTTTCAATTGTATGATCAAACCCAAACTCTACGTATCCACCAAATCCTCCTAAAGAAATCATAGAACCATTTTCCTTAGCAATAGCCATTTCTACTTTCTTAATCATGGTTTGTTTGGTATCACCTGGCTCATATTTAGGCATCTCATTTACAAACTGTCCATAAGAGGGCATAAAGTCAAATACTTTAGTAATATGCCTTTTTAATTTTGTATTGTCTTGACTAACCTCTAAAGTTAGTTCTTGGGACACAATGTGGTTTTGGAATTTTACTATCCCTTCTATTTTATAAACAACAGGGGTGAAGCTAACAATATTAACTTCTTTAGTAGTAGCTATAATAGAATCCTTTACTATATCATCCTTCTCTACAACTTTCCATTGGTAAGTATATTCTTTATAATCTTGGATCTCTGCAGATAAGACAATACTTTTATTAGTTGTAGTCTTGTAATTGTTATCTAATCTAAAAGGATTATTTGTATTTTGTAGTTGTTCGAAATACTCGGCTGCACTTAAGTCAGGCGTCGAATTATCACTAGAGCAACTAGCTATAGCTAATGCCAAAAAGGACATTATAAAAGTGGAATAATTTTTTTTCATTTTTGTAGGTTATAGTGTTTTTATAAATGCAATATGTGCTGGAATATTACCCGCGGTTGTTCTCCATTGTAAAAATCCTTGAGGGGAATAACAATAGATATATCCCGTACCAACGTAATCTTGGGCATCTGTGATAAAGATTTCTTTAGTCTCTGGATTTACTGCGATTCCATAGGGAATAAGTATATTTTTCTGTGTTCCATCCTTAATAATTTGACTAGTAAGAAGTTCTTTGGTATTGGTATCTAAAATACCATAAGAAGGGGTTTGATTACCTGTAGCATACCTAAAAGGCGTAGATAAAAAGTATAATTTATTATCCAGGTAGGTCATATTGGTAACGGGGATATTTAAAGTTTGTTTCAGTATATCCTTTGTCGAATCTATGACATATAAATTGGGCTCGGTTCCATAGTAATCTCCCCTAGAGCTCACATAAATATCTTTATTATCATCTATTTGCATGCGATGTAAGTTTGGAGCTACTTCTATTTTCTTTATCTCTTTAAAAGAGGTAAGATCAATCACTGAGATGGTTGTATCATAATTAGGCACCCTATATCCTCCGGAATTAGCCACGTATAATTTATTATTTGTGATAACCATTTCTTCGGGTTGGTACCCCACAGTTACTCTTCTAGTAATAGATAAACTAATGGTATCTATTTCTGCTACAAAGCCAAGTTCTGCATTAGGATTAATTTCTACTTTACCAGCATAAGAGCTCACATAAACCTTTCCATTGTGGTAATTTAAATAACGACAGTTAGGTACGTGAATTTGAGCAATATGCTTACCGGTAGGTACGTCAAATACCTCTATGAAGTTAGATACATTTATGGTAGCATAAGCCTTGCTTCCGTAAATTTTAATATCATTTCCTACATCGCCTAGTTCTTTTGTTATTTCTGGATTCTTTTCAGAGAAGATATCTCTTATATAACTCCCAGATAGATAATCAAACTGATCAATCGAGGCTCTATTCATTCCCATATTACCTTCATTTAGAAGATAAAATCCACTAAATTGTGTAGTGTTTTGAGGAGGAGCAACTGCAGAATCATCCGAAAGGAAAATCATTTGCTCTTCTCTACACGAGATTACACAGGTTAGTAAAACTATAAAAAGGATTGTTTTTAAATGTCTCATAGGTTAAAGTTTACTGCTAAACGAAAGTTTCTACCTGGCATTGGAAAGTTAGTGACCACCTCGTAATATTGATTGGCTATGTTATTTGCCATAAGGGTAACTCTAAAGTTGTACTCTTTGTAGGTAAAGGATTTTTGTAAAGACATATCATGGGTATACCATGGCTGTACTTCATTTCGTTTAATATTGTTTTTATTGGCATTGTAGCGCTTTCCTACATAAATAAAGCTATAATTTAATAGGTATTCTTTATAAGATAAGCTAAGAACTGCTGAACCTGAGTTCCAAGGAGCATAAGGAATTTGATCTCCATAGTAGGAAGCCTTTCCTCCTGGAGTTAAGCTCTTGTCTTTAGCAATGGTATAAGCGTAGGTTAGATGTACATTTAGGTTTAGCTCTTTAGTTAGGGCAAGATCTGCTTGAACGAAAGATTCTAGACCATAAGACTCCACTTTACCTAAATTAGTCATCATCCATCTCATCATACTAGAAGTTGGAGTAGCAATGATTTTATCTGTTATATCCGCATAATATCCTTGTAAAGAAAAATGTATGTTTTTAAAAATAGGAGAATTAAAATCCTGGCTATAGGTTGCTCCTAGATTGATTTGTCTAGATAATTCCGGTTTTAAACTAGCTGTTCCGATTTGGGTGTAGTATAAATCATTAAAGGTGGGAAGACGATAGATATATTTATAAAATAAATGTATGTCTAAGGCTTTATGTTCAAAAGGTTTATAGTTTAAAAACAAAGAAGGTGCCCACATATTTCTATCTGGGGCTCTGTAATTATGCCTTACTTTTTCATGGGTGAAAGTCCCTAGTACATTAGCCTGGGCTTTTACTTTTCCTAAATCTAAAGAAGTAGCAACAGAGCTTAAAAAAGTAAAGCGCTCTGGGTAAGTGAATAATGTACCTTGGCCTTTTCTAGTAGCATTTAATTTATCATATTGAAAGTCTGTTGACACTGCAACTTCCCAAATCGGGGTTATTTTAAAAAGATGTGCCCCAGATACATAATAGTTTTGCTGATAAAAGGTATTGTCAAACTGCGGATTATAGGTCACTTCATCTCCTTCAAAGTCTACCGTTTTTCTTGATAGGTAATTAGTGAAATCATAGGCATATTTGGCTTTTAGTTTAAAGGAATAAAAATCACTAATAAACCTTGTCCAGTGTCCTTGAACCATTATGTTCTTATCTTTTTGGTTCTCGTTTATATTCTCGGTAGCTATAGTGTGGTCACTTTTTTTAATGATAGCTCCAGGTAGTCCTCTACTAGATTGGTAATAATATAAATTCGCGCTCCATTGATTATTTTGATCCTTCCCAAACCAATTGTTTTCAATTCTATAAGCACTAATAGCGCTATTTAACCTAGTTCCTGTAGTATCATAGGCTACGCTACCATCAATATTTAGTCTTTTTTGTCTGAATTTGTATCTTCCATTGGAATGAATGTATTCTGTAGATATGCTTGTGGAAACCTTATCACTCACTTTGTAATCCACCACCAAGGAAGGATTGTTAAGTTGAATTGTCCCGGTTTTATAGCCCGCGTTTATATTTATTTTTTTATTTTGTTTAAAAGTAGGCTTTTTGGATTCTATATATACCACAGAGGCAGAGGCAAATTCTCTTGCAGATTGAAAAATAGCACTTCTTTGACCATTGTATAATTGTATTTTCTCTACATTTTCCAAGGAGAACTTACCAAGGTCTACAATGCCATTTTGTGCATTTTCAATAGCTGCACCATTATAGAAAACACCTACATGATGAGTTCCCATATTTCGCACGTCTATGGTCTTAAGGCCTCCCATTCCCCCATAATCCTTAATAGTGGCTCCTGAGAAATAACGCAGAGCATCTGCTACATTAAGTGTGTTTAGTTTTTGTAAGTTTTCTCCTGTTAAAGTTTGTACTGGAATAATTTCTTTGAAAGGGTCTTTAGAAATTACAATCTCTTTTAAAGTTGTAATAGAATCTAAGGAGTTTTGCCCATGGAATTTGTTACTTAGAAATAGTAAACAAAGGGTAAGTATTAAGGTTAAATAATTGTATTTCATTGTGCGTTTTTTGGCTGTACCTATTTTGGAATACTACGCAACAATTTAACCTAATTACAATAAGGCCAAGTAGCGTTTTGTTTTATACCCGAAAACATGGAACGATTTTATTGGCCGGTATTCTGACTTGCTTCTCAAAAGAACATCCTTCCCATTTAACACAGTGGATAATCAAGGTTCTTTTAATTATGAAGCTTACAGCAGCGGGTCTGTCTAGGATTTTCACCTAATTCCCGTTTAATTACAAATTGTAAACCATTTTAATATTGGCAAATATATGTGCAAAAATTTTGATAAAAAAATATATTATATCGATTGTCTGTTGAAATATTAAGAACGTTAGTTTTATTATGCTATAAATTTCGAATAATATAAAAGAAAGGACTTTGCTTATCTTTACTTTTACAGGCTTGTGGGTTTAAATTCTCACTCCAACTTGGATATAAACGAACACCCATTTTGCCTTTAGAAGTAGGATGGGATATTATTTGTAAAGTAGCTAGGTCTTGTTTTGTGAAGATAAACACGCCTTTGTTATGATCTTCTTCCACATAGATTACCATATGAGTAAAATCATCCTCTATAGAGAAAGGAGTGTTTTGGTTCGAAGGGTCTTTCTTCCATATAGCAACAAAAGCTCCTGTTTTTTTCGGTGTTATTTTAGCTGTACGATAGATTATTCTATGATTATTAATTTCTAGTTCACAGCTATCATACTCATTTTTATAGGGGCTATCTATTCGGTTTTCGATTAGACACTCACTAGGAATATTTAAAACGGATTTAAAGGTATTAATAGCATAATTTATCATAGGGTTTTGTGTTAATTTTCAAAAAGGAGTTGTTACTTTGTGCGATAGTCCAAAATATATCAATATGTTTAAGAATCCTAGAGTTTCTTTATTAATTGGAATACTTTGTATTTCGATTTTTCCTGTTTTAATAAAGTTAAACCTAACTCCAAGTCTGATTAGCGCGTTTTATCGCATGTTTATTGCTGCTATTGTAATTTTACCTTTCGCCATAATAACTAAGCGTTTAGAATTATATGACTTTAAGACAATGGCCCTTATTGCTTTGGGGGGAGTTTTCTTTGGTTCGGATATAGCCGTTTGGAATTATGCTATAGTAGGTTCAACTGCTACTCAAGCCACTTTACTTACCAATTTAGCCCCTGTATGGGTTGGGGTTGGGAGTTACTTTTTTATGAGTAATAAACCCTCTGCCAACTTTTGGATTGGAACTGTATTTGCTTTAGTTGGTATGGTTGTTTTAGTGGGTGTAGATGTGTTTATTGATCTTTCATTCAACCTGCCTTTTTTAATGGGAATACTCTCTGGTATTCTATACGCTTGTTATATTTTAGTTAGTAAACTGGTTTTAGATAAAGTAGATGTTATCCCATTTATGAGTTATAGCTTAACCTTTTCTTCCATTTTCTTGGCCTTAATTAATCTTTTTATGGGGTCTGAGTTTACTGGTTTTTCCTCTATGGGTTGGTTGACTTTAATTATTCAAGGACTTGTTTGTCAATTATTAGCTTGGTTTTGTATTAGCTACGCCACTAAAAGCATGAGAGCAACTAGGGTATCCCTTAGTCTTTTAAGTCAAGTACTTTTCTCAGGATTATTGGCTTGGTTTTTTATAGACGAGACCATTACCTACAATATGTTAATTGGAGGAGTGATTTTACTTTTTGGTATTGCTATTACTTTTTATAACAAACCACTAATTGGCAAAAAATCTTAAAACCAAATCCCGCTGTTTTTAATAATTACATAAATACCAATTCCCAAAAAGAAAAGAGAAGTAACAATCTTTATAAAAGTAGAGGCGAGAAAGCCTAAAAAGGATCCAATAGCCGCTTTAAAGGCTCGATCAACTTTAGTTGGCTCATAGATTATTTCCCCTATAAAGGCCCCTATAAAAGGTCCTAGTATAAAACCTATTGGAGGGATAAATAATCCTACCACAAGGCCTATATTAGTACCCCAAACACCATATTTACTACCTCCAAATCTTTTAGTGCCCTGGGCGGGAATGACATAATCTAAGACAGTTATAGCAATGGTAATTATTAAGGTAATCCATAGGATTGTTGGATTCATTTGTATATCTTTCACTAAATAAAGACTCAAAAAGCCTAGCCAGCTAATTGGCAACCCTGGTAAAGCAGGAAGTATACTTCCCACAATGCCAAATATTAACAGCACAATGCTTAGTAGTAATAGAAAGTATTCCATTGTTTTTTTTTGTATTTTTGATGATTAAATATAAGATATTAAACCTTATTAATGTACATGAATAAGTTAATAGTGTTAGTCTTTTTATCCTTTTTTATAATTGGCTGTGACTTTAATGTCTCCCAGGAAATAGAAAGGGATAAACTTTTGCACAGTGAATTGACAAAAGTAGATTGGAATAAGGTAGATACTTATCCCAGTACTCCAAGTTGTGATACTATTTCGGATGTCGACAGAAAAAAAGAATGCTTTTATGCTTTTATGACTGCCGAGTTGCAAAGTAGATTAAGTCAAGATACCCTAAAGGGAAGCTTTCAAGCTTTAGATACTTTGCATGTTTTAGTTAAAATCAGTTGGGATAATAATGTCTCTTTCCAATTATTACCTCTAGTGGATAGTTTAAAAATGCAAAATGTTGCATTAGATAGTCTGGTTAAAATAAAAACCAGAGATTTCCCTTTGGTTTATCCTGCAACTAAACAAGGAATAACGGTTAACAGTGAATTTATATTGCCTATTGTTTTGGTTAAGCAATAGAACTAGGTTTTGTTTTAACTTTAAAAGACAGGACAAAAAAGCTACCAATACTTATAGGTAAGACGATATTCAAGATCCATATTAAAGTTGCTACTAATGCTACAATCCACTGGTTTACTCCCAGAGTTGTGAAGATGAACATGGCTATACTTCCTTTTACTGCAAATTCTAAAAACTGGAAGTTAGGCAAGGAGGAAGCTAACAGATAAATGGCTGCTACAGCACAGAATAATTCTATATATGGAAGCTCTACTCCTAATATATAATACAATAAGATATATTGATGAGTAAAGGATAAATAGCGCAATAAAGCTAAAAACATATTTTTTCTATGTGCTTTTTTAGGTATTTTTTGCAGGCTACTTATAAGGGTTTGTATAGAATACCCCTTAATAGTAAAATGTCTAATACTGAAGATTAGCAGTAGTAATACCAGTATAATACCATATAGAGTATAAAGGTAAGAGTTAGGAATTATAGGATGTATATTATTTAATATAGTCAAACCAAATAGACCAAATACAATAGCGTAAATTACCTGTATACCATTACAAACCATATTTAAGAAGATAACTCTAGAGGTATCTTTTTTATCAAAATAAAGAGCCTTTCCCGCATATTCTCCAATTCCATTGGGTGTGAATATTCCCAGAGTAAGTGCACTTAAAACTTGGCGAGTTGCCATGCCAAGGCTTACTGGTCGAATCAAAGAGGACAAGTTCTGCCATTTTAGAATTTCTACAAAACGGTTGGAGAAAGTCAATAGAGCTACACCTATAAGTGGGATAGTATTTTTCTTTTGCTCTAATACTTCTAATAGAATAGCTAGATCTAGAGTTTTGTCATTAGACAATTGGTTATAGATATAGTAAATAGCGGCTAGGACCACTAATATTTTGATTAGAAGTACTAAGAATTGCTTAGTTTTGTCAGATAGTATTTTCATCCTTGCAAAGAAAGAGAATATTTTTATGCTTATCGTTAAATTGAACAAAAAAATAATAATTTGGCCCACGAGAGAATCATTTTAGGAATCGATCCAGGAACCACTATAATGGGTTTTGGTATAATAAAAGTTGTGAACAAAAAAATGGAATTTGTTCAATTAAATGAACTTCAATTGCAAAAAGTAACGGATCCTTTTACTAAGCTAAAAAAGATTTTTGAACGTACTATTGAGCTAATTGATACCCATCATCCCGATGAAATCGCCATTGAAGAGCCTTTCTTTGGGGTGAATGTTCAATCTATGTTAAAGCTAGGAAGAGCTCAGGGAGTGGCAATTGCTGCTGGGCTCTCTAGAAGTATTCCTATTACAACTTACGAGCCAAAGAAAATAAAAATGGCTGTTACAGGTAATGGTAACGCTAGTAAAGAGCAAGTGGCAAAAATGCTGCAACAGCTTCTTCATTTAAAAGAATTACCAAAGAATTTAGATAGTACCGATGGGCTTGCGGCTGCGGTTTGTCATTTTTTCAATTCTAATAGAGTAGTTGGAAAGACAAGCTACTCTGGTTGGGATGCTTTTGTTAAACAAAATCAAGATAGAATTAAAAAATAATGGCTGGAATTTATATACATATACCATTTTGTAAGCAGGCATGTCATTATTGTGATTTCCATTTTTCAACCTCTTTGAAGAATAACCAAGGTATGCTCGATGCTATTGCTAAGGAAATGCAAATAAGGGCAAGTAGTTTACAAGGTAAAATCATTGATACCATCTATTTTGGAGGTGGTACTCCAAGTATTTTAGAGGTCGAGCAAATAAATACGTTAATTGATAAGGTACATGCTTTATTTGAAGTAAATCCTAATGCGGAGATCACTCTAGAGGCAAATCCAGATGATTTAGATTTAGCTACAATTATAAAGTTAGCCGATTCAAAAGTAAACCGATTGAGTATAGGGGTGCAGAGTTTCGATCAAAAGGATTTAGAAATGATGAATAGAGCCCATAATCAAGGACAAGCAATCGAATCTTTAGAGAATGCTAGTAAATATTTTGATAATATTTCAGTAGATTTAATTTATGGTATTCCTGGGCTTAGTAATGATAGATGGCGTGAGAATATTCAAAGAGTTGTGGATTTAGGGATTAAGCATATTTCGTGCTATGCCTTAACTGTGGAGCCTAGAACTGCTCTGAATAAATTAATTCAAAAGGGAGTAATTCCAATGCCTGAAGAGGATCAAGCTCATGAACACTTTGTGATCTTAATGGATACACTAAAAAAAATGGGTTACCAACACTATGAACTCTCTAATTTTAGTATGCCAGGATATCATTCTAAAAATAATACTGCCTATTGGTTAGGAAAAGTTTATTTGGGATTAGGACCTTCTGCACATAGCTTTGATGGAGAATCAAGGAGTTGGAATATCGCCAACAATAACTTATATATTAAAGGGGTAGAAAGCTCAGAATTACGTTTTGAAAAAGAACATCTTTCACTAGCGGATCGTTATAATGAGTATATTATGACTGGACTTCGAACCATTTGGGGAGTGGACACTTTAAGAATAGCAGAAGATTTTGGTAAGACTTTTCAAGATTATGTTCTTCAAGGTGCTCAAAAGCATATAAATAGTGGTTTAATGCACTTGGAGAACGGAGTTTTAACCATAACAGATCAAGGTAAATTTTTAAGTGATGGACTTGCAAGTGATTTATTTTGGACCAAATAAAAGGTATTACTATGAAAGCAACTATAGAGTATAATGCGACTACATACAATATTGACTTGTCTTGTGCATTGGATTTGAGTATTGAACTTCAAGGCAACCAAAACAATCCCATTGCTTGGTATTTATCCGAACCAAGTATTTTACCAGTTAAAATAGGGGATTGGGTAGGAGAAGTTAAAAGCGGTAGTTCTTCTACCAATTTTAATACTATAACAGTTAATCCCCATGCTCATGCTACCCATACAGAATGTCTTGGACATATTACCTTAGAAAAGTATTCTATAAATGATCATTTAAAGGATTTCTTTTTTCTTAGTCAATTGGTAAGTGTTTATCCAAAATACCAGGATAAAGAACAGGATCAAGTTATCACATTAGAACAAATTGAAGCCCTGTGGGTGGATAAAGGACAAAGTGCTTTCATAATACGTACTCTACCCAATAATAATGATAAAAAAAGCAAAAAATACTCTCATACTAATCCGCCTTATTTATCTTGGGAGGTTGCTGAATTTTTAAAGGAAAAAGGAATTAAACACCTACTGGTAGATCTGCCAAGTGTGGATAAAGAAAAAGATGATGGAGCACTTTTAGCGCATCGCGCATTTTGGAATATTACCCAAATAGATCCATTGAACCGTACTGCTCGCTTAGATGCTACTATTACGGAGTTGATTTACGTAGAAGATAAAATCAAGGATGGTTTTTATTTTTTAAATCTTCAAGTAGCCTCTATTGCTAATGATGCAAGTTTAAGTCGGCCAGTCTTATTTAAGATAGAACAGTAAAAGGGTTTTGCATACAAAAGAGAGTTATCTTTTGTATGCAAAGTATTTTACCCGTGTATTTGCTCTTTGTTACCGTAACTTTGTATAAGGTTACCTTCAAACTCTAACCATTCTTTCCATCTTTTGTCTACATCTACCTTCTCGGTGTATTTTCTAGCAAAATTTAAAAAAGTAGTATAGTGATTAGCCTCAGAAACCATTAGGTCATAATAGAATTTTGCTAACTCAGGATCTTGAATGTTTTGATGAAGAACTCTAAAACGCTCACAACTTCTTGCTTCAATCATTGCAGCAAACAATAGTCTGTCGATAAATGCATCATTTCGACTTCCATCTTTTTTACAAAATTTATAAAGTTGATTTACATAGTCATCTTTACGCTCTCTTCCTAAAGTATATCCTCTGTCCTTGATGATTTGATGTACCATTCTAAAATGTTCCATTTCTTCAATAGCAATATTTGTCATTTCATCTACTAAATCTGGATATTCAGAGTTATAGGTGATAATAGTAATTGCATTGGTTGCTGCTTTTTGTTCACACCAACAATGGTCTGTTAGAATCTCCTCTAAGTTTGATTCAGCGATATTTGCCCATCTTGGGTCAGTCAATAATTTTAATCCTAGCATAATCCGTTTCTTTTATGCAAAAATACTAAATATTATATAGATTAAAAATGAGTGTATTCCATCTATAGAAAGCGTATTTTTGCCTTTATGAATACAGCATTCCAAAATAAAAGAATTGTCATCTTGGCACAAGTGTGGCCAGAGAGTAGATCATCAGCTGCTGGAAAGCGCATGCTTCAGCTTATTGAAACTTTTCAGAGTTGGGATATGGAAATTTTTCTAAGCTCAACAGCTAATAAGAGTGAGTTTAGTGATGATTTAAGCCCTTTTAATGTAAAGGAGTTTGAGTTTTGGCTCAACGATTCAAGAACAGATCAGATCCTAAAAGATTTAGATCCAGATATTGTGTTATTTGATCGCTTTATGGTCGAGGAGCAATTTGGTTGGAAAGTCCAAGAGCAATGCCCAAGAGCAATGACGGTGCTAGATACAGAGGATTTACATTTTTTGCGTTATGCACGAGCTCAAATGTTTAAGGACAATGCAACGGATTTACAATCTTATTTATTTACCGATAGGACTAAAAGAGAATTAGCAAGTATCTTGCGTTGTGATCTTAGCCTACTTATAAGTGATTTCGAATATGATTTACTTATCAACACCTTTGAGGTGAAAAAGAGTCTACTTTTTGTGCTGCCTTTTTTGGAGGCACCTTTGCCAACACAAGAGATGGATAGTTGGTTGACTTATGAACAAAGGCAAGATTTAGTCTTTATTGGCAATTTTATTCATGAGCCTAATTGGCAAACGGTTTTATACATAAAAAAACACCTATGGCCTTTATTGAGAAAGCAATTGCCAGGTGTTAAGATGCATATTTATGGAGCTTATCCCTCCCAAAAGGTATGGGACTTACATAATGCTTCCCAAGGATTTTTAGTGCACGGTAGAGCTCAAGATGCCTTAGGGGTAATTGCCAAAGCTAGAATCATGTTAGCTCCAATTGTTTTTGGAGCTGGTATCAAAGGAAAGTTTATTGATGCCATTAGAGTAGGAACCCCTTCTATTAGTTCTGAAATTGGTGCAGAATCTATGGGGGATCAAACCATTTGGCCAGGATTTATAGCCAATACTCCAGAGGATTATGTACAAAAGACCCTTGAGCTATATACCAATAAAGAGTTGTGGCTAGAAAAGCAACATAAGGGCAAGGATATAATAGAAAAACTATATAATAAAACAAAGCATGCTTCTAATCTATACAATTGTTTAGAGAAAATATTTAAAAACTTAGAAAAACATAGACAAGAACATTTCTTAGCACAAGTTTTTAAACACCATAGTGCTTTAAGTTCAAAGTATATGGGATTGTGGATTGAAGCAAAAAATGCTTTAAAGTAACTACATAATAAAAAAGTCGGATTAGTGATCTAATCCGACTTTTACTTTTATAAACTATTTAGCTAATTCTGTGTAGTATTTGTAGAATAATGGAATAGTTTCAATACCTTTTAAATAATTAAATATTCCAAAATGTTCATTTGGTGAGTGGATTGCATCTGTGTCCAAACCAAAGCCCATCATAATACTTTTAGAGCCTAAAACCTCTTCAAATAAAGCAACAATTGGAATACTTCCTCCAGAGCGAACAGGAATTGGATCTACTCCAAAAGTATCTTTATATGCTTTTTCAGCTGCTTTATAACCAATAAAATCAATTGGAGTAACATAACCTTGTCCACCGTGGTGTGGAGTTACTTTTACTTTAACTGATTTTGGAGCTATACTTTCAAAGTGCTTCTTAAATAACTCAGTAATTTCCTCCCATTCTTGGTTTGGTACTAATCGCATAGATATTTTAGCAAATGCTTTACTTGCTATTACTGTTTTAGCACCTTCTCCTGTATATCCTCCCCAGATTCCATTTACGTCTAGTGTAGGGCGAATAGAGTTACGTTCATTTGTAGAGTAACCTGCCTCTCCATGTACATCTAAAATATCTAAATGTTCTTTGTAAGCATCCAAAGAGAATGGTCTTTTTGCCATTTGATCTCTTTCTTTTTGAGAAAGCTCTTCTACTTTATCGTAGAATCCAGGAATAGTAATTTTATTGTTTTCATCATGTAAAGATGCAATCATCTTAGTTAAGATGTTGATAGGGTTAGCAACCGCTCCACCGTATAAGCCTGAGTGAAGGTCACGGTTTGGTCCTGTTACTTCCACCTCTACGTAACTTAAACCACGTAAACCTGTAGTAATAGAAGGATGCTCATTAGAAATCATTCCAGTATCACTAATTAAAATTACGTCATTTTTAAGTTTCTCTTTGTGGTTTTTAATAAACCAACCTAGACTAACTGAACCTACTTCCTCTTCTCCTTCAATCATGAATTTGACATTACAAGGTAAGGTGTTTGTAGAAATCATATATTCTACAGCTTTAACATGCATAAACATCTGGCCTTTATCATCACAAGCTCCTCTTGCGAATATGGCTCCCTCTGGATGAATAGCTGTTTTTTTAATCACTGGTTCAAATGGGGGAGAGTCCCAAAGTTCAATTGGGTCTGCAGGTTGAACATCATAATGACCATAAACCAATACAGTAGGCAAAGCTGGATCGATTATTTTTTCAGCGTAAACAATAGGATATCCTGGTGTTTCACATATTTCAACGTTATCACATCCGATCTTTTCTAAATTTTCTTTTACAGCTTCTGCTGTATTGAAAACATCCTGTGAATAGGCACTGTCTGCACTTATAGAAGGCATTTTTAATAGTTCAATTAACTCATCTATAAGACGTTGTTTGTTTTCTTGAACAAATTGTTTTGAATCTTTCATTTTTTATAAAGGTAGATTGTTTTTGTAGTTACAAACATAAGCATAAAAAAAAATAAAGTTTTTCTTGCAGATTAAAAAAGTCATTGTATATTTGCAACGTCTTAAAGAAACCGAGACAGGTTTCTAACCAAGTGTTCGCGGGTATGGTGAAATTGGTAGACACGCCAGACTTAGGATCTGGTGCCGCAAGGTGTGAAGGTTCGACTCCTTTTACCCGCACAAAGCCTCTTCTATAACAGAAGAGGCTTTTTTTATTCCTTCTTTTTAAAGGTGAAAAAAAACTTTATTTTTTTTAAAATAAATATTGCACATTAAAAAACTAATAGTATATTTGCAACGTCTTAAAGAAACCAAGACAGGTTTCTAACCAAGCATTCGCGGGTATGGTGAAATTGGTAGACACGCCAGACTTAGGATCTGGTGCCGCAAGGTGTGAAGGTTCGACTCCTTTTACCCGCACAAAACCTCTTCTAAAACAGAAGAGGTTTTTTTTTATCCGTATTTTTCATTATACTACTAATTCCTAAGGAATAATTGATTTTGAATTAGTTATATTTACCTTAGATAGGATTATTTAATGTAATGCCAATTATATGGTTTTAGAGTATGATTTTTTTTGTAAATTCACACTTAAAATTGAATCGCTTTTTCATTAAAGCGTATTATTATAGGGAATTAAATCCATTGCATTGAATTTAAAAGCATTTTTTACCAAACTCTTACATTACGAGTTTTACGCAAGCCAGTCTATGTCCATAACCGTAGGAACTATTTTGTTTATTATAGTGACAGTTATTGTAACGCGTTATGCATTATATTTTTTAAGGAAGGCCATTTTGAAAATGGTTACTCCAGATGTGACAGCTCGTTTAAAGACAGTATTTAACTTTGTTAATTACTTTATTTATTTGATAATGTTTTTTTTCATTCTAAATGCTATTGGAATAAACATTACTTTAATTCTAACTACTTCTGCAGCCTTATTTGTAGGTTTAGGATTAGCGTTGCAAGATATTTTTCGAGATTTGATTGCTGGAATTTATATCATCATTGATAAGACTTTAAATGTTGGAGATGTTATTCAAATTAACAATGAGGTAGCCAGAGTTAGGTCTATCAGTTTGCGTTGTACTATTGTAGAGACTAGAAATAGAAAAAATATTGTAATACCTAACCGTAAGCTTATAGACGATGTGGTATATAACTGGACACATATGGACCCTGTTATTCGTGCTAAAATAGAAGTTGGGGTATATATTGGAACAGATCCAGAATTAGTTAAAGCAGTACTTCTTTCCTGTGTGGATAGTCATCCAAAAGTTTTAAAAAATCCAAAAAGCTTAGTATTTCTTCATGATTTTTCAGAGAGTACAGTTCGCTTTTATCTTTATTACTTTATCGATAGAGCTTTTGAAAATGATCGTATAGCTAGTGATATCCGCTATGAAATTGATCGTAAATTTAAACTTAATAATATTCCATTACCTGTTCCTGTTATTCGATTAGATAATCATAAAATGTAGATGGTTTATTTGTGTCATTTTAATTCTACAAAATAATAGGTATCATGTCAAAGTCAGATCCTAAGCAAAAAGACGTTGATTCAGCAATAAAGAAGATACGCAAAGCGCCTAGAAAAACTACTTCCACTACGGTTAAGAAAACAACAAGAAAAAGTCCTAGAAAAAAAGTGGCTCCAAAGAAGCCCACTAGTATGAAGCTTTATTTAAATAGAATAAAGTGGATTAGTATAATTGTGGGATTATTGGGTATTGGTATTTGGTTTGGAATTCATTTCAAGGAAGGAATTCAATACATATTACAAGATAATTCCAAAGGAGGTGGCCATAAAAGTCTCTATGATGTAAGGACCGTTGAGGTGCTATCTAGACATCAAGAAATGATGGTAGGATTTGATGTTTCCCATTACCAAGGAGTAATAGACTGGCCAAGTATTGATTCTATCGCTTCTTTGAAGCCTTTAGAGTTTGTATTCATTCGTGCTACAATGGGAGTGGATGGAGTGGATAAGGCTTTTAAGTTAAATTGGAAAGGGGCAAGGAGTAATCACTTTATTCGAGGTGCATATCATTATTACCGTCCGGATGAAAATTCTTTGCAACAAGCCAATAATTTCATTAAGAACGTTAAATTAAGTGAAGGAGATTTACCTCCTGTTTTAGATATAGAAGATTTACCAAAAAATCAAAGTATGGACTCTTTACGAAGTGGTTTACAAAGGTGGATTGCCACTGTAGAGAAACATTATAAAGTGAAACCTATTCTGTATTCCGGTGAACATTATTACACGAAAAATTTAAAAAAATGGTTCCCAGACCATATTTTATGGATCGCTAATTACAATTTTTTTGTAGAGGAAATTAAACCAGATTGGCATTTCTGGCAATTTAGTGAAAAGGGAATAATCCCAGGAATTGATACCAAAGTAGATTTAAATATTTATCAAGGAAATAAGACACAAATCAGAACAATGCTCATCAAGTAATTATTTGCTTTTTACATCCAAGGCGTCTCTTAGAGCATTTCCTATCATCATAAAGCTAACTACTACCAAAAACATTGCAAAGCCTGGGAATAGGGCTAAATAGGCTTTCCCTACTAGAATGTAATTATAATTTTCTTTAATCATAGCTCCCCAACTAGGGGTAGGTATTTGAGTACCTAGTCCTAAAAAACTTAGACCACTTTCCATAAGTATTGCTGAGGCAAAGTTTGCTGCACATATCACAATAATAGGGCTTAGGGTATTGGGCAAAATATGTTTGGACATAATACGCAAATCACTATAACCAAGAGCTTTTGCCGCAATGACATATTGTTGGCGTTTAATGCTTATTATTTGCCCTCTAATTACACGTGCAACTTCTACCCACATGGTTAACCCAACTGCTATGAAGACTTGCCAAAACCCCTTTCCTAGAGCTAGGGTTATAGCAATTACTAATAAAAGTGTTGGTATTGTCCAGAATATATTGATAATCCATAAAATAAACGCATCGATTTTCCCTCCATAATAACCTGCTATGCTTCCTAGGGTAATACCAATTAGTAAAGAAATACTCACTGCAACAAATCCAATGCTTAAAGAAACTCTTGAACCTAAAACTAAACGACTTAAAAAATCTCTTCCTTGATTATCTGTTCCCAGATAAAAAGTTTTGTCTTTTATTATTTTATTTAAAGGCGTGTTAGCAGGCCATAGATCTAGTGAGATAGAATCCATTTCTGTTCTTTGAATCCCGTTGGAGAAGCGTTGGTAGTAGATATTGTTTTTATCTATAAAGAAAGTGTCAATACTAATTGGAGAAACATAATTAGTACGTCCAATAAAATAGTCCTTAACACTAGCATTACTTTGTTGAGGTAATATAATTTGCTTAACACTAAATCCAGGTGATTTGGAGTGTAGGGCTAAATCACCACTATTTGCATTTTTACTCTTATCTGGTATGATAAAAAAAGCACCTAAAGAAAGTATAAATAATAGGATGATTATCCAAAAAGACAAAACGCCCCAAAAATTTGATTTGAATTTTTGGAGCGCTAGTCTGTTATGTGAATTTCTATTTGAAATCATTATTTAGTTTAATGGGTATAATTCAACTGAGCATCTATTTTTTTCATGCTACTAGGAGTCTTTTGAGACTGTAAGTCTTTTAATATATTAATTCCTTCTTCTACATAAACATCTGATTTTAGCATTTCATGCCATCTATCTCTTTTTAATTTAATTAAGGAATCTTCTTCTACTCTAATCATTTCACTTGGTAATGAAGCGAAATTAAGAGAGTTTTTATATTCAGAAATAGGTTTGAATTTTTTAGTGATCTCTTCTATTTCTTTTTGTTTTTCTTGGAATTTATCTAAGTTTAATGAGAAAGTCTTTTCATCTTTTCTTTGATTAATCCATTGTGCATTTTCATCAATTAAATTGAATTGTGCATTATCCAAGATACGTTTTTTACTCTTATCGATAACAGAAGAGAAGTCGTAATTATAAGGTACGTAGGCAGCACGCTCGATTTTATCCCAAGGCATTGCATTTTGTAAATCTCTTTCTCCCATATCAATATAAGAATAGCGATCTGGAAGTACAATATCACTTAGAACTCCTTCTTTTTGAGTGGAACCTCCATTAATTCTATAGAACTTTTGTAAGGTTACTTTTAGAGCTCCTAAATCCCCATATGGTTGTTTTTTTAATAGATCATTTAAGTCAATAAGGTTTTGAACTGTTCCTTTACCATAGGTGTGCTTACTTCCAATAACAATCCCTCTGTTATAATCTTGTATTGCGGCAGCGAAAATTTCTGAAGCTGATGCTGAGAAGTTATTTACTAAAACTACTAGTGGACCATCCCAAACAATTTCAGTGCGTTTATCATCTAAAACTTGTTGCTTGCCACGAGAGGCTTTTACTTGTACCACTGGCCCTGGTTTGGCAAATAATCCCACCATATCAACAACAGTAGATAAAGAACCACCACCGTTGTTTCTAAGGTCCATGATTATTCCGTCAATACCTTGTTCTTTTAATTCTATTATTTCTTTTTGAACATCTGTAAAGGCATTTCTCCTGTCTTTGTTTTCAAAATCAATGTAGAATTTAGGTAAGTGAATAATTCCATATTTTCTACCTTTATCTTCAATGATAGAACTCTTAGCATAGGTTTCTTCCATTTCAACTACTTCACGCATAATAGGCACTACTTTAATAGTTCCATCTATTTTTTTAATCGTTAAGTAAACCGTTGTTCCTTTTTTACCTTTAATCTGTTTTACTACATCATCTAATCTAACTCCAACGATATCGGTAGGTTCTTCATTTTTATTTTGGGCTACTTTTAAGATAATGTCTCCCACTTCGATTTCTTTACCTTTCCAAGCTGGACCTCCAGTAACAAGTTCGTTGATTTCAACACCTTCTGCTTTTTTGCGTAATACCGCTCCAATTCCTTCAAAGTTTCCGCTAATGCTTGCATCAAATCGATCTTTGTCCTCTGGTGCGAAATATAAGGTATGTGGGTCATATTGCTCCATGATAGAGTTGATGTATACAGTAAACCAATCTTTTCGCTCCAAATCTTTCATTGCATCAAAGTATTCTGCAAGTGATTTTCCAATAGATTCTCTGGCGTCTATTTCTAATTGCTCAAAAGATTTAATTTCTATT
The DNA here is from genome assembly GCF_054871685.1 of Myroides sp. LJL116. Taxonomy (NCBI): domain Bacteria; kingdom Pseudomonadati; phylum Bacteroidota; class Flavobacteriia; order Flavobacteriales; family Flavobacteriaceae; genus Myroides; species Myroides sp. LJL116. Next base: position 182,705 of record NZ_JBTXLR010000001.1, read on the forward strand.
GGTTTTGCTTTTAAAGAGTCGTTTTGCACGCTAGTATCCTCACTATCTACAAAAATTGCTTCTTGTTCTGGTGTGTCAACCTCTATGATTTCTTGTTCTTGCGTAGTTTCTGACTCAGCATCTTGTTCTTTTTGTCTTTTTTCCTGTATTTTAAGGTTATCTGTAATAGTAGATAAAGCATTTAACTTAAGTTGTCTAGCCCATCTTTGCTTTAATTCCTCGCGGTCCTTAGCAAAGGCTAAATTTTCATAATCTGCATCAAATTCTTCATCAATAGTAAAGTCAAATGGCGTAGCTAAAACCTCTTGGTAAATCTGTTCCGATTCAGCCATTCTTTGTTCGATACGTTTTTGAGTTAAATCAAAAAAAGATAAATCCTTTAATTGAATCATATCGTCAATTAAAAGTTCATATACAGCAAATTCGTCTACGTCGGATTGAAGTAGATATCTCTTCATAGGATCGATTGCTTCTAAGTAGGATTTATATACGTTTTGTGAGAATTCATCGTCTATTTTTGCAGGGTCATAATGTGTTTGCTCTAAAAGATAAGTTACTAACTCTAGTAATAATTGGTCTTTTTCAGGACTATCTTTCGGATCTTTCGGCATAAAACTCCATAGCACTGCCGATACTCCTAAGAGAAGTAATATAACTTTAAAATTCTTTTTCATAAACAGCCAAATAGTATTCATTAAATAGTTTTCATCTAAAGTAATTAAAAAAGCAAAGATATAGATGCAATAGGAGATAATTATTTGTTAAAGAGATATGTTTTTGTTCCACTAGAGGTTAACTTGGCTATAGAAAGCTTTTAAAGTGAATTATGCTAAAGTTATAATTAGTAAATTTGCTTGAGTTAAAAATATAAAGATGAAGAAAAAACCACTAATATTAGTTACAAACGACGATGGAATTACAGCTCCTGGGATGAGAGCACTTATTGAGGTAATGAAAGAGCTTGGGGAAGTTGTTGTTGTAGCACCAGATAAAGCTCAGTCAGGAATGGGACATGCAATGACTTTAAATGATACATTGACTTTAGAAAAAGTAGATATCGATAAGGACATAGAGGTAGAGTACGCTTGTTCTGGGACACCAGTGGATTGTGTAAAGATTGCTTTAAGTCAGATTTTAGATCGTAAACCTGATTTATGTGTTTCAGGGGTTAATCACGGATCCAACTCCTCCATTAATGTTATTTATTCGGGTACGATGAGTGCAGCACTGGAAGCTGGAATGAGTGGAATACCTGCTATTGGTTTTTCTTTATTAGACTTTAGCTGGGACGCTGATTTTGATCAAATCAAACCTTTTATAAAGAATATAACCCAAAAAGCACTGGAAAATGGTATTCCTACTGATGTAGTTTTAAATGTAAACTTCCCTAAATTATTAACCCAAGAAATAAAAGGAGTTAAAGTTTGTCGACAAGCAAAGGCTACTTGGAATGAAGAATTTGATAAAAGGGTTTCTCCACATGGAAAGGAATATTACTGGTTAAAGGGAGAGTTTGTAAATTTCGATAAAGGGGAAGATACCGATGAATGGGCTTTACACAATGGATATATCTCTGTTGTTCCTGTACATTTTGATTTAACTGCTTACCATAGTATTAATCGTTTAAATGATTGGGATTTATAATGAAATCAAAAATTAATCAACTACTTATAGGTTTTTTTAGTGCTTTACTAGTAACTATTATAGGGAGTGAACTCTATTTAAGGGTTTTCACTCATTTTGACTTTTTTTTAGATTTTGAATTTATTGTCAAAGCAAAAATGCTTGGCAAGGTAATTGCAATTGGGTCTATTTGTAATTTATTATTATTTAGTGTTTTTATAAATAAAAAGTTAGATAATTACGCCAATGGCTGTATTTTAGCCGTTATAATTTTAACCATTGTAACCCTAGTATTTTAGATGAGGTATTACATTATAGCAGGAGAGGCTTCTGGAGACTTACACGGCTCGAATTTAATTAAGGCTATCAAGAAAAATGATTCTAGTGCGGTAATCCGTGCCTGGGGAGGTGACTTAATGCAAGATCAAGGTGCTCAATTAGTTAAGCATTATAAGGATTTGGCATTTATGGGTTTTATTGAAGTGATTCAAAACTTAGGTACTATTTTGAAAAATATATCTTTTTGTAAAAAAGATATATTAGAATTCAAACCAGATGTGTTAATATTTATTGATTACCCTGGATTTAATATGCGTATTGCAAAATGGGCAAAGCAATTAGGTATACCTACCCATTACTATATTTCTCCTCAAATTTGGGCGTGGAAAGAAAATAGGATTAAAGCCATTAAAAGAGATGTGGATTATATGTATGTAATCCTACCTTTTGAAAAAGATTTTTACCAAGTTAAACATAACTTCCCAGTTACTTTTGTGGGACACCCATTAATCGATGCTATCGATAATTATAAGATTAATTATAAAGGTGATTTCAGAAAAGAAAACAATTTAGATGATAGGCCTATTATAGCTTTATTACCAGGAAGTAGAAAACAAGAGATTAGTAAGCTACTCGAACAAATGTTGGCAGTAGTTGAATTTTACCCTCAGTATCAGTTTGTTATAGCGGGTGCTCCAGGGCAAAATAAAGAATTTTACGCTAATTTTATAAAAAATTCAAATATTACAGTTGTCTTTAATCAGACCTATGCTTTACTCAATCAAGCTTACGCAGCCCTTGTAACTAGTGGGACTGCCACACTTGAAACAGCTCTTTTTAGAGTGCCTCAAGTAGTTTTATATAAAGGAAATGAAATTTCTTTTCAGATTGCTAAGCGAATAATTACTTTGAAATTTATATCTTTAGTGAATCTTATCATGGATAAAGAATTAGTTGTGGAATTAATTCAGAAAGATTGTAATCCAAATAGGATAAAAAAAGAGTTAGATAAAATTCTTCAAACACCTTATAGAACTAACTTATTAGCAGAGTATGATCAATTGATTAATAAGTTAGGGGGAAGTGGAGCTAGTGAGATAACTGCTTTGAAGATAATTGAAAACAGTACTATTACGGATAAATAAACTTTAATTTATGGCAAATTTAATTGGTTTAGCAGTCGGCTTTCTATGCACTACAGGTTTAACTATTGGTAGTGTAAATGCAGCAAATGGTAATTTGGAGCAGTTAGATAATTTTAAAATAGAGAAGTTAGAATCGTCTTATAATGATCCTAAGAAGATAACTGTTTTAACCCAGAGTAAAGACCAGGATAAAGAGCTGCAAGAACAATTAGATAGCCTTTTAGAGGAGTTTATGTCACAAATGGATCAAAGAGAAGTAGAGCTTTCTTTTGTTTCTAGTCAAATTATAAATTCTGCTTTTGATTTCTACGGTGTACGCTACCGTTATGGTGGTACAACAGAAAATGGAATTGACTGCTCTGGATTAGTTTTAAATGCTTTTTCTCAAGCTAGTATAGATTTACCTAGACGTTCTTTAGATATGGCTAAGGTAGGGGAACAGGTTAAAAAGGTAGATGCTCAGAAAGGAGATCTTATTTTCTTTAAGACTAAGGGAAGCCGTATTAATCATGTAGGTATTATTACAGAAGTATCTCAAGATGAAATCAAATTTATTCATTCCTCTACAACCAGAGGAGTAATTGTTTCTTCTACTAAAGAAAATTACTACCATAATAGATTTGTTCAAATCAATCGAGTTTTAGATAAATATAGTATTTAATCCTTGTGGGATTATTTCGAAATAAGATATAAAAAAAGGGCTATCTCATCGAGATAGCCCTTTTTTATGGGAATATATATTATAATTTTGGTGCTAATTCTGTAGGAGTTTTATACCCGACAATAACTTCACTTACATTTAAATCATTTCCTAAAATTACCATAGAAGGGTAACCAGGGATATTTAAAAACTTAGTGAATTCATGCGTAGCATTTCTTCCTTTGCGATTTGCATCATAATTTGGATTAGTGTACTGTTGTCCTTTGTAATTAATTGTCTCTGTACCTTCAGCATCAAATTTTACTGCATTATACTTTGTATTAATTAATTCAACAATAGCTGGGTCACTAAAGGTATTCTTATCTAACATTTTACAAGGTCCACACCATGCTGTATAAGCATCCATGAAAATTGGTTTACCGTTTTTCTTTTGAGCTTCCACTGCTTGGTCAAAAGTCATCCAGTTAATCTCTTGAGCATATGCTCCTAAAGAAAGAAGAGATACTGCTAAAAATAAAAATATTTTTCTCATAGTATTTAATTTTAAATTACCAATTATTTTACTCCGTGCATTAATTTCTTAAGTACAGGATTTAATGCAATTACTAAAATACCTGCAACTATTGGTACTATTGTAAAGATTAAGAAGAAAGTGGAAAGTGAATACTGTTGTGTAATTACTTCAATTTGCCCTCCTAATTTAGCTGCTAAGTTATTTCCAATTGCGATGGCAAGATACCACATTCCGAACATTAGTGCAATCATTCGTGCAGGAACTAATTTAGAAACATAAGATAAACCAACTGGTGAAGAGAATAATTCTCCTAGAGTATGCATTAAGTAAGCAAATACTAACCACAGCATAGAAACTCTTGTATCCTCAGTAATACCATGAGATCCATAAGCTAATATACCAAATCCTAAAGCCATAATAATTAGCCCTAAACCGTATTTAACAGCAGCAGGCGGATTGTATTTAGAGTCCCATAATTTAGAAACTAAAGAAGCAAATGCGATGATAAAGAACGAGTTCAAAATAGAGAACCATGAAGCAGTTATTTCTACTTGATTGTCTTTTGTACTTACGATAGTACCTTGAACAATTTCTGGTACTTTATCATACTTAGCATAGTCTTGTGTTAGTTTATGGTGCTGAGAATTATCAATGATATGGTATTTACCTAATTCTTCATACATAATAACAGGTGCTCCCTTTTCTAATAATTGTTCATTAGCAACTATTGCATGATGAGTAACAACTGTTTCTCCTGTTGTAGCGACATAGTTTTCACTAACTGGTTGGTAGTGATAAATTAGGTCTCCGTGCTCACTTTTTTGGTGCTCACCTGATTTGTCCATCACTGGTGATTGGATTGCTCTATAAGATATTTCATAAGTATGAGATGACCAGTCACGGTTAAGCATCCATATAGCAGCTGCCCAAACTCCGATAAAAGTAATAGCAAGAATTACATTGGATAAAAGTGCTTTTTTATAAGTTTGTTTAGCTAATAAAATAAGTACGTAGCTTACTATTAACAACGGTACAATAGTCAATAAAAGATTAAAGATATTGAAGGTTGTAGCTAAATTACCAGATAAAATTCTTTGGGTATTATCTCTGGCAAAAATTACTAAAGAAGTTGCTCCTTGCTCAAAACTCATCCAGAAGAAAATAGTAAAGAATGCAAAAATAATTACAGCAATCATTCTATCTCTGACTATTTTAGTATAACGAACGATTCTCGAAATAATTAAATATAAGAAAATTACAAGGCCAAAGGCAATTCCTACTGTCTTACCATCAATACCTAAGATAGTATCTGGGAATAATCCGAAACCACCAATAACCCTAAAAGGATCATCAAAGGCATATAAGAACCCTATTATGGTAGTTAATACAATTAAGATGTAATCTGTTGTAGTAAAAGGATTCGGTTTCTCTACCTCTTTTTCAGGTTGAGTACCACCTTGTGTAGTTTGTATTTGTTCTTGTTGTTGCTCTTCTTCTTGTTTTTGTTTACTTGGAATATCTCCAATATTTCCAAAAATTGGTTTTGCTAACCAGAATTGTAATGTTCCTAGTAACATGAAAATACCAGCTAAACCAAATCCATAATGCCAACCAATCTTTTCTCCTAAATATCCACAAAGCATCATTCCAAAGAAAGCACCTGTGTTTACCCCCATGTAGAAAATAGTATAAGCTCCATCTTTCTTTTCTGGGAAAGACTTGTACATTTCCGAAAGGATAGAAGTCATATTGGGTTTAAAGAAACCTGTTCCAGCAACTAGTAGAGCTAGACCTAAATACATGTAAAAAGGTGACTCTAAAGTCATAGAAGCATGACCTAAGGTCATTAATAAGGAACCGATTAAAACGGCCCATCTATAACCTATATATTTATCGGCAATTATACCACCAAAAATAGGAGTAATATATAGTAGCATTGCATAGGTTGCAAAAATAGAACCTGCATCTACGGTAGACATTTCCCATCCAGGGTTAAGTCCAATAACTGACATTGTTAAGAATTGAATCAAAAGTACTCTCATTCCGTAAAAGGAGAACCTTTCCCACATTTCTGTGAAAAACAATACAAACAGCCCTGAAGGGTGTCCTAGTACTTTTGTGTCAAAAAAATTTGGATTTGCTCCGATGCTTTTTTCCATGTTAATAAGTGTAAGTATTTGAAAACAAAAGGTGAATTACTTCACCTCTTGCATTAATTTTTTAATAAATGGGGAAAGCGCAATTAGGATCACTCCTGCTATTACTGCATATAACCCTAACTCTTTGTATCCATTTGTAAATGCAATTAAAGCATCATAATTGGGATCTCCTCCAGTTGATTCTACTGCATTTTTACTCATTGCAGCTCCTAAAAGCCCTGCAACATATTGACCATATGCACTAGCTAAAAACCACATTCCCATCATCATTCCTTGTAGATTAGCCGTGGATAATTTTGTCATAATAGACAGTCCAATTGGCGATAAACAAAGCTCTCCTAGAGTAATGATTAATAAGGCTAGTGTAAAGAAATCTAAAGAAGTTATTCCCTGTAGAGTTGCAAAGAATTTTGTTGCAAATAAAGCATAGTACCCAGCTCCTAAAAGTAAGAATCCAAGACCAAATTTTATAATTGTATTTGGCTCAATTCCTTTTTTATGTAAGTAAATCCATAATAGACCTAATACAGGCGCTATGAAAATAATAAAGAATGCTCCACCTGAATTATTTACTCCGTTTGGATCTAAGTGCATACCTAAAAGATTAGCATCTAGGTTTTTTGAAGCGAAGATACTAAGTGACCCTCCTGCTTGCTCGTAGATACCAAAAAACAAAATAGAGAAAACAATAAAGATTAATGCAGCAATAATTTTCTTTCTTTCACTTGGCGTTAGCTTTGTCATTTCATAGAATAAGTAAAGTAGAGCTAAAGGACCTACTATTATCATGAAATAATTGGTGTACTCGGTATTGTCAATCATTAAAACTACCAATGGAATCATTGCAAATGTAGCTATGTAAGTAGCTATTTCTTTCCATAAAGGCATTTTAGTTTCTTTACCATCTTTATCGATTTGCATAGGTTGTAAACCAATAGGACCTAATGATTTTTTAGTTAAAACAAAGTTTATTAAACTAATAATCATTACCAATGCTGCTAAACCAAAGGCAACATTCCAAGTTTTATCGGATGGAATATAAGTTTCAAATAAGTGCCCTTTTCCAATAGCGATACATACATATCCACCAATTAGTGCACCTAGGTTAATCCCTGCATAAAACAAAGAGAAACCAGCATCTGTACGACCATCTCCTTTTTTATATAGCTTACCTACCATTGTAGAAATATTTGGCTTAAAGAAACCTGTTCCAATTACTGTAAAGGCTATTCCAGTAAAGAAAAAAGTTTTCGGATCATAAGCTAAAATTAAGCTACCAACAATCATAAGTAGACCTCCCCAGAATAGAGATTTTCTAAAACCTAAAATTTTGTCTGCGAAAATACCTCCTAAGAAGGTAAACGCGTAAACAAATGCTTGGGTGGAACCATACTGTAAATTGGCTTGCTCTTCTGCAAAATCCAATTGGTAAATCATAAAGAATACCAACATACCTCTCATACCATAGAAGCAAAAACGCTCCCACATTTCTGAGAAGAATAAACTCCAAATTTGCTTTGGATACTTTCCAGAGAAATTTTGGATTTGTTCTAATGTTTGTGTTTGACTCATTTAAAAGGGTAGTTATTACAAGCAAGGGGTTTGATTAACGAACCCCATGCATTAGTTTTTTTAATAATGGATTTAATAATATAACTAAAACTCCAGCTAAAGCAGGTATTAAAGTGAATAAGAAAAAGAAGTGACTCAAAGAGTAAGACTCTTTAATTACCTCGATTTGACTTCCTAGAATAGCTGCAAATTTCTGTGCAATTGCTAAAGCTAGGTACCACATACCAAACATAAAGGCTAACATTTTTGCTGGAACAAGTTTTGAAACATATGAAAGTCCAACTGGTGAAATAAATAATTCCCCTAATGTATGGAATAGATATGTTAAAACTAAAAATATCATCGACATTTTTACGCCAGGACCCATTCCATGAGATCCTAGGCCTAAAATTAAAAATCCAATGGCTACTAAAATAAGTCCGAAACCATATTTAAAAGCTGCAGGTGGATTGTATTTAGAATCCCATAGTTTAGAAACTGTTGAAGCTAAAGATATAATAAAGAAAGAGTTCAAGATAGAAAACCAAGAAACTGTAATTTGAGAAGTCTCTCTAGAAAACTCATTGTTTAACATCCAAATTGCCAATAACCAAATACCTATAAAACAAATGAAAAGGATCACGTTAGATAAGGCTATTTTTTTCCAAGTGGCTTTGGCAAGTAGGAATAAAACCCAAGAAATAATTAAAAGTGGAATAATAGTCAAGGCTGTATTTACCACATTAAAAATTATTAAGGAATTTCCTTGAAGATCTCTATCAACATAATCTCTAGCTACAAGAACTAAAGAAGTAGCACCTTGTTCAAAACTCATAAAGAAGAACATTACAAAGAATGCCAGTATAATTACGGCAAACATGCGGTCTCTAATAATAGAGCCATATCGTAAAATTCTAGAAACTACTAAGTATATAAATGCTACTAAGGCTAAAATACCAACTATATTTTGTCCTCTTAAAAATGGGGTGTCTAAAGCTTTAAATATATCGATTACTCCATTTTTAGATAAAGGGTCGTTAAAAGCATATAATAATCCAATAATAGAAACAAATGCTATCAAGATATAATCTTTCGCTGTATAAGGGTTTTTCGTTTCTTCTATTTCCTTTAACTCCTGTGGTGTTGGTTTAGTTTGGGTTTGTGTGTTTTCTAATACACCTACATTTCCAAACAAAGGTTTAGCTAACCAGAATTGAATAGTACCTAAAAGCATAAAAATTCCTGCTAGTGTGAAACCATAATGCCAACCTTGGGTTTCTGCAATGTATCCACAAAGCATCATTCCAAAGAAAGCACCAGAGTTTACTCCCATGTAAAAAATGGTATAAGCAGAATCCTTTTTCTCTGGTAAATATCTATACATTTCTCCTAGCATGGAAGGCATGTTTGGCTTAAAAAAACCAGTTCCTAGTACTAGACAGGCTAGTCCAATGAAGAACATAAATTTAGCATCGAAAGCCATAGCACCATGGCCTATAGTCATAATAATTGCTCCTACTATTACAGCCCATCTTGAACCAATGTATTTGTCAGCAATGATACCTCCAAAAATAGGAGTAAGGTATAAAAGCATTGCATAAGTACCATATAAGGCACCTGCTTGTTCTGCGCTCCATCCCCAACCGGAGAAAGGATCATTGTCAAATAATACTTTTGCTGTTAAAAATTGAATTAATAAGACGCGCATTCCATAGAAGGAAAATCGCTCCCACATTTCTGTGAAGAATAATACGAAAAGACCTGCAGGATGGCCTAATACTTTTGATTCAAAAAGACTTGCATTGGTAGAAGTTTCTACTGCCATTTTTTAATTAGTTTGTTTTGGGTTATGTAATGTAATTGTTTTGGAGAACAAGGGGGGGGATTATAAATTATTGACAACGAAATCTGTCATCTTGTTGTATAATTGTAATCTTGTTTTACCTCCATAGATTCCGTGGTCTTTGTCTGGGTAGATTAACCAGTCGAAATCTTTACCTTCTTGCACTAAAGCCTCAATCATGGACATTGCATTTTGAACGTGAACATTATCATCTGCCGAACCGTGAATTAAAAGGTATCTACCTTTTAAGTTTTCCGCATATGTAACAGGTGAGTTCATATCATATCCTGATGGATTCTCTTGTGGAGTTTTCATATATCTTTCTGTGTAGATAGTGTCATAATATCTCCAGTTAGTTACTGGGGCAACAGCAATAGCTAATTTAAACACATCTGGTGATTGAAGTAAACAGTTAGAAGACATAAAACCTCCATAACTCCAACCCCAAATACCAATTCTACTTGCATCTACATAAGGAAGGTTTCCTAAGTGAATTGCAGCATTTGTTTGATCTTCTACTTCGTATTTACCTAATTCATTTTGAGTAACTTTTTTGAAGTCAGCCCCTCTATAACCTGTACCTCTTGGGTCAACAGTAACTACAATATAACCTTTTTGGGTAAGCATTGCATGCCAGTAATCATTAGAGTCATACCATTTATTTGCAACGTTTTGTGAACCAGGTCCACTATATTGATACATAAATACAGGGTATTGTTTTGTAGGGTCAAAATCAGCAGGTTTAAACATCCAAGCATTTAATGTTACTCCGTCAGTAGTAGGAATTTCAATGAATTCTTTCACAGGTAAATTATAGGCTTGTAGCTTTTGTTCTAGCTCTTCATTATTTAGAATCTCTTTTACAACTTTAGCTGTTTTACTTTGTTTAAGTGTGTATTTTGGTGCTGAAGTAGTAGAAGAATGTATGTTGATAAATAAATCATATGCAGGACTGAAAATAGCAGAGTTAGTACCTTTTTCAGACGACAGTTGTTTTTTGTTTTTACCATCTAATCCAATAGAGTAAATATCTCTATAAATAGGCCCATTTTCAACAGATTGGTAGTATACTTTTTTATTCTTCATATCTACTCCATAGTAGTTGGATACTTCCCAATCTCCTTGAGTAATTTGATTGATTAACTTACCGTCTTTATTATAGTAGTAAAGGTGATTGTAGCCATCTCTTTCACTTAACCATACAAAATCATTATTGTCTTGGAAAGTGATTGTTTGTATATCTACATATGCTGGATCTGTTTCATTTAGAATTAAGTTTTTCTCTAAAGTGTTTCCATCAATGAAAAATACCTTCAAATCATTTTGATGTCTGTTTATGATTTGTGCACTTAGATATTGGTTGTCATTTGTCCATTTTATGCGAGGAATATAGAAGTCATTAAACTCACTTAAATCTACTGTTTTAGTGTCTTTATCTTTTAGGTCATAAATATGTAAAGAAACGATAGAGTTTTGCTCTCCTGCTTTTGGATATTTGAATTTTTGTTGTGTTGGGTATAATCCTTTTCCATAGATGTCCATTGAATACTCAGGAACTTGAGATTCATCGAATTTCACATAGGCAATTTTGTCGGAATCTTTGCTCCAGTCGAACATTCTTACTATTCCAAACTCTTCTTCATATACCCAATCTGAAATACCATTAATGATATGATTAGACTGACCATCTGTAGTTATTTGAGTGGTTTTTTGATCTAAGATATCGTAGATATAAAGATTGTTTTTATAAGCATAAGCGATTTTATTTCCATCTTTAGAAAAAGTTGGTTGTAAAATTTGGTGGTCTGCTATTTTTGTGAAAGAGTTATCCTTTGGATTAAATAGGTAATAATCTGCTAAGGTAGAGTGTCTGTAAATTGAAGTGGGGTTAGTTCCAATTAAGATTTGTTGCTCTTTGTCATCAAAAATATAAGAAGCAATAGAGCTAATTTGTTGATGATCTTGGGTAGAGAACAACGTTTTAACTTTTTCTAGTGTTTTGAAACTATATAAGTTGATTTCTTGGTTGTCTTTACCATTACGTTCAAGACGAGTGTAGTTATTCGAGTTTTTCATCGAATTAACAGATTGCATTGCTTTTGAACTAAAAGTTCCATTCCACAATTCTTCTTGTTGGATTTTCTTCTGTGCAAAAGCTATTTGGGTCAAAATAATGCACAATAATAAGGTTAGGTTAGCGTATTTCATGGTTGTCATAATTGAAAAATCTGTCAATTTTAAACAAAAAATATGATTTAGCCCAATTTATTTTTGGTATTAACTAGTAAAAGGATAAAAAGATAGCTATAAGAAGCAATAGTTGCATATAAATGGGACATTAAGTGGTAATTGTGCTTAGATAAGAATTTTTATCTCACTTAGAATAAGTTATATTTGTGCTTTAAAAATAGAAATTTATGCAAAGTAATATTAACGGTTTTTCTAAACTTGATAAGCTTGAGAAAATCAATTGGATAGCTAAGACTTATTTTCAAGATTCTAGTGAAGTAGAAAAAACAATACAAAAATATTGGAATACTGATAAAGATTTACAGAAACTCCATGATGAATTCATTGAAAATACTATTACTAATTTCTATTTGCCTTTTGGTGTTGCACCAAACTTTTTAATCAATGGGAAGTACCATACTATACCAATGGTTATTGAAGAAAGCTCTGTAGTTGCAGCAGCATCTAAAGCAGCTAAATACTGGAGTAAAAGAGGTGGCTTTAAAGCGGAAGTTTTAGGGACCAAAAAAATAGGACAAGTCCACTTTATTTTTCAAGGAGAAAAAGAAGCTTTAGAGAAGTTTGTAGAGAGTATCCAAGAGGATTTTTATAAAGATACCCTTGCTATTACACAAAATATGCAAAAGCGTGGGGGTGGAATTCTATCCATAGAATTGAGAGACAAAACCCATGATATGCCTAATTACTATCAGCTTCATGTAAGTTTTGAAACTAAAGATAGTATGGGAGCTAACTTTATCAACTCTTGTTTAGAGCAAATTGCTTCTACTTTAAAGCAAAAAGCCCTAGAATATAGTGGATTTACATCAAGTCAACAAGACATAGAGGTGATTATGAGTATTTTGTCTAATTACGTTCCAGAGTGCGTGGTTAGAGCAAGTGTGAGTTGTAAAATAGAAGAATTGCGCTCTAGTGATATAGAAGATCCTTATATGTTTGCTGAAAAATTCATTCAAGCTATTCGCATTGCAGAAGTTGAACCATATAGAGCAGTTACTCATAATAAAGGAGTAATGAATGGTGTGGACGCGGTTGTTTTAGCTACTGGAAATGATTTTAGAGCTATTGAGGCAGGAGTGCACGCTTATGCTAGTAAAGATGGACGCTATAGTGGATTATCTCATGCTAGTATTCAAGGTGATGAATTTACTTTTTGGATTGATTTACCTTTAGCAGTTGGAACAGTAGGGGGGCTTACTTCTTTACATCCAATGGTGAAGGTTGCCTTGCAAATGCTAGAGAATCCTAATGCACAGGAATTAATGCAAATTATGGCAGTAGCAGGGTTGGCTCAAAACTTTGCGGCTGTGAAATCTTTGACTACAACAGGTATTCAGAAAGGACATATGAAAATGCACCTTAATAATATTCTAAATCAATTTGGTGCAGATAAATACGAAAAGAAATGTGTATTAGAACATTTCGAAAATAAAGTAGTTACGCACAGTGCTGTTGTTGACTTTTTAGAAAATTTACGTTCGTAAAACTATGCAGAAGTTCTATAGTAATGCAAAAGTATTATTAACAGGAGAGTATCTTGTTTTAGATGGGGTTAGATCTTTAGCTTTGCCTTGTAAGAGTGGACAAACTATGGAGGTTAATCCTATAGAACAACCAATCATAAAGTGGAGTAGTTTTGATAGCGATGCTTCGCTTTGGATGCAAGAAAGTATTGAAGTTTGCGATATTTTAAATAATACCCCAAAAAATGCACAAAGTGGATTCTATACTGCTTTGTTTGAGGTGTTACAAGTAGCTCATACTTTAAATAAGGATGTATTAAATAGCCAGAGCGGATTTGAAGTTAAATGCTTTTTAAGCTTCCCTCGTTTATGGGGATTAGGAACTTCTTCCACTTGGATTAACAATGTAGCCCTTTGGTTTAAAGTAAATCCTTATTTACTTTTAGAAAAATCTTTTAAAGGTAGTGGGTATGATATTGCTTGTGCCAACGCACAAGGTCCTGTTTTTTTTACAAGAAAAGGACACAACCCTGTAATAGAATCTGTTTCTCTTGCTTCAAGTTTGACAAAAGATTTATACTTTGTGTATCTTAATCAAAAACAATGTAGTAAAGAAGGTATTGCTCATTATAGAGAAGTTCTCAAAGAGAATAAGTTTTTATTTGAAAGCAGTGCTAAAGAGGTAGAGCATATAGGACAGACAATTAGTAAATGTAAGGTAGTAGAGGAGTTTATTTCACTTATAGCTACTCATGAGAAAATTATTTCTCAATTAACTAATCAAAGCTGTGTGCAAGAAACTTTGTTTTCTGATTTTAGTGGACAAATAAAGAGCTTAGGCGCTTGGGGAGGAGACTTTGTTTTAGTAGCAAGTAAAAACGATCCTAGTTCTTATTTTATAGAAAAGGGGTATACTACCGTTATACCTTATCAAGATTTTATTTTAGAATAGAAATAAAACTATATAAATGTAAAAAGCGCTTTCCAAAAAAGGGAAGCGCTTTTTATTTTATCTCACTGGTCTTAAAGTATTGCTGAAAGTTACTTTAAAAGGTGTTTTTTTATTTGCGTTGTTTTTCATGATGTAGATAAACTTAAACTTTTTAGCAAGTGAGTTCTCTATGACAACCTCGCCGTTAGTATAGTTATCCTTTACAATGAAGTCTTTGGTGTTGTCTACTCGAATAGATTTTGCTATTCCTGTAGATAAATCACTCATTGTCATGGCGTTAAAAAAGGATTTGTCCTTATTTTTAATGCTTATATTCTCTCCTTTATATCCTTGAGTTAATATAACAACGGAATACATATCCTCTGTGGCACGCATGCCCGCTAAATAGTTGTTCTTTGTTGGTTCTGAAACAGAACGAAAATCGTCTCTAATTTGAGCGAATTCAGGCAAATCGAAAACTTCCAATTCCTCCTCTTCATCTTGTTTTTTGTCTTTTTCTTTTAAAACCTCCTTATTTACCGAATAATCCTTTTTATTGGAAATGTGTTTAGCGGATTTACACATTGTAAATAACGCTAGTAAAGCTAAAAAGGGTAATTTTTTCATATTCTTATAATTAACAATGATACGTATGCGATCGTAAGTAAGTATCTTTGTGGTGGTAAAGATAATTTTTTAGCCCTATAAAAAAAAAATATAGTGTCTAAAAAATTAAAACTAAAAAGGAAATGAATTACGACGTTATAATAATTGGTGGTGGAGCTGCCGGATTTTTCACTGCTATCAATATAGCTCAGTCTAATGCTGATTTGAAAATTGCTATTTTAGAGAGAGGTAAAGAATTTTTAACTAAAGTGAAAATAAGTGGAGGTGGTAGATGTAATGTAACCCATGGATGTTTTGATCCTAAGGAATTAACTCAATTTTATCCTAGAGGAGAAAAGGAGTTGTTAGGGCCATTTCATCAATTTTGTAGTGGAGATACTATTGCTTGGTTTAGTGATCATGGAGTAGAGTTAAAAATGGAAGAGGATGGAAGAATGTTCCCTACTACGGATAGCTCCCAAACTATCATTGATTGTTTTTTACGTTTAGCAAAGAAATATAAAATTGATTTAATTTCTAGTTGTAGTGTTTCAAGCCTATATCAAAAACAGGATACTTGGCGATTAGATACTATTAAAGGTACTTTTGAATGTGCTAAGTTAGTTATGACTACAGGAAGTAACCCAAAAATGTGGGGTTTATTACAGGAGCTAGGGCACACTATTATAGACCCAGTACCTTCTTTATTCACTTTTAATATCAAGGATAAACGCATTAAGGATTTAATGGGGATAGCCCAATATGCTAATGTACAAGTAAAGTCTACCAAGTTAGAAGCACAGGGACCAGTTTTAATTACGCACTGGGGAATGAGTGGACCTGGGATTTTACGTTTATCGGCTTGGGGGGCTAGAATATTGGAAAAGAAAAATTACCAATTTTCCATTTTAGTAAACTGGCAAGTGGATCATGATCAAGATTCCATGTTTGAGCAGTTACAGGCTTTAAAAAAAGAACATGCTAGAAAAAATGTTGTAAAGCGTTGTTTTTTAGAAATGACCAATAGGTTATGGGAGAGCTTAGTTATCGCTAGTGGGATTGATTCTAGTTTAACTTGGGCTGATTTGAATAATAAGCAATTACATTCTTTAGCTAAAGAGCTAACAAATGGGGAATATGCTGTTAATGGGAAAAGTACTTTTAAAGAGGAGTTTGTAACAGCAGGGGGAGTAGATTTAAAGCAAGTTAACTTTAAAACAATGCAAAGTAAAGTTTTGGATAACATGTACTTTGCTGGAGAGATTATTAATATAGATGCTATCACTGGTGGTTTTAATTTCCAAAATGCATGGACAACAGGTTTTATTGCAGCTAGAGATATTGTCGCTAAATTGGATGTAACAAATGAGTAAATTTAGTTATTATAATTCCACAAGTAGGATATTATTATTGCTTTTAGCTATAGGGCCATTTTTTAGTATGTCTGTTTACTTACTAGTTTTTGGTAATACTTTAGCCAAAGTTCTAGGAGTAGTATTGTTTTTTCTCTTTCTTGTATTTGGCTATAAATCTCTCTGTATGAAAGTTATTCTGGACCAGGAAGGGGTGCATTATAAAAGCTTGTTTAAGAAGCAAACAATTCTTTGGGAGCAATTATATGATGTATTAATTGTAGTTAGACAAAGGCGAAATATGCCGGACTATTACAATTATCAAGAGTGGATACAAAGTGGAAATTCTAGTAACGGTAGCTTTTTGTTATTTAGAAGAAACCAAAGTTTTCCGGAAAATCCAATGTTTATGTTTAGTCTGCCTGTAACCCATAATTACATCAGTGTACAGTATAGAGATAAAATAAATGATTTACTACAGGAGTATTATAAGCCTGGGGGTAAAAAGGAAATAGAGGATGTGAAAAAGTAAATTAAACCATGGGGCTTTTCCTATTTGCTTATTTAATTATAATTGAACAGATTCCGGTAGAGATTATCTTCTTTAACTAGGGCTGTTTCAGTCAAAAGACCCCTTGAGATTTGATTGTTATAAAAAGGTAGTATTTTTGTATAAAGTAGAAAAAAAATTGACATGACTATAGATGAATTTATTTTTAATAAACCAGTAGATTATACTCAAAATAGAAAAGGAAAGTTTTCTTGGAACTCTCCTAGTAACATAGCCCTTGTAAAGTACTGGGGTAAAAAGGAAGATCAAATTCCAGCTAACCCTTCTTTGAGTTTTACCTTGAACAACTGTAAAACTACAACTGAATTAGCCTATACTTCCAAAGAAGAAAAGGCGATTAGTTTTGAATTGTTTTTTCACGGTGAATTAAAACCATCTTTTAATGAGAAAGTAGGTAAGTTTTTTGAGCGAATAGTAAAGTATTGTCCTTATATAGAGTATTTTAATTTTAGTATTCATACTGAAAACACCTTCCCGCATTCTTCAGGTATTGCTTCTTCTGCTTCAGCTATGGCGGCTTTAGCGGTTAACATAATGAGTTTAGAGAAAGTACTTAATCCTGCAATGGAGCAAGATTATTTTAATAAGAAAGCTTCTTTTTTAGCTCGTTTGGGGTCTGGAAGTGCTTGCCGTAGTATACATGGAGAAGTTGTGGTATGGGGACAGCAAAAAGATATTGAAGGAAGTAGTGATTTATATGGAGTGGAGTTTCCATATGAGATACATCCTGTGTTCAAAAATTATTGTGATGTAGTTCTATTGGTAGATAAAGGACAAAAGCAAGTTTCTAGTACGGTAGGACATGAGTTAATGCATGAGCATCCATTTGCACAAAGACGCTTTGAACAAGCCCATGAGAATTTAAGTAAGTTAAAGGATATATTAATTCAAGGTGATTTACCTGCATTTATGGCACTAGTGGAGAGTGAGGCCCTTACTTTACACGCTATGATGATGACCTCTATGCCTTACTTTATTTTATTCAAGCCTAATACTCTTGAGATTATTGAAAAAATTTGGGCTTTTAGAGAACAAACAGGTGTTCCAGTTTGCTTTACTTTAGATGCAGGTGCAAACGTTCATTTATTATTTCCAGAACAAACTGAGCAACAGGTAATGAAGTGTGTAGAAGAACAATTAGCACCGTTTTGTGAAAAAGGTCAATTTATTGCAGATAAAATGGGCTTAGGTTCAACAGAAAATAAATAATTTTTAGTATCTTTATACTATAAAGTATGTAATTATAAATATTAATATCATGAGAAGAACGTTGTTTATTTTTACCTTGTTTTGCATGAGTTTATTTACTCAAGTAAAAGGTTATGCACAAGAATTAGCTCCTGATCAAAATCCGAATTACAGAAGTAGTATGTACCATTATTTAGCTATAGCGGATTCTATTACTCAAACTGAAGGAACAACTCTTCAAGATACTTATAAGGCCTACGATTGGTATGAAGCTAAGCAAGAAAAGAAGTTATTAAGAAAGCAGTGGCGTCATGAAGAACGCATGGAGAGAGCTAAGTATTCTAGAAATTACTATAACGGTTATTCAGGAGGTTATTACGGTAACTATTATAATCGTTGGAATAATGGGTGGAATTGGGCTCCTAGGATAGGATTTAGAACTGGAAATTGGTGGTTCTCTACCTAATATAGAATAGTACAATACATAAAACTAATATAAAAGAAATTATGCAAATAAAACGTATCGCATTAGCAACAGTTTTTGCTCTAAGCGCCTTAGCGATTACTTCTTGTGGTCGTCAAGTAACTCGTGTAAGTACAGATGAAACAATTGACATCAGTGGTCGTTGGAATAATTCGGATTCTAGAGAAGTTGCACAGCAAATGACTAGACAAGTCTTAGAAGGTCCTTGGATAGGAGATTTTCAAGAGCAGCATAATGGTAAGAAGCCTGTTGTAATTGTTGGTATGGTATACAATAAAAGTCATGAGCATATCGATGCAGAAACATTTGTAAAAGATGTGGAACAAGCCTTTATTCAAAGCCAACGTGTGCGTTTAGTACAAGGAGGACAAAAAAGAGAGGAGCTTCGTGCAGAAAGAGCCGATCAACAAACTAATTCTTCTGTTTCTACAATGAAGAAGTTTGGATTAGAAAATGGTGCGGACTTTATGCTACAAGGATCTATAAACTCTATTGTAGATTCTCATAAGAAAAAGAAAGTAGTATACTACCAAGTAAATCTTGAATTAACTAATATCCAAACAGGAGAAGTAGTTTGGATTGGGGATAAGAAAATTGCCAAGTACGTTAAAAATTAAATTAGCTAAAAATGGTGTTTAACCACTTATTTTCTATACTAAAAAGAACATCAGTATTTTTTTTACTGGTGTTCTTCTTATTTGGGTGTGCCTCATATAATCAAAGGATTACAGAATATTATAATTATGTAAGCTCAGGTGATCTAGAGGGAGCAAAAAAGTCATTAGAGAAGAATAAGCTTTTAAAAAAGCCTAGGAACCAGTTATTATATGACATGGAGATGGGTAGACTTATGCATTTAAGAGGCGAATACGCCTTGAGTAATGAGTATTTAAATAAAGCAGATTTACTAATTGAAGATGGTTTAAGCTCAGGCTCAGATGTAGTGGTAGGATTAGTATTGAACTCTATGTCCCAAAACTATAAGGGAGAAGAGTTTGAAATCTTTATGCTACATTATTATAAAGCTTTAAATTATATGTATTTGGGACAAATCCAAGAAGCTGTTGTGGAAGCTAGAAGAATTAGCTTGCAAAACTATGCCCAAGGAGATAAGTATAAAGATAAATTAAACCGATACTCTAAAGATGCCTTTTCTTTGATATTACAAGGATTGATTTACGAATATGATCGCAATTACAATGATGCTTTTATATCCTATCGCAATGCAGTGGAAGTGTATACTTCTGCTGAAAATGGTACCTATTACGGGGTTAAAATGCCTAAAGATCTGCAGATAGATGTAATGAGAATGGCCTATCTAGTTGGTTTTACTGGTGAATTAAAACAATTTGAGCAAGACTTTAAAATCAATTATACTTACTCACCTCCTAGTCAGGGAGGAGATTTGGTTATTTTCTGGGAAAATGGTTTAGCTCCTATAAAACAACAAGAAGATGTTATGTTTGCCTTAGTAAAAGGGCAAAGTGGGGGATTGTTTTTCACGAATGCTTTAGGAATCATGATTCCCATAGATTTAGGAATAGCAGGTGGAACCTCTTTAAATAATGTACATAGTTTAAATATTGCCTATCCTAAGTATTTGTCTATAGTTAAGCCTTATATTAGGGCCGTTGCTAGTGTGAATAATAAGGGTAGATATGATTTTGAATTAATTCAAGATGTAGACAATCTTGCTGTTGCTACATTAAGAGAAAGATCTACAAGAGAACTCAGTAAGATTTTAACGCGTATGGCAGTTAAGAAATCTGCCGAATATACTTTAAAAGCTGCTGCTAAGAATAATGGTAGTAATGGAGATAGTAATCCCTTATTAGAAGGACTTGGCTTTGGTGTACAACTTTATAATTTGCTCTCAGAGAAAGCCGATACTAGAAACTGGCAAACCTTACCTAGTCAAATTAATTATGTACGTGTAGGTTTAGAAGAAGGAGAAAATACCATTAAAGTTGAGCTACAACCTAATAGCGGTGGTAAATCTCATTATGAATTTAAAATGCAAGGAAATGGAAATCTTCAATTTTATAACTTTGCTACAATGAAATAAAACAATGGATAAAAATAAAAATTGCACACATTGCTTAGAGCCAATACAATGTAAAGTAGAGGATATTGGCAATTGTGATTGTTCAAAGGTAGATGTAAGTGGTGATCTTAGGGTTTTTTTAGCAAATAGCTATCATAAATGCCTTTGTGTGAGTTGTTTGGAGAAATTCCAAAAAATGCTAGAGTATTCTAAGGAGAATATATTTCCAAGTCGAAGAAGCCAGATGATAGAAGGAGTACATTACTATATAGAAGGAGGGTATTTTGTTTTTACCGAACAGTATCATTTATCCAAAGGACAATGTTGTCAAAATGGATGTAGACACTGTGTTTATGGCTTCAAAAACAGATATTTATAAATTATTGACTAAATTTACTCTCGGGTGAAAATATAATATGTATTTTTGTCTGGTAAATTACTTTTGTGTTATGAAAGGACCTTTGTTTTATTCGAAAATTCTTCTTTTTGGAGAATATGGAATCATTAAAGATTCTAAGGGTTTATCGATACCCTACAATTTTTATAATGGAGCTCTTAAGATTGAGCAGAATTTAGATCAGGTTGCCTCTAAATCTAATCAAAGTTTAAACAGTTTTGCTTTATACTTAGAGGATTTACAGTTAGCACAACCTGACTTAGTACAATTTGATTTACAAAATTTATTCAAGGACATTGAAAATGGACTTTATTTTGACTCAAGTATTCCTCAAGGATATGGAGTAGGAAGCAGTGGTGCTTTAGTTGCTGCTATTTACGATAAGTATGCACAAAATAAAATTACTGTTTTAGAAAACTTAACTAGAGATAAATTAATTGTTCTAAAGAACATATTTAGTAATATGGAGGCTTTCTTCCATGGGACTAGCTCTGGTTTAGATCCTTTGAATAGCTATTTAAGTCTTCCGATTTTAATTAATTCTAAAGATAATATTGAACCTACAGGAATTCCTTCTCAACAAGTAGATGGGAAAGGAGCTGTATTTTTAATTGATAGTGGTATAGTAGGAGAGACTGCTCCAATGATTACTATTTTCATGGAAAAATTAAAAGACCACGGTTTTAGACAAGTTTTAAAAGAACAGTTTGTTAAACATACGGATGCTTGCGTAGAGAACTTCTTGAAAGGAGATATTAAATCTTTATTTTCTAACACAAAAGAACTTTCAAGAGTAGTTTTCAATCACTTCCAACCAATGATTCCAGAACAATTTCACAAAATTTGGAAACAAGGAATTGAATCTAATGATTACTACTTAAAGCTATGTGGTTCAGGTGGTGGAGGATATATCTTAGGATTCACTCCGGATTACGAGAAAGCAAAAGAATCTTTGAAAGATTATAAACTAGAGTTAGTTTATCAGTTCTAAAAATATAAGCGTATAATAAAAATAGTATAATCTTTAATTGTGAGTTAATCCCAAGCTAGCATGGAAATATTACCTAGGAAATACAAAATACTCTTAGCGAAAGTTTTCAGTTTGTTTTCTGTAGTTAGAGGTTATAATATTTTTATTATTGTTTTAGCCCAATATTTGGGGTCAGTATTTATCCTAGCTAATGAGAAAAGAGCGTGGGATGTAATTTTTGACTGGCGTCTATTTTTGATTATTTTTTCTAGTTCGTTAGCTATTGCTGGTGGTTACATTATCAATAATTTTTACGATGCAGAAAAAGATCAGATAAACCGTCCAATTAAATCTAAGTTGGATCGTTATGTAAGTCAAAGTACCAAATTGAGGGTTTACTTTACATTAAATTTTATAAGTGTAGCTTTAGTGCTACCAGTTTCTTGGCATGTAAGTTTATTCTATGCTGTATATATTTTTCTTTTATGGTTTTACTCCCATAAATTAAAGAAATACCCAGTAATAGGGAATTTAATGGCTTCATTGTTAGCTATTCTGCCCTTCTTTAGTATTCTGATGTATTTCCAAAACTCTTATCCCCAGATTTATTATAATGCTTTTTTTCTTTATTTGATTATCTTAATCAGAGAGCTTATTAAAGACATGGAGAATGTTCCAGGAGATTTTGCTAATAACTATCAGACTATTGCAGTGAGATTTGGAGAAAAAACAGCCAAGAAAGTAATTACCTTCCTAGTTTTTTTAACGCTTGTTCCAATTTATTTGTTGTTAAAAGATGATAGTATGGGATATATGGGCTATTATTTTTACCTATGTATCGCAGTTTTGTTTATTTTTTTATTTAGATTGTGGAAATCAAGTACTTATAAGCAGTACCATCGACTACATATCAGTTTAAAACTATTGATTTTATTAGGAGTTTTCTCTATTGTATTGATAAAACCTTCTGTAATTGTAAGTGGAACTACAATTTTAAGGGAAGATATTCAATTAAGAAATGGGAAAAGTTAAAAGTATATTTAATAAAGACTTTGTTTAACTATCTTTGCAAAAATAATTTATTATGAATAACGGTAAGTCAAATTCAAAAAATAACAAATCTTCTTTTGGTAGAAGTAAGAAAAATGATGCTAGAAAGCCATTTAAGAAGTCTACTGTAAATAAGAATAAAGATACAGGAGCAGGTTTCTTAGCAAGCTCTAATCAGCCATTTGACGCTAAGCCTAAAGTAAAAGCTACTAATAGTTTAAAGGAATCTTCGGATATACGTTTAAATAAATATATAAGTAATTCTGGAGTATGTTCTCGTCGTGAAGCAGATGTTTATATTGTTTCTGGGAACGTTAAGGTAAATGGCGTTGTAGTAACAGAAATGGGGTATAGAGTTAAGCCAGGTGACGTTGTAAACTTCGACGGATCTTTAATTACACCAGAGAAAAAAGTGTACGTTTTATTAAACAAACCAAAAGGTTTCTCTACTATTAACGAAGAGGGTATTTCTCAAGAAAATGTACTTTCATTAATTAAATCAGCAAGTAAGTCTTATTTATCTCCAGTAGGTAGAATGGATAAAAGTACTTTGGGATTAATGCTATTTACTAATGATAGCGATTTATTGCAAATGCTAAACTCTCCTAATCAACGCTCTTCTAAAGTGTATCAAATTTCTTTAGATAGAAATCTGAAATACGAGGATTTAGAGAAAGTGAAGAAAGGCCTTTACATTGATGAAAAACGTGTTTTCGTGGAAGATATCGCTTATGTGGAAGATCAACCAAAAACAGAGATAGGAATTAAGCTTAAAGCTTCTAACGTGAAGTTAGTACGTGCTTTGTTCGAAAGTTTAGATTATAATGTTCTAAAAGTAGACCGAGTAATGTATGGACAAATTACTAAATGGAATTTACCAAGAGGTAAATGGCGTTTTTTAACGGAGGAAGAAGTTCGTAGCTTAAAGAAAGGATAATTTAACAAGTGATTATAAAAAAAGCTCAACAGTTGTAATTGTTGAGCTTTTTTGGCTTTAGTACTATCGGTTTGTTGTTTATTGTGCTAGGTAAGAAGGTAATTCCATTGGAATTTCCATAAGTAATAGCTCGCTATTTGACTGAGCTATAATTTCAATTTTGTCTTCATTGCTTATACCAATTGCATCTCTTGTTTGCAACGTAGTATCGCCAATTTTAACTTCACCACTTAAGACCATAAGAAAAATTCCGTTTTCTTTATCTTTCTTTTGGTAATCTAAAGTAACGTCTTTATCTAAATCGGCTAAAGAAAACCATGCATTTTGATGAATGTATGTACCCTCTCCATAAGATTTAGGGGATATAATTGTATCCCATTTATTAGACCTGTTTTCTTTGTTTAAAGTAATTTGATCATAACGAGGTGTTACATGTAAAGTATCTGGGAACACCCAAATTTGTAAAAAGTGAACCTCATCTGTTTTACTTGGGTTAAATTCACTGTGTTGAACTCCTGTTCCAGCGCTCATTACTTGAATATCTCCTGTTTTTATTTCAGAGCTATTTCCCATAGAGTCTTTATGGGCTAAACTTCCTTTCAAGGGAATAGAAATGATTTCCATATCTTGATGTGGATGTGAACCAAATCCCATATCTGGAGCCACGATATCATCGTTTAATACTCTTAATACACCAAAGTGCATACGTTGGAAATTTTGGTAATTGGCAAAGCTAAAAGTATGGTTAGAGTTTAACCAACCATGATTTGCTTTACCTCTTGAGTCTGCTTTATAAATTATACTATTTTCCATTTTCCTTATTTTTAATACAAAGGTAGTAGGAAATTCACCTAGAAGCACTTAACCTAAATTAAGTAAAATAGTTTATTTTGGATTTTTTAGAAGATTTCTTTTCATTTTACTAAAAAATTCTGGAGTAACTCCAAGATAAGATGCAATTTGCTTTTGTGCTAGACAGTTTTTGATAGTCGGATATCGCTTATTAAAACGCTCATATCTTTCCTGTGCCGACAGGCTTAAATTATCTATTATTCTTTGAGAATTTGCAATTAAAGATCTTTCCAGTAATATTCTAAAATAGCGTTCCATTTTTGGTACATTCTCAAACAAAGCAGTTTGGTTTTCTCTGGTTAAAATAAGTACTTCAGATTGTTCTAATACCTCAATATAAGAGGAACTCACACTTTGGGATAAAAAGCTATACATGTCAGCCATCCACCACCCCGAACTAGAAAAGCTTAAAGTATGTTCGTTACCTTGTTGATCCACGTAGTAGTTTCTTAAAATTCCAGATAAAACAAAATAGGTAGAACTAATTTGCTTTTCTGCCTCTACAAGTCTTGTTTTACTAGGATAGGATTCTTTAATAAAGTAACTGAGAACTTGTTGTTGTTCTTGTTCACTTAAATTGATATGAAGGGCAATGTTTTTTAAAAGTAAATCCATAGTTGCATAATTTTGTGAGATATTAGGTATATCTATAGTCAAATATACACATTGTAGTTTGTTTGTGTAGGGAATTGTTTTAAAAAACAAAAGGAGATACCTTTTTAAAAAGATATCTCCCTTGTATTATATAGGTATAAGCTTGATTAGATAGTCAATGCTTTTTTAATTCTAGCAAAAGCTTCTATTAATTGGTCCTCACTAGTTGCATAAGAAAAACGAATACAATCTGGGTTACCAAAAGCTGCACCTGTTACACAAGCAACGTGGGCTTTTTCTAATAAGTAAAGAGCTAAATCATCTGCATTGTTAATCAATGTACCTTGAAGAGTTTTTCCAAAAAAGGAAGATACATCAGGGAATACATAAAATGCTCCTTCTGGTACATTTATTTTAATTCCAGGAATTTCTCTTAAAAGTCCAACTACTAAATCTCTTCTTTTTTTGAAAGCATCAACCATTTGATGTAATACACTTGGATCAGCTTCTAAAGCAGTGATAGTAGCACGTTGAGCAATACTATTAGCTGCAGAGGTAACTTGTCCTTGTATTTTAGTACAAGCCTTGGCAATAAACTCAGGTGCTCCAATATAACCGATTCTATAACCTGTCATAGCAAAGGCCTTAGCGATTCCATTAACCGTAATAGTTCTATCAATTAAATTATTAATAGCTCCAATACTTGCAGTTTTACCACTAAAGTTGATGTGCTCATAGATTTCATCCGAAAGGATAAATACATTTGGATGCTTCTCTAATACTTTAGCTAAATTTTGGTATTCTTCTAAGCTGTAAACTGAACCACTTGGATTACATGGAGAACAAAACCAAACCATCTTAGTTTTGTCTGTAATGGCATTCTCTAATTGCTCAGGAGTGATTTTAAAGTCGCTCTCAATACTTGTAGGTACCTCAATTGGTATTCCACCACATAGTTTAACAATCTCTGCATAACTCACCCAGTATGGAGCAGGAATAACGATTTCATCTCCAGGATTAATCATTACTTGAGCAACATTATATAAGGATTGTTTAGCACCTGTAGAAACTACGATTTGGCTAGGGGAATAGTTTAAATTATTATCTCTTTTAAACTTTTCACTAATAGCTTGTCTTAATTCTAAATATCCATCTACTGGAGGATACTTACTATAGTTATCTTCGATGGCTTGAATAGCCGCTTTTTTAATAAAATCAGGTGTATTAAAATCAGGTTCTCCTAGACTTAGACTTATCACATCAACACCTTGTTGTTTTAATTCTCTTGCTAAAGCTGCCATAGCTAAAGTTTGAGAAGTTGCTAAGCCTTTAATTCTATCGGATAAAAATTCGCTACTCATAATTTGAAATAATTTTTTTTTGAGGGATATCAACCAAAGGTACTTATTCTAGTTTTATAATTGAAGTTTTCAAGAGGTTTTTACCAATAAAAAAGCTTATTTTTGTCAAAATTTAAGACATGGAAGAAATTTTAAAATATTTCCCAAACCTTACTGAACTACAAATCGAGCAATTCACTAAGTTAGAAGAAGTATATACGGATTGGAATGCAAAAATAAATGTTATTTCAAGAAAAGATATTCATCAATTATATACCAAGCACGTGCTTCATTCTTTAGGTATAGCTAAGATTATGGAGTTTAAAGACGGGGCGTCTATTTTAGATGTTGGTACAGGAGGTGGATTTCCTGGAATCCCATTAGCTATTTTATACCCTGAGGTAAACTTTTATTTAATTGATATTATTGCTAAGAAAATTAGAGTTGTCAATGAGGTAGTAAAGGAATTAGGACTTAAAAATGTTCGCGCAGAGCAAAAAAGAGCAGAAACTCTAGAGGAGAGTTTTGATTTTATTGTAAGTAGAGCAGTAACAAATATGCCTGATTTTGTTAGTTGGATTAGACATAAAACAAAGAAGGAAAACCATCATGAATTTGAAAATGGAATACTTTACTTAAAGGGAGGGGACTTAACGGAAGAATTAGCTGGTTTCCCAAAAGCAGTGCAATTTGATTTAAGCAATGTTTTTGATGACGAATTTTTCGAAACAAAAAAAGTAGTTTACTTACCATTAAAGTATAAATCAAATAAAATATAATTAAAATGCCGCATTAAAAAATGCGGCATTTTTTTTGGTTATTTCTTTATTTCCTTTACAAATAATAAACAAGTATTTGTTGGGCGTTGCAGTACGTGATTGGCTACACTACCTAAAAATATTTCTTTTATACTTGAGTAGCCTTTGACACCTAAGATTAAAAGATCGGCGTGTTTATCGCTAGCGTATTGCATAAGTGCTGCTGGAACATTTTGATCTTTAGCTCCAACTACATCTATTTTGGTGTAATTGGAATAGGTCTTATTCCATTTTTGTTGTTTTTCTAAAATATCCTGTTTACTGGCCTTCTCGAATTGATTATCTGTAATCATGGCATAGAACCCCCAAGAGAATTTCGAAATATGAACAGCCGTATGCTCGATTAAAAGATTCTTATCATTGTTTTTAAAGCGATCTGCCCAATTCATGATAATAGGTGTGTACTTGGAGAAGTCGATAGCATCAATTACTGTTGCTATCGTTTTATTAAAGGTTTCAGGAACAAGTAAAGTTGCTAAAGGCAAAATACGTATTAGTTTTTGTGCTAAAGCTCCATTACCACTTAAGTGCTGTTTGTTACCAAGTATTAGCATATCATATAGCTTTTTCTTGCTAAGTTCTATAAATGCTAATTCAGAGTAGGTATGTAACCCAATTTCTACACTAAAAGTATAATCGATTTTGGTTTGAGCTACTTGTTGCTCTATATTTTGTTGAATTCTTTCCTTGATCAGTGAGATACTTTCTTGGGTAAGAAAGTCTTTGGAAAGTTCCGTGATTTTAATGTTATGTACAAAAGTGATGTGTTGGATGTTAAGTACTGAGTCAAGTACTTCTAGGTACTCAATCAAGTACTTATCCATAAAAGATAGGTCTAAACCTACTAGTATATCTAATGCTTTATTCTTATTCATTTTCTGTAGTTTTAGGTTGAGCTAATAAATCGGAGATTACCTGTTGATAGGATTTTTCTTCTATGGACATTTGTTGCTTTTGCTTTTTCTTTAATTCTTCCTGTAAACCTTTATAAAGGCTGAAACACAGAATTATTAATATAACAGCAAAGGGTAGTCCAGTGATTATTACAGCAGTTTGTAAGGCATCTAAACCTCCACCCCATAATAAAACAATGGCAATTAATCCTTGAGCAAAAGACCAGAAAACACGCTGCCATACAGGCGATTTTCCTTCACTATTAGAGGTAATATTATCTATTACTAAGGAACCTGAATCGGAAGAGGTAATAAAGAATGAAAATACTAATATAATAGCAACTATAGATAAGAACTCAGAATAAGGAAAATGTTCCAAAAAGGAGAATAGGGCAGTGGATATATCTGTAGTAACAGCCGTTACAATAGTAGTATCTCCATTTAGAATCATTTCTAAGGCACTAGAGCCAAAGATATTCATCCAAAGCAGAGTAATTAGTCCTGGAACGATTAAAACCCCTAAGATAAACTCTTTTATGGTTCTACCTTTTGATATACGTGCAATAAAGCTACCAACAAAAGGAGACCAAGCAATCCACCATGCCCAATAAAATATTGTCCATGCGTTTTGCCAACCACTAGAACCATAGGTGTCATTCCAAGTACTTATGTCTATAAAATTAGCCAAATAAGAACCAGTGTTTTGTACGTAGCCTTTTAATATAAATAAAGTAGGGCCTAATATAAAAATTGTTAGCATAAAGGCACTTGCTAAATACATATTGGCATTACTTAGTAATTTAACTCCTTTATCTAATCCAGAGAATACCGATATACTTGCTACACCAATAACAAGTAGAATGATACCAGCCTGTACCATAGGAGAGATTTCCCATCCATAAAGATAGGTTAGTCCTGCACTAACTTGGGTTACTCCAAGACCTAGTGAAGTGGATAAACCAAAGACAGTTGCTAAAGTGGATAAAATATCAATGGTATGTCCCCACCAGCCATGGATTCTTTCTCCCCAAAATGGATAAAATAGGGAACGGAAAGTCATAGGCAGTTTTCTGTTAAAAGAGAAAAAAGCCAATGCTAAACCTACCATAGCATAGATTGCCCAAGCATGTAACCCCCAGTGTAAAGAAGTGAATTCCATTGCTTGAATAGCCGAATCTATATCGGAAGAAGTGGGTCTTGGTGGATTTATGTAATGCGATACAGGCTCTGCTATACTATAGAACATAATTCCAATTCCCATACCTGTGCTAAATAACATTGCAAACCAGGATGTCTTGGTGAATTCTGGTTCTGCATTATCTCCACCTAAACGGATGCTACCGAATTTACTAAAGGCGAAATAGAGTGCAAAAATCAAAATGATATTAACGGTAATAATAAAGAACCAACTAAAGTTAGTGGTTACTAGGTATTGTGCTTGAGCAAACCATGGACCTATTTTTGTTGGAAATAGTAAGCAGGCACTAATAAGGCTAATAATTAATAAAATCGAAGTGAAAAACACTGGTGGATTAATTACTAGCTGTTTGTTTTGAATTAATTTTTTATACATGTTCTAGATTATTTTAAAATGAATCCAGTACTAAAAAATTATTAAGGATAAAAATAGCAAAAGCTAATTAGGGGAGGGCTTTGAGAAATACTTTTATATGATCTTCATAGGGATGCATGAATCCTCAATAAATGTACTGTGAAAAAAGAAGCGGTGCTTCTATAAAGAGCACCGCTTATAAGGTATATGATTATCCTAAGAAAGGATATTTGTAGTCTGTTGCAGGTACAAAAGTTTCTTTAATTGTACGTGGAGATACCCAACGTAATAAGTTAAGAACTGAACCAGCTTTATCATTTGTTCCTGAAGCTCTAGCTCCTCCAAATGGTTGTTGACCTACTACTGCTCCTGTTGGTTTATCGTTGATGTAGAAGTTACCAGCAGCGTTTTGTAATGCTTCTGTAGCTTCGATAATTGCATAACGACATGTAGCTAAGATAGCTCCAGTTAAAGCATAGATTGAAGTTTGGTCTACTAATTTTAAAGTTTCGCTCCATTTTGCATCTTCGTAAACATAAACTGTTAGAACAGGTCCGAACAATTCGTTTTCCATTGTTGCATAGTGAGGGTTTGAAGTTTGGATAACAGTTGGCTCAATGAAGTAACCTACTGATTTATCATACTTACCACCTAAAATTACTTCAGCATCTGTATCAGCATTCGCTTGATCAATAGCTTTAGCTAATTTATCAAATGAAGATTCTGAGATAACAGAAGATACAAAGTTAGCTGGGTCCTCAGGAGTTCCCATTTTGATTGTAGCTAAGTCTTCTGCCATGTATTTTTTAACATCTTCCCATAATGAAGCAGGGATGTAAGCTCTTGAAGCAGCAGAACATTTTTGTCCTTGGTATTCGAAAGCTCCTCTAGTTAAAGCAACAGCAACTTCTTTTGGACAAGCTGAAGAGTGAGCAACTACGAAGTCTTTTCCTCCAGTTTCCCCAACAATTCTTGGGTATGTTTTATAGTTATTGATGTTTTGACCAATTTTATTCCACATAGAGTTAAATACTCCAGTTGATCCTGTAAAGTGGATACCTGCGAAATCTGGGCTAGCCAATAATGTATCAGTAATCATAGCAGAGTTTCCGTAAACTACGTTGATAACTCCTGCAGGTAATCCTGCTTTTTGTAATACTTCAACAATTACTCTTGCAGAGTAAATTTGAGTTGCTGAAGGTTTCCAAACTACTACGTTACCCATCATTGCAGCTGATGTAGGTAAGTTACCTGCAATAGCTGTAAAGTTAAATGGAGTAATTGCATAGATGAATCCTTCTAAAGGTCTGTGCTCTAATCTGTTCCACATTCCTTCTGATGAAGCTGGTTGCTCTGCATAGATTTGCGCCATAAATTCAGCGTTAAATCTTAAGAAGTCAATAAACTCACATGCTGCATCGATTTCAGCTTGGTGTAAAGTTTTTGCTTGAGCAATCATTGTAGCAGCGTTGATTTTAGCACGGTAAGGTCCAGCTAATAAATCAGCAGCTTTTAAGAAAATAGAAGCTCTATGTTCCCATGGCATAGCAGCCCATTTAGTCTTAGCTTCTAAAGCAGTTGAAACAGCTTTTTCAATTAAGGCTTGGTCAGCTTGGTGGTAAACTCCTAATTTATGTTTGTGATCAAATGGAGGGAATAAATCTTTCGTATCTCCTGTACGAATTTCTTCTCCACCGATATATAGTGGAATATCAACTTGTTGGTTGTATTGTTCTTTGAAAGAATTCAAAGTCAATTCTCTTTCTTTTGTTCCTGGTGCATAAGACTTAACTGGCTCGTTAATTGCTGTTGGAACTTTGTAGAATCCGTTTGACATATTTTTTCTTTTTAAATTTTGTTGTAAAATGAATTTGTACAAAGATAATAAAAAATTCGCAAAGAATTTTAAATATCTCTACTTTAATGGGACTTATTTGGCCTAATTCATCGCATACGAGGCGATTAATTTGAAATTAGGTATTTGAACTTTAAAAAACTTATTATCCACTAAATTAGCTACTTTATAGTAACCTTCCATCGAGCCAATACTAGATTGTAAGATGCATCCACTACTATAGGAATGACTATCTAAAGGCAAAATGATAGGTTGCTCTCCGACAATGCCAGGACCTTGAACTATTTTAGTTTCATTTAAACTATCATATATCTGCCAAAACCTAGAATCTACTTTAATAGGTACTTGGGAATTATTAGTAATAGTTATGGTGTATTTAAAGGCATAATACAAAGTATTGCCTTGATAAAAACTACCTTTGAAATGTGGAGTCACACCTACTTCAATGTCTTTATTTGTCTGTATATTCATAGTGAAAGGGAAGTTAGATACTCAAAGTTAATCAATTATTTTACAGCATTTGCCTAATTAACACTCTATAACAGACTTTGTTATGGTTATTTAACGTTTAATAGGTGATGTCTTTGGCATTGGCATGGCCTATTCCTATTGCTCTATCGTATAAGTCTGTTGTTTTTCTATAATAAACGATCACTTGATAGGCATTAGTAGTTTGAGCATAATTACCATCAGGGTTATTTTGCGGTGAAACCTTATTGTCAATTACAGCCGTATAACTATAATTGGTAAAACCCTGTTTAATCAATATTGCTTTTTCATAGATTTTTTTCTCAGGGTTGTAATCCATTTTACTTTCTTGGTTTAAAGCATAATCATTAAACATTCCACTAATGTAATATTGGGTATTCTCAGGCATATCCTCACTAGGTTGATAAGAGAAATACACCCAGGAGTATTCCGCTTCTATACTAGGGTCTCTACCATTGATATTTCTTGGAACAAATTGTCCGTTAATATCCGGGAAATAAGTATATCCTTTATTTTTTCTACTTTGGTTTAAATATAAATAGGTATTGTAAATACCATTATCTGAATTGGTTTGGGCAATATAACTGTTGGTTAGTCGTATATCACTATTATCAAAGTTGAGGTATTGGTTTAGGCCCCAGTATTGAGTTGGGTTTTCGTATTTATATAATAAGTCATTACCAATTGTATATTGAGGTTTTATATGACCTATAAAACTATCCCACCTGCCATTTTGAAAAATAGCCACTTTTATATTAGTAGTAGGATTTTGGTATAAGTTATCTCCTAAGGCTACAGTGAATTCTAGATTTTGCTTTGTATCATAGACATCTAAGTCTCTAGTTCGCTTTACATTTAGTCCTACTTGAACATTTTGTTCATAGAGAACAAATTTTCTTCTAATGATTACCTGATCATCTTGATCATATATCTCTAAGACATAATTACCACTTTTAGTTACCCTATATACTGAGTTAGGTAAGGTTAATTTATAATGGGTGTAATTTTGTAGAGTATTATAGGAATTATCTTCCTGCATAATACGCTGATTGTTCATGCCTGAAATATATTCGATTGGTCTAAGTTCAGAAGGGGTCCAATCATAATTATAGGCAATTACTCTATAATAGTAATTACTATCTTGGCCATATAGATCATCAAATTCTAATGTGAAAGGATCTCCTAAGGCAAAAAAGGGATTACACGATTGACCTTGACACATAAAGCTGGCTGATTTTATGTAAGGGGCAGTGGTGTTTTGTGGAACTTGAGCCCAAGAAAGGGCACACCATAACACGGCTATAAATAAAAAATATTTTTTCATTGAAGCAAGAATATTTATATAGTAGGATCTACTTGATGAAAGTTAAAGATACTTATAAATATGGGCTTATAGAAAGAAATGTTTTAAAAGGAAGTGTTTTGTTTTTTTAGCACAAAAGTAATGGTCACTCTAATTATTAACCTAATTGATATTATTTGCAATAGATAAAAGATGTCTATTTATAGACAATTGGCAAGATTTCTCCTTTGGCCAAACAGTAAGTCTGTATTTCTTTGTCGCTAAGGGTAGAAGTGTAATCTACTGGATCTACTTTAAAGCCAATTTGAGCTAGTTTATCAAAGTAGTCTCTTCCATATATTCTTACATGGTCATACTGCCCAAAAATCAAAGTTCTTTCTTTAGGGTCAGTAATAGAATCATCAACAAAAGTAGTTGGACGGTCTAAGTCTTGAGGAACTTGAAAAATACCCATTGCTCCGGGTTTCATAATACGGTATAATTCCTGCATTGCTTTTGTATCATCTGGTATATGTTCTAAGACATGATTACATAAAATCATATCAAAGCTATTGTCTTCGAAAGGAAGATTACATATATCTGCTTTTACATCTGCAAGGGGAGACTCTAAATCCGTTGTGATATAGTTAAGGTTGGCCTGTTTTTTAAACCTTTTGTAAAAGGCTTGTTCAGGGGCAAAGTGTAAAACACTTCTCTTTTTAGAAAAGAAATCGGTTTCATTAACCAAATACAACCATAAAAGGCGGTGTCTCTCTAAGGATAGTGTACTAGGGGATAAGACGTTTGCCCTAGTGGTAGCATAACCATAGGGTAAAAAAGTTTTAAAGCTTTTTTGGTCAATAGGATCCGTGTATTTGTCTCCTTTTAAATACCATGCTAATACAGGTCTAACAAGGTAACTCAACCGAATTAAAATCGGTCGAGGTACAATGTTTAATATCCATTTGAACGTTTTCTTCATTGAAAAAAGTAAGAAGTCTTTACTAAGTAGTTTATAAAACTAAAGGTTTAGCTCTAAATTCTTTCTCTTCATCACTTTGAATTCCCAAAGCATCATAAATATATTGGAAAGTAGAAAGCAATTCTGGTTTACCATTAATTAAGGCAACATTATGTTCAAAGTGAGCAGATGGTTTTCCATCTCTAGTTACAATAGTCCAACCGTCGCTAAGTTGCTTAATATTTCTAGTTCCTAAATTGATCATTGGCTCAATTGCAACAACTAAACCTTCCACAAATTTCTTTCCTTTCCCTCTTTTACCATAGTTTGGCATTTCAGGACCTTCATGCATTTTTCTTCCTAGACCGTGACCTACTAGCTCACGAACTACTGTATAGCCTTGTGCCTCACAGTAACGTTGGATTGCACTTCCTACATCTTCCACGCGATTTCCAATAACGAATTCGCGAATTCCTACGTATAAAGATTCTTTAGTTACTTGTAATAATTTCTTAGTTTCTGGCTTTACTTCACCTACTTCAAAAGTATAGGCGTGATCTCCATAGAACTCATTCATTAAAGCTCCACAATCTACAGAAACAATATCTCCTTCTTGTATAGGTGTATTGGTTGGAAGTCCGTGAACAATTTGTTCATTCACACTTGTTAATAAAGTAGAAGGACAACCATATAAGCCTTTAAAACCTGGTACAGCACCATGGTCTCTGATGAACTCTTCAGCTTTTTTATCTAAATCTAAAGTTGTTACTCCAGGCTTTAGTTCTGTAGCAATCATTCCTAAAGTTTTGGAAACCAGCAAAGCACTTTGTCTGATTAACTCAATTTCTTCTAGAGTTTTTGGAATTATCATACTTTTTATTTTTAAGTGCTACAAAATTACACTATTACCAGCAATGAAAAAAATGTAACGGTATAGTTTTTTGGTTGCCTTGAAAGAGTTAAAAACGTATTTTTACACTTTTGATAAAAAAAGTGTGTTTTTTCATTGATAAAAAACATTATTTAAACCAAAAGTACATATTTATTAGTTAAAAGATGGTATACTTAAACGCCCAACAAGCTGCTAGTCAGATAAAATCAGGAGATAGAATTTATCTACATGGTATAGCTTGTACTCCAAATCATTTAATTGACGCTATTGTCGATCGCGCCGAAGAATTAACAGATGTTGAGTTTTGTCACATCCACACCCTTGGGCCTGCAGCTTATGCTGATTTAAAATATAAAGATAGTTTTAGAGTAAATTCTTTTTTCACAGGGGGAAATGTTCGTCATACTATTAAACAAGGTAATGGTTCATATACTCCAGTGTTTTTGAGCGAGGTACCTACTTTATTTGATAATGAAATTTTAGACTTAGATGTCGTTTTAATTCAGGTTTCATCCGTAGATGAACATGGTTTTGTTTCTTTAGGAAGCACAGTAGAGGGAACTTTAGCTGCTATTAGAAATGCTAAATTAGTTATTGCTCAAATCAATAGCTTTATGCCTCGTACTTTTGGAGATGCAAGCATTCACATTTCACAAATTGATACGGCGGTGTGTTTTGATACTCCAATTATTGAAGATTATGGCTCTGGTATTGCTAGTGAGCAAGATGAGCAAATTGGAAATTATATCGCTCAAATGATTGAGGATGGAAGTACTTTACAAATGGGAATAGGAAGTATTCCGGAAATTGTATTACAAAAATTAAAGAATCATAAAGACTTAGGTTTACATACAGAAATGTTTTCTGATGGAGTGATTGATTTAATAGAAGCAGGCGCTTTAACTGGAGCCAATAAAAACATAGATAAGTACAAGGCTGTTGGAACTTTTGCTGTAGGATCTAAACGCTTATATGATTTTATAGACAATAATCCATTGTTTTTATTTAGAGAATGTTCTTATACGAATGATGTTTCTATTATTAGACAAAATCCAAAAGTAATTGCAATTAATTCGGCAGTTGAAATAGATGTTACTGGTCAAATTTGTGCAGACTCTATTGGATCAAAAATTTACTCAGGTGTTGGAGGTCAAGTCGATTTTGTTAGAGGAGCTAGCCTAAGCAAAGGTGGTAAGGCAATTATTGCCCTTAGTTCAACTACTAAGAAAGGAGAAAATAAGATCGTTCCTTTTTTAAAGCAAGGTGCCGGAGTAGTTACAACACGTGCACATGCACAATACGTTGTGACTGAATATGGTGTAGCAGATCTAAGAGGAAAGACAATTCGTCAAAGAGTAGAGGCTCTAGCTTCGATTGCTCATCCTAATTTTAGAGAGGAAATTTTGAAGACTTATTTCGATAGTATTCAATAGATATAAAAAAAGCTCCATTTTATGGAGCTTTTTTTTATTCATTTAAAGTAGTGACTTTCCTGTCATATCTGAAGGCTGTTCTACCCCCATTAATTCTAATATAGTTGGAGCTACATCTCCTAGAACACCACTGTGGATTTGTTTAATATCCTTATCCACTAATATCATTGGTACTGGGTTAGTAGTATGTGCTGTATTTGGAGTTCCATCTGGATTAATCATTGTCTCACAGTTACCGTGGTCAGCAAGTACTAAAACGGTATAGTTGTTCTTTAATGCTGTATCCACTACTTGTTCCACACATTGGTCTACGGCTTGACAAGCTTTAATAGCTGCTTGCATATCTCCAGTATGCCCAACCATATCTCCATTGGCAAAGTTCAAGCATACAAAATCAACTTCTTGTTTATCTAGCTCTGGAATTAATGCATCTTTTAGTTCAAAAGCACTCATTTCAGGTTGTAAATCATAAGTTGCTACTTTTGGAGAAGGACATAAAATGCGCTGCTCTTGATCGAAAGGTTTTTCTCTACCTCCTGAGAAAAAGAAAGTTACATGTGGGTACTTTTCTGTTTCAGCAATTCTGATTTGTTTTTTATTATGTTTTTCCAGTACTTCTCCTAGTGTATTGGTAATATTGCTTTTATTGTACACTACGTGTATTTTTTCAAAAGTCGGATCATAATTAGTAAGGGTAACCATGTATAAAGGCAGCTTACTCATATTATACTCAGGGAAATCTTCTTGAGTTAGAACTTGCGTTAGCTCTCTACCACGGTCTGTTCTGAAGTTGAAAAATATTACTACATCTTCCGGGGAGATAGTTGCAATAGGATTTTGTTGTTGGTCTACCATTATAATAGGCTCTAAGAACTCATCAGTAATCTTGTCTTGGTAGCTTTTTTCTATAGACTTTAAAGCATCTGTACTTTTTTGACCATCTCCATGTACAAGTAGGTTATATGCTTTAGCTACTCTTTCCCAACGTTTGTCTCTATCCATAGCATAATATCTTCCAATGATACTCGCAAGTTGAGCTTTTCCTTGGCTTTGTTCTAAAAGATTTTTCACATGATTTAGTCCAGACTTAGGATCTACGTCTCTTCCATCAGTAAAGGCATGTACAAACAGATCTTTTACTCCTTGGTTATGAGCTGCATTGATTAATCCATATAGGTGTTTTTCATGAGAGTGTACTCCTCCATCTGAAAGCAAACCTAAAAAGTGTACTTTTTTATTGTTTTGCTTAGCATATTGAAAAGCTTCTTTTAATGCAGGTTCTTCTGCTAAAGTATTATTCTCTACCGCCATATTGATTTTAACTAAATCTTGGTATACTATTCTTCCAGCTCCAAGATTCATATGGCCTACTTCTGAATTACCCATTTGTCCTTCTGGTAATCCTACATTTAAACCATCTGTTAGAACAGTAGTATGCGGGTAGTTTTTATATAAAGAATCAATATATGGTGTTTTAGCAAATTCTATTGCAGATACTTTTGGATCTTGGGTTTGTCCCCAACCATCCAAAATCATTAAGATTACTTTTTTATTCATAGTCTTAAAAAAAAAATTAGTTGTGTTATGCAAAATTACTCATTAGTAATGGAATTTATCTATTGCAGCACAGAGATTTGTTGTTTTTTATTGAGTAAGTTTTGCATGTGTTGAAAAAGAATTCACTTAGAAGTGTTAAAATCAAGTAGTTAGTTGTAAAAAAACGATAAAAGTACGGGTGGCGTAATTTTTTTTTATATTTTTACTTTTTTTAATTTTTGGTTTAACTCCCTATAAATTAGTAAGTAATGAATAAAATGTTTTTTGCCATAGGGGTTATAGCCTGTGTGTTGACCGGGGCAGGATTAAAGGCTAGTTTAACTTCTTTAGACAAAAGAGAATTTGAAGAGACTAAGGTATTTGAAAGTATAAAAAGTGAGACTAAAGAGACAAGTGTATTGAGTAAGGAAGAGCGCTTTGAGTTAGAAGCAAGCCAAATAT
This sequence comes from Myroides sp. LJL116, assembly GCF_054871685.1. NCBI lineage: Bacteria > Pseudomonadati > Bacteroidota > Flavobacteriia > Flavobacteriales > Flavobacteriaceae > Myroides > Myroides sp. LJL116. The sequence goes on from NZ_JBTXLR010000001.1 coordinate 221,682, forward strand.
ACACCTCTCTTACTACTAATTATTTTGATTTACCTGCACAGCAAATTTTTTACCAGGCCTTGAAAGGCTATTTCTATTTGCAAGAAAAGGGAGAAATATTGAATAACAAATTAACCATAGTTGATTTTAGTGCTTCCTCTACTAAGAAAAGACTTTGGGTTATTGATATGGATAAGTATGAAATTGTTCTACAATCCTATGTGGCTCATGGAATGAAGACGGGGCAGGAGTTTGCTTCCACTTTTTCCAATACACTAGAATCCCATATGAGTAGTTTAGGTTTTTATAAAACTGCTGAGGTTTATCATGGGATTAATGGATTGTCTTTGCGATTAGATGGACTAGAGAAAGGTATCAATGACAATGCGCGTAAAAGAGCTATTGTTATTCATGGAGCCAAATATGCTTCTGAAAATATAATCAAAGCTCAAGGAAGATTAGGCCGTAGCTTTGGGTGCCCAGCGGTTCCTGTTGAGGTAAATAAAGAGTTAATCGATTTAATAAAAGATAAATCTTGTTTATTTATTTACCATGATAGTGCACAATATCAAAACAAAACTACATTTGTATAGTAGTAGACAATAGCAATACATAACAAAATAAAAAAGAGTAGATAAACCAAATGTCTAGGGTTTATCTACTCTTTTTTATTTACTGATTAATTTTTTATACAAGACGTTATCGTAATTATATATATCGTGGATTACGGTAGGATAAAGCTTTTTATCTAAGTTTAAAGTCCAGTATAATAAGTATACGCCAATAGGGTTTTTTGAAACACTAATATTGGTGGTTTTTTCCGAGCTTAGTATCTTGTCTATATCTTGTTTAGAAATATCATTATCTTGTAGTTCAAAAATAAATTCTACTAAATCAAATGGATTTTGTACTCTAACACAGCCCGAACTCATGTCCCGAACTTGTTTATCAAAATAAGTTTTATTCGGAGTATCGTGTAAATAAACAGAATGATTATTTTTAAACATAAACTTCACTCTTCCTAGTGTATTTCCAGGGCCTCCTTTTTGAACATACCTATATGAATTATACCTACTAGCATCCCATTGTGAAGGTTCTACTACTTTACCAGTTGAGTTTTGATAAATGGTAAAGCCCATTGAATTAAAATAATTCGAATTCCTTTTAGCCTTTGGAACTATATCATTCTTTAAAATAGTAGGAGGAATGGTCCATGTGGGATTAAGTACCACAGTTGTTAGGGTAGAACTTAGAATCGGTGTGTTTCTCCTTGGGGTTCCTACAATTACATTGTGCTTTTGTATCGTATCTAGATTAGCAACACTTACTAAAGTGAAGTCAGGAATATTTACCAAAATATAATCCTTTCCATATTTTCGTGGGAACCATCTAAAGCGTTCTAAATTTACAATTAGCTTTTCAAATAGTTGCTGTTTCTCTTTTTCAAGGGCTTCAATAGCCTTCGAGTCAACATAATTATTCTTTGGTAATTTATGAGCCTGTTGGAATTGCTCTAAACTATGTTGTAAGGCTTTATTATAGTGCGGATCAATTCCTATTGAGTCTGGCCAATATCCTAGGAAATGTAAGTTTTCTTTTAAACCTATTAACTCTTGGTAGTCTTTACCCGGCTTTGGTAGGCTATCCAGCAAAGACAAAGAAGTATCTTGTAAGGCATAGTATTGCTTTAATTTATCGCGATATCTTCCATATTGTTTATGGTGAGGTCGTATTGAGTCAAATGCTTGGAGTACAGCTGTATTATCTAATACTAAAATAAGGGTTGCAGCTGTGTTGATTTGATGGTATTCTAAATCCCAATCATTATATAATTTTCGTGGATCTAGTATACCATTGAATAAGCTTTGCGTTAATTTATTAAAAGTAGTGGTATAGGCAATATCTGCTTGCACTAGAACAGAATCTGCTAATGTTGTGTATTGTTGGTCGTAATTAGATAGAATAGAGGAATCAAAGATGGATGATTGGATTCCATCGTATTTAATATCAGCAATAACTTGTAATAAATCTTGTCTATCTTTTGAATCGCCCCAAGCTGTTTTAAAATTATTTAAAGCATAGAATTCTTGGATAGCCTGATTATATCCTTGTAAATAAAGAGAGTCTATTTCCACTGTTTTTTCAACAGCATCAATAGGCTCTACAACTAATGTATCTGCAACGGCATCTTTGAAGACAATGCGCATTTGTTGCTTTTTCTTAGAAGTACAAGCAAAAGTAGAGACTATAATTAAAAAAAGGAAGCTTATATATTTCATGGGATTTCACTATTAAAATAAATACACTACTGTTAAAAATACGCATTATTATTTGTAAAACCTTGGATGTTTTGTAATAATTCTTTCCAATTCAGGAAACTATATCTGGCCTACTGTATATTATTAAACTGGACTATAGCCCATTGTAAAACCCTAAGTAGTTTTGCCACAGTTTTATAGCTCTTAGAAGTAGCTATAGTAAACAGTAATATTTAAAATATGAAAGTTAGTTTTTTTAGCCGTTTTTTATTCGGCTTTGCATCTATATGCAGTCCTTTTGTTTTTTATGGACAAAATATTTCCAATCCTGATCAGTTAGAAGAAATTGTTATCTATGATACCTCCTTACAAGCTCATAATGGTTTGAAGAATAAAAATGTAAGTATAATAACAGCTCAAGATATAAAAGAGTTACCTGCCAAGAATATTGCAGATGTTCTTTCCTATGTTTCAGGTGTAGATATTCGTAGTAGAGGGCCCTTTGGGAGTCAGAGTGATATTAGTATTGATGGGGGTAGTTTTGATCAAAGTATACTTTTAATCAATGGTCAAAGTATATCTGATGCACAAACTGGTCATAACAGCTTAAATATGCCTGTTAGTTTAGATTTAGTGCAAAGAATTGAAATTATAAAGGGACCAGCGGCTCGTTTGTACGGAGCCAATAGTTTAACAGGAGTAATTAACATTGTAACTAAAACACCAAAAGAATCGATGTTCTTCGCCTCTGCTGTAATTGGAAGTAATTTTACTAGGCAACAGGAGCAAGAAGATGCGGATTTATACTATAATACGGGAGTGCAATTTGGAGCAAGTATTGCAAAGAAAAAGTCGAATCACTTACTATCAGCAAGTCATGATTTTGGTAATGGAAGTAGGTATAATACAGACTTCAATAATGATAAACTTTTTTATCAAGGAAACTTCTTAGTCAATCCCAAAAATTCTATTCAAGTTTTAGCAGGGTATGCTAAAAGTAAATTTGGTGCCAATGGATTTTATGCCTGGCCATCGGATAAGGAATCCGAGGAGGTGGTGCAAACAAGTATTTTGCATATTAAGGCAAAGAATTACCTTTCCGATAAACTAATCTTTACTCCTAGCGTAGGAATCCGTTATAACTTCGATGATTATCGTTTTTATAAGCATGATTTAAATACTGCAAGAAGTAGACATTATAATACCTCCGTGCAAATTGCAATGCAAATGCAGTATTTATTAGATAAGGGAAGTATTCACTTAGGTACACAACTACAATATGATCAAATAAATTCTACCAATATGGGGAATCACCATAAAAATAACTATGGTATATTTTTAGAATATAGCACCTTTGTATGGAACAGGTTACAACTTAATACTGGGGGGTATGTTAATTATACTAGTAATTATGGTTGGCAATTTTACCCAGGACTTGATTTGGCTTATTTTATCAAGGACAATTGGAGAGTGATGGCTAATGTTGGAAGTGCGACTCGTTTGCCAACCTTTACGGATTTATACTTAGATCAGCGTCCTGGAAATATCGGAAATCCACAGGTGCAACCAGAAAAATCCTATCAATTAGAGTTAGGAAGTAAATATGAGTATAAAACCTTTGAGGCTTCTGGTTTTTTATTCTATAGAGATATATCTAATTTTATTGACTGGGTTAGGGAAAGCAAGGATTTTCCATACCAAAGTTTTAATATAGGAAATAACAAAACTCTTGGAGTTAATTTAGATGGAAAATATCGCTTTGATAGACCATTAGTAAAATGGTATGTTGGATTGTCTTATACCTATTTAGATCCTAGTATAATTGGAGGTATCCAAGATGTAGAAAGTAAATATGTTTTAGAAAGCTTAAAGCATCAGGCAATGGCTAGGTTAGGCTCAAATGTAGGAGACTGGCACTTTACCCTTAGCTCAGGATACAAGCAAAGATTTAGTTATAAAAGTTATTGGGTAAATAACTTTAAAGTTAGTTTTACAAAACCTACTTATGATATTTATTTAGATGTGCAAAACTTTACTAACACTACCTATATTGAGGCTGGTGTAGTGCCTCTGCCTAAAGCATGGTTTAATTTAGGATTTAAATTCAAAAGTAAATAATAAAAAAATGGTCCTTGTTTACAAGGACCATTTTTTTATTCTGCTATTTTTCGTCCTTTAGTATCAATAGTAAAGGAGGCATTTTTAATTTGAACGAAAGCTTGGTCATCCTCAAAATCACTTGCATAATCGTAAATTAAGGGAATGATAGTTGCACCATTAGTATTGATATACCCAAACTTATTATTCAGGGAAACTAAACAAAGTCCTTGGTTAAATTCACTGACATAATCAAAACTAGGTGGAATTACTATTTGTCCTCTAGTATTGAAAAAGCCCCATTGTCCGAGTTCAAAAAAGGCAATTCTATTTTGAGAGCTACTTTGTAATTCTTGGTATTGAAAGGGAATCACAATCTCTCCTTTTTGATTTATTGCCCCTTGAAGATTATCAAAAGTTACAATAGAAACTCCATTGCTGAAGGATTCGATTTGAGAGAACATCGGCTCCATAAATAATTCTCCTTGTTTTGTTTTAATACCAAAAAGGGCTAATTTATTATCCTGGAACCATTGTAGGTTATTTTCAAATTGGAAATCTACATCCTTATTTAAGTCAATATATAAAGTGTCTTTTCTTTGCAGTAGAGAGTTTATTTCTATAAAAGATTTTAGCTCTGCTTTGTGGGCTTGAACATTCAAGTTGTACAATCCTATTAAGCCTAGAATTGTTAATGGTATATTCATGTATGTGTTAAGATAAAATCGGTCGTATTTATTTTCTATGAATACTACTAGCGTTAGCTTGAGCTTTAGGTAGTATAGTTATATCTGCTATTTGTACATGATCAGGCTGCTTTAATGCATAAGCAATTGTTTGGGCAATATCTTGAGCTGATAAAGGATCAAATCCAGCATATACGTTATCTGCTTTTTGTTGATCTCCTTTAAAACGAATCAAAGAAAACTCTGTATTAACAGCTCCGGGCGCAACATTTGTTACTTTTACCCCTTGTTGTAGTAGGTCAATTCTCATACCTTGAGAAAGAGCTTCTACAGCCGCTTTACTAGCGCAATATACAGCTGCATTTCCATAGGTTTGTTTTCCAGCTATAGAGGAAAGGTTTACAATATGAGCTGAGGTGCTTTCTAATAAATGAGGTAAAACAGCTTTTGTTACATAGATTAATCCCTTGACGTTGATATCAATCATGTCTTCTAAATCTTGTAGATCTGCTTGCTGAAAACTAGCTAGTCCATGTGCATTTCCTGCATTGTTAATTAAGATATCAATATTTTTCCATTCTTGTGGCAAAGTATTGATTTTCTCAAAGACTTCTTTTTTGTCTCTAACATCAAATACTAAAGTATGTACTTGGGTTATTTTTTTTAGTTCTTCTTCTAATTCTAAAAGATTTTGCTGTCTTCTACCGCATAAAATAAGGCGAAAATCTTTAGCCAATTCCATGGCAGTAGCTTTGCCAATTCCTGAGGTAGCTCCAGTAATTAATACAGTTTTCATAGTTGATTATTATAATATAGTTTGCTTTAATCCTTGCAGTACGCATAACCAAAGGTAATTAAAAAAAGACTTTTCTTTCGTTCGTTTTACCTCGCGAATATCTTTTGTTATCACCTTGCCTTTGGTGTCTTTTCGTATAAATAAATTACCTACTGCAGAGAGGAAATTTCGTTTTACTTTTCCGTCTTTTTGATAAAGGGTCACTTTTAAATTATTGTAATCCATGGCGAATTGTCCAGTAGCATATTCATTATTTCCTGTAAAATTAAACTCTACTAAATCAAGTCTACCACTAGTGGATGCTTTAATATAAGGTTGTATAAAGGGATCCATAGCATCACTTGGAAAACCTTTGATTGTACCATTGATATTGAATTGGTCTTGTTTGTTAAGTACATTAAATTTCCAGTTTACTACTAATGGAGCTGCATTCATAAAACGGGCATCTACTCGAATATAGGTGTCAGGTACGTTACTTTTACCATAACCACTATAAACATTATCAATGTTAGCGTATAAATTGGAGAAAGTTAGCTTTCCTGGAGCTACTGCTTTTTCATCATATTCCTCATATTCTAAAGTAGACTGGACAATTTGTGTATTATCGATTTGAAGTCCGAAATTTAGCTCGCGTAGAGACTGACTAAATAGGGGTTTATATATTGTATCATGTGGGGGAGTCTTATCCCTGTAGATATTGGCGTTCACTCTTGATGCAACTAATTGTTTACTCTTTAAATTGAAAACTCCCTTTTGATCAAAGTGCCATTGATAATTAGCTAACTTTATATCATTGGCCTGTACGTTATAAATATCCACTGCAGTTTTGTTATCCTTTACAATCTTAGCTCTTGAATACTTTGGTTTCATTAGAAAATTAGCAAGGCGTAATTCTGTGTCATTAAGAGATATAGATTCTAAATAAAGATCATACGTTTTGTTAGTGTTATAATGTACTTTTTTGGTTGTTAGATGTTGAGTGCTATAGGAAAAAGGTACTTTTTTTAAAGTAGTTTTTGGGTCTATAACTATATTTTGTACTAAAGAGTTAATACTATTAATCTCTAAAGTATTTTGTGGTAAGTCAGAGTGCTTTACAATTAAGTTAGCATTGTTAATAGCAAAAGAATCAATTAGTATATGATCGGTGATTTGTTTTAATTTGACAGAAGGAGAATTAAATGTTTGCTTTGGGAAATGTGAAATAGCGGCATCGTTTAATTGAATACTTTGCAGATGTAGTTTCTGGTTAATAGTATTTTTAATGTTATTAAGCAATATCGTTGCTCCGGTTGTTTTCCAAGTATCTAAGGAGTTAAAATAAAGATTGTTTATTGCAATTTGCTCAATAGAAAGGTTAAATGGAATTAATGTAGGAAGAATTTTTTTTGCCTCTTCCTGTAGTTGTTGCTCTGTTTTTATTTTGTGCTGTAAGATATCTAACTTAGCTGAAGGCGTTGAAATTTGGCCAATGGTTAAGTAGAAAATATTTTCATTATCATATCCCCAATCTGTTTTGGATAATTTTATATCCGGAAGGTCTAAACGAAGAATATTATCATTGGTATATTGATTATACCCAATAGGTTTGATTTTCACATAGTCCATTACTAAATCATCTGTAGTTACCTTTGTTGAACCTAAGTGTAATTTTAAGTGTTCATTTAAACTGGCATATACAGAATCCGCTTCTAAAGTATAATCTTTATAAGTAAATGGAATAGGTTTGTTTTTGGTTTGTTGTGAAAACTCTACTTGATTTACTTGTGCATTAAAATTAAAGACCTCTACCATCGGACTTGTTTGCCCTATGTCCTCTATACGGACATGAGCATTTTTAATTCTAATTTCATGGATATCTACACTATTGGTTACTTTGCTATGCTTCTTAGAAGTAATAATATCTCCTTTAGCTTTGGTAACTTGAAAATCAGGGGTGTTTAAAGTGATTTTAGAAGCTTTAATATTATGGTTTTTAATCAACTCAAAATAATCAACTCCTTGGATAGAAATTTGTTTAATTTGACCATAGAAATGACTTAGGGAATCAGGTACATGCTCGTCTTTTGGGGTAATAGATACCTCTGAAAGACTTAATTTACCTAGTGCAATAATGAATTCCACCTTTTTATATTCTAAGTTGTAAGGAGTGTCATTCTTTTGGGCAATGATTTTAGGTAATTCTCTATGTAAGTACGCGTTTAGAAGACTTTGACCAAATAGGTAAAGTAGAATAAGGGATAAAATAAAGATCCCTAAGGTACGTTGTTTGGTAGTTAGCTTCATTGGTAGGCTTTTAGTATAGGAAAATGTTCTCTAAAATACGTAAATTATGTTGAAATAACGTAATTTTTAGGGACTACTTGATAATTAATTGGTGTTTTAGTAAAAGACCTTCTAAACCATCTTTAGAAAAAATAGCTTTTTTTAGTTTTGTACTACTAGGATCAATGTCGTAATTATAACTGGAATAAAAATCTGCTTTTTCTGCTTTTGCTTTGGTAAAAACAGCTCTGTGTAAATTACAGTTTTCAAACAGGGCTTGGGTCAAGTCGCATTGCATAAAATCAGCACTAATTAAACTACAATTAATAAAGGAAATGTTTTTTAACTTAAGATTGTAGAACTGGGTGAATTCTAGATTACAGTTAAAAAAATTAAACTCAAAAATCGTTTGGTCTATCATAGCGAAGTTTACTCGTGTAAAATTACAATTCGCAAAATCACATGTTCTGAGTCCTACATAATTAATTTGAGCATCCTTAAAATTACAATTGGAAAACTCACAATCGATAAAAATTGCCGATAAAAAAGAACATTCTGTAAAGTCACAATCAATGAATTTACAATTTTCAAACTCTTTGAAACTTATGCTGTTTATTTCAAAATGTTGGTTTTCAAATGTTTTGTCGTATATAAAATCTTCACTCATAAGAAAAAAATTAACCCATTATACAAGATAATGGGTCATGGGATTATTCAATAATATGGGGTATAAATCTACTTTTATCTGTAGTGATTAATTGATCACTTTCTCTAAAGGTAATTCCACATGGTTCTTGGCCAATTAACCAGCTACCAATAATGGTAAAACCTGTTGGTTGCTCTATAGTATTTGCTAAACTTTGGTAGATATAACCCTGTTGGCCATATTCTCCTTGGGTCTGTTGAAAGATAGTACCCTCTTTATATATCGTTATATTGGCTCCTTCTCTCGATAGTAAAGGTTTTTTTACAAAATCTTTCATATGGGATTTGGGTTCAAAATATGCTTCAAGTAATAGAGGATGATTTGGAAATAATTTCCATAAAACAGGCAAAATAGCCTTGTTAGAAAGTATCATCTTCCACGAGGGTTCAATCCAATTTGCCTGTTGAGAGTCTGTTGGAATATGTACAGAGAAGGGCTCATACACTAACCATTCCCATGGGTAAAGTTTAAAAATGTCGGTGATGACTTGATCTTCCAAGTCTACGAAGTTTTCGCCATCCCATCCAATATCATCTACATAGATTAATTTGGTGTTTATTCCTGCTTGCATTGCACAATCTCTTAAATACTCTACATTAGTTAAATCCTCTAAGGTTTGTTTTAGACAACTAAAGTGTAGGGTATTTCCTTTAAGAAAGGGCTTGATCTGGCTCCATGTTTGGATTAATTGTTCGTGAACTGAATTGAATTGATCTACATCTTCTTTAAAGTATTTTTGCATCCAATGCCATTGTACTACAGCTGTTTCAAATAAAGATGTAGGTGTATCTGCATTGAATTCTAATACTTTTAATTCTTGGGTGCTTGGATCATATGCAAAGTCAAACCTTCCATAAATGCTAGGAGTTTCATTTTCCCAGCTTTGCTTTATATGATCTACTATATAACGTGGTATTTTAAAATCTTCAAATAGATTGTTGTCTATTACATATTGTACAGCTTCTAGACACATTTCCCATACTTGAGCAGTAGCCTGGTATACTTTATCAGCAAACTCCTCTTGTATGCTAAAATAGTAGTCCTCTACCCAATAGGTTAACTCGTTATCGGTGTGATAACCAAAACCTAATGTTTCTAGTTGGGTTTTCCACTGAGGATCTGGTGTAAGTTGTTTTATTTTCATAAGTGGTTTTAAGATGCCGCTGTTTTTTCATTAGCTGTATTACCAAAACCTCCACGTTGTACTGTCTTTGCAACTTGGCCTTTTTGGTTGTTATTTCCAATATTGCTTGCCGAAGATAATCCTGAGGATGTATATCCCATAGCTCGGCCTCCTTGAGACATCAAAGGGCGAAATGCCATATACCATAATAATGCGCTACCCATTGAACCTGTACCATAGGAACGTCCCTGTTGGTATTGCTCGGTTACTTCTTGATAAGGTGCACTTTGATCTGCGCGCATATAAACGCGTTGTACTTGGCTTTGTTCAGGTTCTTTTGTAGAACAAGAAGCTAAGGTGGCAGTAATTAAAATTAGAGATACAGTCTTACTACTTTTTCTTTTCATATTAGATTATTGCACGGTTACGAAAATTGGTAGGTTTACTAAAGAAGTAGGTTTATTAGCATTCCAATCTGATATTTCCTTTAATGTTTTTATAGTGTCTGATTTAGTCAAAATAACTTGGTCATTTGCCCAAATGGTTTGAGAAGTAATATGGTAGATACTATCTCCTTTAACCACTGTACTTAAACTAACCTCTCTTGCTGAGGTTTTATCCAAATGTGCTAAGTTATTTTGTTGTTTTGGATTACTACAAGCTCCTAATAGAGAGAAGGCACCTACTAGGAAAAAATATTTTAGTTTCATCATTTCTAATAAGAGATATTACATCTGTTAAAGGTACTACTTTTAATAATACGATGATAGTTTCTGTATTTGTAAAGTTTATTCGATTTTAAAGTTGCTATATTTACTCTCATAATTTTTATACACATATGGGGCATATTAAAGTTTTTAAATTAGATGACTTAGCGAAAAATTCCTTGGATCAAGGTTTTTATGTAGATACAATTGTCAACCATCTTGCTAATAACCATGCGCATCTGCAAAAGCCACATAGGCATAACTTTTATGTATGCTTGTTTTTTACCCAAGGCAGTGGAACCCATACTATAGATTTTACCACCTATGATATAACGCCAGGAAGTGTTTTTATGTTAGGTCCTGGTCAAATGCATAGTTGGGACTTATCTAAGGACATTGATGGATATGTTTTGTTTCATACCCAAGATTTCTTAGATGTGTATTTTGTTAGAAATAGCGTGAGAGAATATCCTGTTTTCAGTTCTTTATACTGTTCTTATGGATTTGTAAGTCAAGAAGAGCAAATGAAAGAGCTTAAAATGTTGTTTCAAAATATGATAAAAGAATTTTCTTTAGGTTTATGGAAGGACCATCTAATGCTTGTGAATTGGATCAGTATTTTTTACATCAGTTGTAATCGAACCATTTTGCAGGGGAAACAGTATAAGGAAAGTTCTAACAATGTATATTATACTCATTTTATAGAATTTGAAAATATGGTGGAAATTTATTTCCGTGAAGATAAGTTTGCCCAACAATATGCACAGCGATTAAATATGACTCAAAAACATTTGAATAGGATTTGCAGAACATTAATCAATAAGACTACTACTCAGATTATCTTAGAACGTTTAATATTAGAGGCAAAAAGAGAACTAATCTATAGTGAGAAAAGTTTAGCAACTATAGCTTTAGATTTGGGTTACGAAGATTATTCCTATTTCTCAAAAGTGTTTAAAAAACAAGAGGGAATAACACCTAGGGAATTTCAGAAAAAATACGAATAAAAAAAAAGGCTTTCCGATTTGGAAAGCCTTTTTTACTTTGCACGGGTGGAGGGATTCGAACCCCCATCAACGGTTTTGGAGACCGCTATTCTACCCTTGAACTACACCCGTATTCCGTTGTAATGCGGTGCAAATATAAAGAACTTTTATTTAATAAACCTAACAGAATCTATTCTTTTTTATAAAAAATATTTAACCATATTGTTCTTGAAATTCTATAGTTAAAAGTCCATAAAATAAACAAAACAGCTACGATTGCTATAAAGGCTTGAAGCATAGATATGTTAAGGTCGAAAAAATAATTTAAAAGGAACCTTAAAACCATAATTGCAACCATTTCTGCCACTGTAATGGCATAGCTCACATACATAGCTCCAAAGTAAAAACCAGTTTCTCTATGGAAATTGTATCCACAATTCTTACAGTTTTTAGTCATCTTTGGCATGCGGAAGGTGATAGGATTCCCTTTGTCGTAAAATAATTTCTCTTTTTGGCAATTAGGACAAGAGCCAGATAAAACTTGTTTTAAGAAAGACATAATGTTATAATTTGATGCAAATGTCGCTAAAATATTACTTTAATAATAGGGGTAATCTACTTGTTTTTTTGTCTTATTCGGACATTTTGCTCTTAAGTATATTTCTAGTGCTATAAGGACATAAAAAAAGGAGATTAAAAATCTCCTTCTTCATTGTATTGTTGGTTTCCTGGAATTTCATCCGGATAAACATCTAGATATTCTTCATTAGCTGGGTACTCTTCTTTTATTTCTAAAAAGTCTAATGGATTACTTTGTTTTTCTTGAGAGTAGTAATCATCATATGCTTTATAGATATTTGAGATTTCTTCTAAAGTCATTACGTAGTTGTCTTGTTCATCTCCTTGGTCTTTACCTAAGTTTTGGAAGAACTCTATAGTAGTTACTCTATTGAACTCGTGTCTTTTTTTAGCAAGGTTTCTTTGTGCATAATACACAGACTTGTTGCCTTTGTACTTTCGTTGGATTTCCTTTACTTCTTCTTTGTAGTTTTTGTCAATTTCACGTAATGCTACACGAAGACTGTTTTTATCATATTCAGGAGCAACAGCGTTTTCTGCTTGTAAGATTTTTAGCTCTTTTTGTTGGTCTGCTTTTAAAATCTTTTGAATGAATAGATCATAAGAGATAGATAAGTCTCTTAATATTATTTCTTTCTCACTTAAAGGCATTAAAGCATTTGCATTAAGTTTTTGCAAATCCCTTTTGATGTACTCATTTTTTATGTTTAAAGCAGAAACTTGGTAGCTAGTAAGTTTTAAGTTATTAGCATTGTCTAATATTTCCTGTATATTTAAATACTCTAGCTTTGGAGCAACTTTTTGTTTGTCTTGCTTAACTTTCTTTTCTTTCTTTTTTCCACCTTGCTCAACTTCCTGTAAGTCGTTGTTCTGGTCTATGCTATTTTGGTCTTGTGCTTTAGCAGTAACTACAGATGCTAACATCAAACACAACATTATAATTTTTTTCATTTCGATTTCTTTTAAATTCTTGTTTTATAGCTGCAAGTTCTAAGGAAGATTACACCTTTTGATTTCACGATAAATAGAAAATTATTTTAAGTGCAATAATCACTAGCAAAAATAGGTATATTTATCGTATTTATATCTACTTGTATAACGTTTTCTATATTTATTTAGTATGCAATTATTGAATTAAAATCAATTCAATAATACTAGAGTTTTTTATTCAATAGACCTGCCGATTGTTTTGAAGCTTTGTTTGCTGCAATATATGTGCCAAAGCTTGGAAAACAAAGGTATTTTCAAACTATTTCTTGATATAACTACAATGCAAAGCTTTTAAGTAAAAAAAAAGGGTAGTTTAAAAACTTTAGAGCAAAATAAAAGTAAATCTTATTTTCTAAAGTTAAGCTAGAAAAAGGAAAAAGAGTAAGTCTATATCGAAGAATAAAAGGAACAATTTCTTTATTAATAAGTATTCTAATATCGATATTGCCGATTGTACTTGATAGGAAGTAATTCTGTTTTTTGTCTTGAATAATAGTAAAAAAAAATCCCTCTAACACATCGTGTTGAGGGATTTACTAGTGGTCCAACCTGGGCTCGAACCAGGGACTTGCTGATTATGAGTCAGCTACTCTAACCAGCTGAGTTATTGGACCGGTCTTTATTGCATTTTGTGTTTTGGTGGTCTAACCTGGGCTCGAACCAGGGACTTGCTGATTATGAGTCAGCTACTCTAACCAGCTGAGTTATTAGACCCGCTATAAAGACGTTTTAACGAGTGCAATATTAGTGCCTTTAATCGGTTTATGCAAATGTTTTTATTAAAATTATTTAATTTCTTGACACAGTTCTATTAAAACTCCATTAGTGGTTTTAGGGTGTAAGAAAGCAACTAATTTATTATCAGCACCTTTTTGAGGGATTTCGTTTAAAATGGTAAAACCTTCAAGGGATAATCTTTTTATTTCTTTTTCAATATCCTCTACATCAAAAGCGATATGGTGGATTCCTTCTCCCTTTTTCTCAATAAATTTAGCAATTGGACTATCTGGATTTGTTGCTTGAAGCAATTCAATTTTATTAGGACCACTAAGGAAAAAAGAAGTTTCAACTCCTTGGGATTCTACTAATTCTTGTTTGTATGGTGCACAGTTTAATAATTTTTCAAATAATAAATTGGATTCTTGCAGGCTTTTTACCGCAATTCCAATATGTTCAATCTTTTTCATCATAATTTTTTAGTTAATCTCACAAATATAAAAAAGTTTAGTTGGTAAAAAATTGTATTTTTGCAATATGGAAACAAACAGACAAAAAAAAATGGGTGCACTTTTGCAAAATGATATCGTAGATATTTTGCAAGGTCAAGTGCGTGCAAACGGAATAACTAACCTAGTTATTTCAGTTTCTAAAGTTAGTGTGACTACGGATTTATCAATCTCTAAAGTATATTTAAGTATTTTTCCTGCAGAGAAAGGGCCTGAGCTTTTAAAAGCTATCCAATCTAATGCTCCTTTGATTAAACATGAATTAGCACAAAGAGTGAAACATCAATTAAGAAAAGTTCCAAACTTACATTTCTATATTGATGATAGCTTAGATTATATTGAAAAGATTGACAATGCCCTTAAAGGTCAGGAGAATCCAATCGAAAATCGTGATTTATTAGAAACTAGAAAGAATCAGTAATTGAATTTTCCATTTTATATAGCCAAACGCTATGCTTTTAGTAAAAGTAAAAGTAAAGCAATTAATGTTATTGCCAGTATTGCAGCTGTTGGTATAGTTGTTAGTGCAATGGCTATGTTCATTGTGTTGTCTGTATTTAGTGGATTGAGAACTTTTAGTCTTTCTTTTGTAAATGATTTAGATCCCGATTTAAAAGTATATAGCGAAAAGGGAAAAAGTTTTGAGGTACTACCAAGTGATATTGTAGCCTTAGAGCAAACTAATTTATTTGCTGCTATAGCCCCAGTGGTGGAAGATAGATTACTTTTTTCTTACAAAGAAAAACAAACAGTTGCTTTAATAAAGGGAGTTGATCCAAACTTCCATGCTGTAAGTGGATTTGATCAAAAAGTGGAATATGGTTATTGGTTTGAACCAGGTAGCCATGATGCAGTGGTAGGATTTGGAATTCCTGTACTGTTCTCTATGAGCCTTTTTGATACGGAGAATCCTTTTGAAGCAATCTCTATTAAACCTGGAGTCGGGGTGATAGAAAACCCTGAAAATGCCTTTGTAAGAAAAACTATTTTGCCAATAGGTGTTTACGTTACACAACATGAGGATATTGATAATAAGTATGTTTTTGTAGATATTGATCTTGCAAGAGAATTATTATCAATTCCTGAAAATCATGTGACTAATCTTGAATTTAGAACCAATCCAGGGGTTTCTAAAACTCAAGTAAATCAAGCTCTTAAAAGAATTTTCACTCAAGAGTTAGTTCTTAAAGATAAAGCTCAATTAAATGATGGTTTATACCGTATGCTAAATACAGAAAATTTGGTCGTATATCTGATTTTTGTTTTAGTAGTTATTATGGCTTTATTTACTCTTGTAGGAGCTCTAATTATGATTATCCTAGAAAAGCAACCTAATATAAAAACCCTGTATAACATTGGGGTTCCCGCAAAAGATTTAAAGAAAGTATTCTTATTTCAAGGGATGATAATAAGTAGTGTTGGTGGTTTAATAGGAGTTATTCTAGGAGTTGTTTTTGTTATTTTACAACAACATTTTTCCTTTATTATGATAAGACCTGACATGGCCTATCCGATAGAATTCGATTGGTTTAATCTTTTTATGGTTTTATTTTCTATATTTATCTTAGGATTTCTAGCTTCCTTTTTGGCTAGTTCTCGTGTGAATAAAGCTTATTTAACACGAAAATAATTCCGTTTTATCTCCTTAAATTGCTTTATTTAGAAAGGTTCAAGTAGTTGTTTTGTTGTGCATTGCTTACATTTGTAATCGTTAGTATTTATTAATATAGATGTAAGTATATGGAGACTTTTGCTAGTATGTATGAGCAAATACAAAAACAAATGGATTCAAGTCCATCAACTTTAAACGATTTAGCAACACAGCTTGTTAAACAAGATGATTTTTCTTTAAGTTCCAACTTATATCAGGCTTTAGCCATTTGTCAAAAGGCTACGTATATACAAGATAATTCATCTATTTATTTTGACCTTTTTTCAAAATTATTCCAAAATTCCAATTTAGCGAAAATTTCTATTTTACTACCCCAAGATCAGTATGTGCTTTGGTATGATATAATGGAAAGTTTAGGAAAGTTTTTCTGTGAAAGTGGATTTTCAGAGGCTAATTTTCTTTTATTTTTATTTTATCAAAGTGCTCGTGCAGATCAACAAGGGCAAAGTAAGTCTTTTGCATATTTAGAGAAAGCCTTTTTAGATGGACAAAATAACGCTATAGCTTTTTACGCAAGGGCTCTGTATCATGGTTATTATTCTTTAGAAATAGATAAAGAAAAAGCCATTGAATTACTAAATCAATGTGTACAAGAGAACAATAAATATGGTATTGCCTTTTTATGTGATATTCAAGTTTCAGCATGTACTTCTACAGAGCAAGTTTGGGAGGTTTTTCAAACCTTTGGACTAGCAACACTGGAGAATAACTCTTCCCTTTATTATGTTGGTGAGTACTATCTTCAGGTAAATGACTATCAAAAAGCAAAAGATATTTTGCAAGGTGGGCATTTAAAAGGAATTAGTAGCTGTAGTTATTTATTAGGAGTATTGTCTTGTAATGGACAATTGCAAGAGTTTGGTCTTACCCCACAAGATGGGATGGATTATTTAGAAACTGCTTTTAGTCAAGGAGAGATTGAAGCAGGATATTTCTTAGGGATGTACCTTTTAGACTCTAGTACACAGGATAAAGAGCAGTATCAAAGAGGAATTTACTTCTTAAAGCAAAGTAGTTTATATAATTTTCCAAAATCTTTAATTGCCTTAGCCATTGAACATATGGAACAAGAAGAGCATAGTTCTTTAGTCTTAGATTGGTTAGACAAGGCGATTGCCTTAGATGCTAGTGATGCTAAAGTACACAAGGCAATTTACCTTGTAAAGAAGCAAGCTGAGGATCAAAACATTGCCTTAGCTCAAGAGCTTTTGTTAAGTGCAATAGAGCAAGGTAATATTCAGGCGATTTACGAATTAGCTTTATTACATCATAATGGGGTTTTAAAAGAGCAATCTAATGCAGTTAAAGCTTTAGAGCTTTTTGAACAGGCTGCTTCTTCTAACCATCTTTATGCTATGGAATATGTAGGTCAATATTATTTAGAAGGTTTTGCTAGTGGAGTAGATCTGGAAAAAGCTAAATATTGGTTTGAATTGGCAATAGAGAAGTTTAATTCTGTTTTTGCCAAAGTAGAAATGGCTCATCTTTATTTAGATGGAATAGGGGTAGAGAAAGATCAAGAAAAAGCACTAGAACTATTGAAACAGGCAGTTGATCAGGATTATCCGTATGCTGCTTTTCGTCTAGGAGTTTTATATCAAAACCAAAGTTTAGGCTATGTGGATTATGAAAAAGCGAGGCACTATTTAGAAATCGCAGCTCAGTATAATTCTTCTGAAGCAGTTTACCTTTTGGCTTGTTTGAATTTTTACGAAGATCAAGATAACCTAAATCCACAATTGGCCGTACAGCAATTTGAACAAGCTTTAGAAATGGGGCTATTCAAAGCCAGCGTTGATATCGCTTTAGCTTATGAACAAGGATACGATTCGGTAGAACCTAATATGGATACGGCCTTTAAGTATATGCTAATAGGGGCTGAAAATGGCTTTGATTTCGCTCAATATAAAATAGGATACTATTTGCTATACGGTTATAATGAACAAGAGCCAGATATAGAGCAAGCAATTTTCTGGTTAGAAAAGGCAATTGAGCAAGGAAATGGCTATGCTATGTTGACCCTAGGGGATTATTACCTATATGGAGGACAAGATCAAGATTATACTAAGTCCTTTAACTATTACCATATGGCCGAACAAATAGACTATATCTCAGAGGGAATAGGAGTTTGTTATCAATTTGGTATAGGTTGTGAGAAGGATGAAAAACTTGCATTTAAATACTATGAAGTAGCAAGTGAAACACAAAATTTATCTGCTATTCAACGATTAGGACAAGCCTATTATTTTGGTATTGGTTGTGAGGTTGATAAACAGCAAGCTTTCCATTATTTAAAACTAGCAAGTGATATGGGAAGTCACGAAGCAATGGACTATATAGGTTTAATGCTAGTTAAAGGGGATGGATGTCAAAGTGATCCTGAGTTAGGGGTTAGTTATTTGCTGCAAGCCGCAGAGGTAGGTTATCATACAGCTCAATATGAATTAGCAAATTGTTATTTGCAAGGTCTAGGTGTAGAGCAAAGTGATGAAGTTGCATTACATTGGTATGGGCAGGCTGCCGAGAATGGAAACGAAGATGCACAGAAAATAGTTGGAGGACCACGTAAAAGAAGAAGATAATAGAATGGAAGATAATCAATTTCAATTTCAAGTAAATATAAAAGGTATGATAGAACTGTTGAGTGAACATATTTATAGTTCACCAACTGTTTTTATAAGAGAGCTTTTACAAAACTCTATGGATGCCGTTACCGTTAGAAAATCATTAGATCCTAGTTTTCAAGGATGTATTGATATTCATTTCGAAGAAGATACCTTAGTTTTCCAAGATAATGGGATAGGGCTTAGTGCTCAAGATGTGCATGAGTTTTTATCGGTAATAGGCCAAAGCTCTAAGCGAGGAGAGTTAGCTGAAAAAGATTTAATTGGTAAGTTTGGTATCGGACTACTTTCTTGTTTAGTAGTAAGTGAGTCTATTGTTGTGGAAACTAAATCTTTATTTACTAATGAATCAGTTCGTTGGACTGGTAAAGCAGATGGAACTTATACAGTTGAACCTACTCAAGATATTGGTCAAGTAGGTACAAAAGTGATTTTAAAAGCAAAAAAACGTTGGGAATCCTTATTTACTTTACAATCTGTTAAGCAAAATGTGCTTTTTTACGGAAGCGCTTTACCTATTAGAGTAAATCTAGTACAAAATGGGCAAAATGAGGTATGTCTAGATGGTAATCCAGTTTGGTTAGATGACAATAGCAGTAAAGAGCAGTTATTGCAATATGGTCAGGAAGTTTTTAAAACCAAATTCTTAGATGTATTTCGCTTGTACTCTGATATAGGAGAGTTACAAGGAGTAGCTTATATCTTACCTAATAAAGTAAATATTACATCTACCAAAGATCATAAAATCTTCGTCAAGAGAATGTACCTTTGTGACCAAGCGACTAATTTACTACCAGAATGGACTAGTTTTGTTCGTTGTATAATCAACACAAATGCTTTAGCACCTACAGCTTCAAGAGAATCTTTGGTGAATAATACTTTATTGCAGCAAACTAAGAAGCAATTAACGGATTGTTTTAAAGAGTATTTAAAAACTTTGGCTCTTATTGATCATATTACTTTAGAGCAAATTATTGGTATTCATCATATGTATATCAAAAGTTTAGCTGCAAGTGATTGGGAGATTTTAGAGCTATTTGAAGATTTTCTTCCTTTTGAGACAAATCATGGTATGTTGAGTTTCGCAGAAATTAAGTCACAATATAATTCTATTTATTATACTTGGTCTTTAGATGAGTTTAGACAAATTCGTCGAATTGCTGGGAGTCAAAATAAGTTAGTTATAAATGCAGCTTATAGTTATGAGGTGGATTTAATTGATAAGATTAAAATTAACAACCCAGACTTAAGTATCTCTTTAATCGACCCTAATGATTTATTACAAGAGTTTGCTCCAGCTATATCTAATAAGGTAGATACCCAGGATTTTATAGATAGAGCTAATAAGATATTAAAGGATCATTTTTGTGAAGCAAAAGTAAACCGTTTTGAACCTAAAGACACAACCGCAATTTATATTGTAAGCGAGCAAGCTTTATCAAGTAAAAATATTGCTAATCTTTCTAAAAGTAATAATCCTTTTGCTAGTACTTTGAATCATTTTTCTAAGCAAAAAGAAGTAATGCCTGTATTGTGTTTTAACCAGAGCAATGATTTGGTACAAAAGTTAATGGGTATAAGTGATCCAGAACTTTTTCAAGCTTTGGTAAATGTCTTATATGTTCAATCTTTAATGTTAGGAGGTTATACTATTAATAAGAGAGAAATGGATACTTTCAATGATGCATTATATCAGTTTATGATTTTAGGTATGTCTAATTTTTTACCAAAATTTTAAATAGGGATGTATCGATTAGAAATACAAAAGATTCTTCTAAAAATAGATCAAAATCATTCCGATGATGAATTCGTTATTGATCATCTAAAGGCTGCTATTAGTTTAGCAGATCGAAATCAAGACTTGCATTGGGCAATGGAATTGCGTTATGAATTAATTGAAGTAGAAAGGTCAACTTCAAGATGTGTGGAGAGTTTTTCTGCATTTGCTTGGATTTTACAGGTATGTGAAGAATTCCCATCTGAGTTTAATCAAGCAGATTATTTACTAGCATATCATTGGATGCTTTGTTCAGCTTATAGTAGTTCAGTTATGCCTTTGAAGAAGGTATTTGAAATAGCAAACGATCTTGAGAATAGGTTAAATCAATGTGGACTTAGTAAGAAAGGATTTTATTTTACCATGTGCCAGCTCTATCATACAATTGGAAATACTCCCAAAAGTATAGAGTTCTTAGAATTGGCTTTAGAGGAAGAATTTGATCAAGAGTACAAATTAGTAGATCAGTATGATTTTCGAGTAGAAAGCTTAGCAATTATTGCTGATTTTGATGGTGCGATTACTTTGTGTCAAGAGATGGAAGATTTAAAATTAAATGCATTTTGCCTTCCATTTGCTACCCATTGTGCTTTGGCGTATTACTTAGCTAGGGCAAAGGATAAAAGGAGTATAATTTATCTAGAGAAAGCAAAACAAGGACTATTAAATCACAAAGGATTAAATAGCTCTATGTTATACTCTTTAATGCGATTAATTTATACTATGTATTTATTAGAGGATGATTTACTCTGGCCAACCTATCAAAAGATTGCCTCTTGGCAAATTAATGCAGAGGATGATTTACAGTTATTATTTTATACTCATATGGCTAGTATTTGTCAGAAAAGTGAAAATGTAGAATTAGAACTATCTAGTAAATTACCTTTTTATAATCCATCAGGCGTTTATGCTACTAAGGAGTTATCTGCTTATTTCTTAAAACAGGCTTCCGATTTAGTAGTTGCTTTTGATAAGCGAAATAACAATGATCATTGTTCAAAGGAGTTTATGTCTTTGTTAAAAGACAAAAATTAATTTTTTTTAACTATGAATTATAATTTAGAAATTCAAAAAAATCTTCTCCGACTAGAGTCGGTGGAAAATTACCACGATAAAATTCAAATTTTAAAACAAGCTATTTTAATAGCAGATACTCATCAAGATATTGATTGGGGATTTGATTTAAGGCTAAATCTAATACATCAAGAGAGGAATACTTCTTGTTGTAATGAAAGTTTTGTTGCTTTCGCATGGATTTTGAATGCAAGTGATAGCAATGAAGGCTATTTTGATGAATCTGATTTTTTATGGGAATATAAATGGATGTTCAATTCTTCTTATCGCAATGCATCTATATCTATGCAGCAGATAAAAGAAATAGCAGAGGATTTAAAGCATAGGTTAGTTAAGAATGGTTATAGCTTAAGAGGCTTTTATAATGTGATGACTGGCTTATCCAGTCATTTAAGAGATTTTGATGAAGCTCAAAAGTATATAGACTTAGCAAAGCAAAGTGTAAGTGACGATATGACTAATTGTCAAGCATGTGAATTAGATACCGAAGTAGACAATTTACTGAGACTTGGTAAAATGGAACAAGCTATAGTAGCAGCAAAGAATATTTTTGACAGAAAAATAACCTGCTATTCTATGCCTTTTCAAACCTATTGTAATTTTGCTTATCGTTTACAACAATTAAATGATCCTTTAGCTGGGCAATACTTTGAGAAAGCTCTAGAGGAATATTATAATTTTGACCATTATGATAGTTCTATAGGTTTTTCAATGAATCAATTGGTTAGTTATATGCATAAAAGCAATCATAAGGATAAATGGTTGTTTTTTGAGAAAATTAGTGATTGGGAGTTAGATGCTGAAGATTTACATGTATTTAATTATGCTAAATCAATGATGTCTATTATGCAGCAAAATGGACAAGTAGAACTTTCCTTGTCTTGTAAGCTTCCTTATTATAAACAGGATGGAATTTATGCTATTGAAGATTTATATCTTTATTTTGAACAAAAGGCATTGTATTATGCAAATCTTTTTGACCAAAGGAATTCTAATACGAATTTTATAGAAGAAGTAAAAAAACTACAAAAATAGCCTAGAAATACCTTGTCCTTTACAAGGTAATATAATTACAATCATATGTTATATACCCTCGAAGTTCAGCGTCTTTTATTACAGCTTGAAGAAGTTTTAAAACCACAGGATAAAGTAAAGTTACTTTTAGAATGTATCTCTATTGTAGATAAAAATAAAGATATTGATTGGGGCTTTGATTTAAGAATTCGCTTGATTAATGAAGAGATTTTTACTGCAAGCTCTAAGCATAGTGTAATTGCTTTTAGTTGGATATTAGATGCTGTGGAACTTGGAGGTGGTAGTTTTCTAGTAGAAGACTACTTATATGAGTATAAATGGATGTTTGCTAGTTGTTTTGGCTCTACTCAAATTAGTAAAGAACAATTTCACGCTATAGGAGATGATTTTCACGATCGCTTACTAAGCAATGGCTATAGTAGTAGAGGTTATTACCATATTTTAGCTATTTGGTTTCAGCACTTGAGAGATTTTGAAAAGGCGCAGCAGATTATAGCCTTAATGTTAGAGTGTTCTGTTGACGACTTCTCAGATAATAAAGCATATGAGTTAACTCTTCAAACTTATAACGCATTGAAAATGGGGCAGATTGATAAGGCTTTATCTTTTGCTGCTCCATTATTTAGAAATGAATTCGAGGGAATAGAAACTTGTTTTGATACCTATAGTGTTTTTAGCTATGAGTTCTTTTTAATGGGGGATAAACGCGGCTTAGAGTTTTTTCGCTTAGCAGAAAAGAACCAGAAACAATATGCATCTTTAGATTATATAACGGATATTAGAAGTAGGGTTTTATTTCTGTTTTTACAGGATCAATTTACTTCAGATCCAGATTGGGTGTTTTTTGAAGGAATGTGTAATTGGGAAAAGGATGCGGAAGACTTTTATAGTTATTATTTTATAAAATACTCTTTACTTATGCTACGAAGGAATCAGGGATATAAAGAGTTTACTTTTCTAGCTAGTTTAGATTACTATCAACCTTCAGGCGTTTATTATATGCCGGATCTTTTCGCTACTTTTAAACAAAGAGCATACGATTATGCACAAAAATTCGACAACAGGAATGGGAGCAATTATTTTACTTTAGAATTAAATGATCTTTTAAAATAAACTTATTTGTCCAGGATTCTTGTCTTTGGCTTGTTTTTTCTTATTCTCTTTAGGTTTGTTTTTCTCTTTAGAATTATCTGTAGTTTCATTTTTAGTAGCAATAACTTGCTCAAAAGACTGAGGTAGTCCTTGTTTTTGTACGGCAAAGAACTCAGAGAAATCCTCTACTGCTGTTTCTTCTACTGCTGTTTCTTCTACTGCTGTTTCTTCTACTGCTGTTTCTTCTACTGCTGTTTCTTCTACTGCTGTTTCTTCTACTGCTGTTTCTTCTACTGCTGTTTCTTCTACTGCTGTTTCTTCTACTGCTGTTTCTTCTACTGCTGTTTCTTCTACTGCTGTTTCTTCTACTGCTGTTTCTTCTACTGCTATTTCTTCTACTGCTATTTCTTCTACTGCTATTTCTTCTACTGCTGTTTCTTCTACTGCTGTTTCTTCTACTGCTGTTTCTTCTACTGCTGTTTCTTCTACTGCTGTTTGTTGTTGTGTAAATAAGTCCTGTTCAAGTTGTTGTTCAAAGAGATCAAAACTCAAAGGCTTTACGTTGTCTTCTAGCTTATCGAAATGATCAGCTGTCAACGATATAAATGAAGTGGAGATTTCAGGTTGAGATAATTCACTTTCTACAAGGAGTTCGTCCATTTCAACAGGTTCAATAGCTTGAGCTTCGGGTTGTAAAGGTAGATCTGTTAGTTCCTCGGTTTTGTTGTCTTCTACCTTTTCTAATACCTCTAGTTTTACTTTATTACCTAAATCCGTTATAATACGATTGATTTTTTTATCCTTTTTCTCTGTCTCTTGGAAAGAAGACTCTAATAATTTCAATAAACTGTAACCTAGGTGGTATTTTAAGGTAATAGAATGTTTCTTATTATGGTCTAAGATTGAAACTTGTTTCTGAACGCTCTTTGCTTTATTGTTCAATAAAACAATTAGTTCCTCTTGACAACTAAGTACTAATGCATCTGTAATATTATTTACCAAAAATGTTTGGTTTTGTTCTAATAGGTTAATTACAGTAAGAAGAACATCATTATTTAGTTTAAGGGAAATTTTCGGGATCATTGGAAGCAGAGTAATGAAACTATTTTAGGTGAATAACAAGAATACAAAATAAGTGAAAAATATTGGTATTATCGTCATTTTATATAAAAATATTATATAGACTCTTTTCTAAATAACCATTTAATTATTAATGAGTTGTTATTAGAAAGCTCTAGTGTATAATTCTGATTTTAAACAGAAAATATATACAGCCAATAATAGGATTTAGTTGTTTGTTTTTTCTACATAATAAGTTTTGTTTTTTTACAATCTCTGGCATGCTAAGTATTTTTAATTGTGTCTAGCAGTATTCTTGTTCAAGTCAATCAATAGCCTCTTTTTATCCACTGTTAATAACTTATGAACATTACTAGAAAATCTGTTTATAAATAGACTATCTAGTCTGTAGTATTCAATTTTAAAAATGTAATAGACTGTATATTATATTTTTATGAATCGTTATTTTGTTTTTAATTGTTAATAAGTTATTCTTATTTATGTTTAATAAATAGCATTTTGGTTAAGTTATAAACATAGTTATCAACATTTCTTATAATGAGTTAACTAAGGTTGCGTTTTAGGGGTAATTTGAAAGCTATTTTACTTGATTTTTAAGTATTGTTGATAAAGTTATTAACATGTTTTATAGTTTTGTGTATAAAACTATAATAATACTTTTTAAGTGTCTGTTTATATACTTCTTTTATTGGATCTAGTTGATTGTTAAATGTTTTGTTTGTTTTTTATTTGTTGATAAGTTTAAGGTTATACCAGCTGTTATATGTATTTTACCCGACCATTTGTACACTTATACACATAGTTATTAACAATGTTTAAGGTTCTGTTGAACAGGCTTAGTTTTTGTTTAAAAATGTGCTAGTATTTTTTCTCCTACAGTAAAACTTTTGAGATAGAAACTGACTTTTGTTAGGTTTTTAGCTTTTTTTTCGCAGTAAGTTTGTAATGTCAAGTAAGAGCAATAAGGTGTAAAAAAAATATAATTATTACACCAAAGGTTACTGCTTGATTATAAGCACTGGGCAAATAGTGCTTTGTAAAAGATAAAGATTATGGAAGCACAAAAAATTAAAAGACGTAGAAAAGAATTAGGTTTGACACAAGAGAATATCGCTAAAGGTCTTGGGATTTCCCAAAAAGCTTACTGTGATATCGAAAACGGTAAAACTAAATTAAAGACGGATACTTTGGATCAAGTTTGTAAGTTATTGAGAATAACTCCCTTTTCAGTTTGTCCTATAGCATGTGAGTGTGCTTTAGATATTGAAAGTAAACACAATAAATTACTCTCTTTTTTAGAAACAAACAATATTGAGATTCCTGTAGAATTGTTGTAAAACAATGTTAATCAGAAGATAATATATAGCCCAGTAAGTATTTACTGGGTTTTTTTGTAATAATAATTTCCAGTAGGCTATACTTGAAAAAAATAAGCCCAACGCAAGGTTGGGCTTATTATGCTATAAAAAGTATTGAAACTATATTTTGTTATAACTACTGCTATAGAATTATATATTCCATCTTAGTAAACTAGCTCCCCATGAGAAACCAGCACCGAAAGCTGTTAGTAATAATAGATCTCCTTTTTTCAATCTTTCTTTGTTCTCCCAAATACACAATGGTATGGTAGCTGCAATAGTATTACCTAGATAGGCAATATTGTTTAGAGCTTTATCAGAATCAATACCTAAAGCGTTTCCAACAGCATCAATAATTCTTTTATTTGCTTGATGAGGTACAAGGTAATTAACATCCTTTACAGTTAGATGATTTCTACTAAGTATATCATCGCAAGCTTGTGCCATTGAAGTTACAGCTTGTTTGAACACTACTTTTCCATCTTGTTGTATATAAGGGTTTTGTTGATGTTGATCTTGAGTGGTATGTGGGTACAAAGATCCACCAGCTTGAATATTCAATGATTCTTGTCCTAGACCATTACTGTGAAGTAATGCGTCTACAACACCTTGGTCTTGAGATTCTTCTAACCAAACAGCACCGGCTCCATCTCCAAATAGAATATTAGTTGAGCGATCTTTAATATCAACGTAAGCGCTGATTTTATCGGCGCCAACTACTACTACATTCTTGTATCTTTTAGATTCTATTAATGAAGCTGCTAAGTCTAATGCATATAAAAAACCTGAACAAGCTGCATTAACATCAAAAGCCCATGGACCTACTAATCCTAGTTTTCCGCAAATGATATTTGCTGTACTTGGCATAGGCATATCCGGAGTGGAAGTAGCAACAATTAAAGCCTGAATATCCTTAATATCTTTATTATAAGACTCTGCTAAATTTTTAATAGCAGCAACAGCCATATCTGATGTTGCTAAGTTTTGATCTAGTATTCTACGCTCTTTAATTCCTGTTCGCTTTAAAATCCATTCATCTGTTGTATTTGAGATCTTTTCTAGATCACTATTGGTACGTTTGTTGGAAGGAACGTAACCCCCAATAGCGCTTATAGCGGCAAATGTATTTTTGGTACTCATTTATTTTAACAATTATTTAGGAGTCATAAAGGCAATAAATTAAGTAAGGAAAAATTTGCATTTCTCCCTATACCTAATCATAGGACAAATTTGCGGCTATTTGTTCTAATTATGGTAGTTAAATAAACGGCAATAGTTGTAAAAAAGACGCATTATTTAACAAATCAGTTTTCTGATTTGTACTCTCTAGGCGAAATACCTGTATTAGTTTTGAAGAACTTGCTAAAAACGGAATTATCAGCGAAGTTTAAGATGCTAACTACATCATTTATAGAGTTCTTAGGGTTCTTTAAAAGTACTTTCGCTTCTAGTAAGATTGTTTCTGTTATGATTTGTTTAGGTGTCTTTTTGAATACTTCTGAAATAATTTTAGTGAGGTGTTTTCGACTAATAAAAAGTTGTTGCGCATAAAAGTCAACTCTTCGTTCCTTTTTGAAGTGAATACCTACTAAATGAAGGAAATCGTTAGCAATAGATTCTTTTCTAAGCTGTTTTCTAGTAGAAGGAGATTGCAAAGTTTTGTTATAAAAGTCTGCAATCTCGTAAATTAATGTGGAAAAGTAGGTTAAGATGAGTTCTTTTCCAAATGTGTTTTTATTGAAATACGATAGTTGTGCTATCCTTTTTAAGTTGTATTTAAGTACTAAAGCAATAGATCTGTCTAATGAAATTACCTTGGCATGTGTAGAGGAGAAAAAACGAATTAGATTCGAAGATTTAATATGGAATCCTGCCTCTAAGAAAAGTGCCGAATCTACAAACATAGTCTTTACAGTAAAGTCATGTGTGAAGTCTTTTATCTCAAAAAATTGATTGGATAGTACTACAAGTAAATCGTCTTTTTTTACAACTAATGGCTCTAAATTAATGGTGATTTCGCATTTACCTGAGGTAATTAAAATTAAACCAAAGGTTGCAAATTGATAAGGACGATCCTTTACAAAATATTTTTGATGTGCTTTGTCTATATTCAAAACTGCAATACGGGGATCAGTCATCGTATTAATAAAACGATGAGTAATCTGTTGTAGGGTGTAGTTTTGTATGTAAGAATTTTTAGGCACTTGTTTTAAAAATATTAAGATTACTACTGTCTTCAGAAAAAACAGCTAACAAAGTTATCGTTATTTTGAATGAGTTTTATTCTAGTAATATATTTTTATAGTGAAAGTATTGCTCTAGTCCTTTTTCATTGCAAACGCTTCTCATATAGTACTCAATATGTTTGTCTCTTAAGTATTCATGAGAGAATTCAGATGGGGGGAAATAATCCTGGTCATCTCTAGTAAGATAAGATGCAAGGTGAAAACGCGCTATGTATTCTATATCAATATCTGGGCGATATACCTGTTCCTTTATTCCTCTATTTAGATTGTCAATAATCATTTTTAGGAACTTTTTCTTATAAACGTTTTTTTGCTTGAGAGCAATTTTAGGATAATACTTTTGTAGTTGATAATTAGAAACTGATGAGGCCATTTCAAAGGTGTCCTTTATATTGCTAACTGCATAAAGAATCTCTGGGATAGCTCCTGATTTTTTTGAATTTGCAATAACGACCTGTTCTAAATATTGTGTATTGGTAAATTGTAGACTTTTTTCAATTAATTGGGGTTTAGATGAAAAATAGACATAAATTGTTTTTTTGGAAATATTTAGCTCTGTGGCTATATCGTCCATCGTTACTGTTTTGTAACCATGTTCTAAGAATAGTCTAGTGGCTTTAGATATAATTTCATTTTCCATTTTTTAATTCTGTGGGTTAGTTTTGTTAATATAATATGCTTGTTGGGAAAAACAAAGTTAGGTAAGTTATTTTTTGTGGGGGAATTTAGCTAATATTTTTAAAAGGTTTTGCTATAAAAGTAAGATTTCGCCTTAAAGTTAAAAGCTAAAGAGCTCAAATGAAGAAAAAACACGTATTTTTACCTCAAAATATTTTTAAATGCAATCGATAGTTAAATATAAAGATCAAATTTCCGAATATATTAATTCTATTTCATTCAATAATGAACCAAAAGAGTTATATGCACCAATTAGTTATATTCTCTCTTTAGGAGGTAAACAAATTAGACCAGTTTTAACCCTTATGGCGGCTGATATTTTTGGTACAGATCCCAAAGAAGCTATTCACGCTGCGACTGCCATAGAGTTGTTTCATAATTTTTCCTTAATGCATGATGATATAATGGATCAGGCATCTTTAAGACGTGGACAACAAACAGTTCATAAGAAATGGGATACCAATACAGCAATTTTATCAGGTGATGCTATGCTAATCTTAGCATATCAATACTTCGAAAACTACGAACCTCTTGTTTTTAGAGATTTGGCTAAATTGTTCAGTAAAACAGCTATTGAAGTATGTGAGGGGCAACAATGGGATATTGAATTTGAAAATCAAAACCAAGTGCAAATTCCTCAGTATATTCAAATGATTAAGTTTAAAACTGCTGTTTTAGTTGCTGCAGCTTTAAAGATGGGAGCAATTGTAGCTAATGCAAGTGAGAAAAATGCTTTAGATATCTATGATTTTGGATTAAATTTAGGTCTAGCGTTTCAATTACAAGATGACTTTTTAGATGCTTTTGGAAATCAAGCAACTTTTGGAAAAACAATTGGGGGAGATATTCTTGAAAATAAAAAAACCTATTTGTATTTAAAGGCATTAGAGAACGCAGATGCCCAACAAAAAGAAGAATTAGTAGCTTTGTTTAATAATAAAACATTACAAGGTCAAGAAAAAATTGACAGAGTAAAAGAATTATTTGAGCAAACTAAATCCAAAGAAGATTCTTTGCTTTTGATAAAGCAATACACGGAAAAAGCCTTAAGTATTTTAGATGAAATGGATCTTGCACAAGATAAAAAACAACAATTGTTGGTTTTCAGTGAAGAGTTAATGGATCGTCAAGTATAGTTTTTACTATGGAAGTGATTGAATTTTTACAGACTAATGTAACATCAGATAAGTTATTTATGGATTTGGTAACTCAGGTTCAAAAAGATTTACAAATAACTGTTGATAGCGATATACATTTGCAATGCTCTACGGCTAATGAGCTTGTAGTAGAGTTGACTCAATATTTACATCAAGTATTAAACTCTACGAATGTTGCTCGTTTTTCGAGCTTTTTATATAGAGTAGATGTAAAGGAGAAGGATGTGAAAAGTATTCAAGCCACCGATATAGAGATGTATGTGGACAGAGTAGTTTATTTAGTTTTGAGGAGGGAGTTTCAAAAGGTTTATTTGAAAAACACTTTCAGTAAATAATACTTAAGTCTTTTTATAGCATTAATTTAATTGATATAGCTCCTTACAAAAGGAAGAAAATAAAAAAACAAAAGTCTTTTATCAGGAAATAAAAGACTTTTGTTTTTTAAAAATATACTCGAATAAACGGCATATAAGCGCTTGGATAGATCATGTCTTTTTCTTTGTAGAGTACATTATATCTCACCCCAATTGTTACTGGTCCACTAGTATATCCTATACCAGCAAATAATCCTGTGTTCCAGAAATTATCTTTTACTTTTTCCAAGTCTTTATAGGTATAAGTATTGTTTGCTCTAAGCTGTTCTAGTTCTAAAGATAACTGCAAATAAGGAAGTGGATTGGATAAAACAATCAAACTACCTCCATATAACCAGGAGTTATATTCTTTTACATAATCATAGTAATGAGAGCGATTTTTGCTATGGATATAGTTAGCTTGTAAAGAAATTCCAGCACTAAAATAGGGACTAAATTCTCTTATTGCGCTTGGAGCCACCATAATATCAGTATATCCACTACCGAAGCCTAAACCTAGTCCACCTCCAAATTTCCACTTTTTATTATATTCATAATTTCGAAGGTGATTTTGGCCTTGTTGTGCATTAATTAAAAAACAAGGCAATAAAAAAAAGGATAATAGCAAAAAAATCCTTGTTTTATTCATATTAAGGTGTTTCATTTTGTCAAAGTTAATTTTATTGGGTGATAAAAATAACTAAAAGTATATAGTAATGTCATAAAGAGTTGTATTTTTGTGAAAATATATTTAAACAAAAGGTCTTTAGACGAAATTATGGATAGATATTCCTTTTTAAATGCGGCACACACTGCATTTTTTGCAGAATTATATGATCAGTATCTAGAAAGCCCAGACAGCGTAGAGCCAAGCTGGAGAGCTTTCTTTCAGGGATTTGATTTTGCGAACGAATTCAGTGATGGGCCTGTAGAGCAATTATCACAAGCATATTCTCAAGGTAATAGTGCTAGTGGAAATAATGCAAGTCAAGTAGAGAAAGTTCAAAAAGAATTTTCGGTTTTACGTTTAATTGACGCATACAGAACTTATGGGCATTTACTTACTAAAACCAACCCATTAAGAGATCGAAAAGTTGAACATCCGGATTTGAGTTTAGAGAAGTTTGGTCTTTCTCAAGCTGATTTGAATGTTAGCTTCGAAGCTGCAAAAACAATACAACTACCAACATCAACTTTATCACAAATTCTTGCACAGTTAGAAAAAGTTTACTGTTCTACATTGGGTATTGAATATAAGTATATCGCCGACGAAAAGGCAGTAGCTTGGATTCAAGAACACTATGAAGCACCAGAAGCTAAATTTGACAGTGAAGAGAAAAAAGAGATCTTACACAAGTTGATTGAAGCTGTGTCTTTTGAAAACTTCTTAAACACAAAGTATGTTGGACAAAAGCGTTTCTCTTTAGAGGGATTAGAAGCTGCTATTCCAGCGATGGATTTCTTAATCGATTCAGCTGCCAGTAAAGGGGTAGAGGATATCGTTGTAGGTATGGCACACAGAGGACGTTTAAATGTATTGGCTAACGTTTTCAAAAAGCCAACGCAGGAAATATTCTCTGAATTTGATGGGAAAGATTATGATGAAGTGGAAGGATTTGACGGAGACGTTAAATACCACTTAGGATTAACATGTGATCGTCAAACACGTAGTGGTAAACAAGTTCATATGAACCTTACTCCAAACCCATCTCACTTAGAGACAGTTGGAGCGGTAATTGAAGGTATTGCAAGAGCAAAACAAGACACTAAATTTGCTAATGATCCAGCAAAAGTATTACCAATTGCTTTGCATGGTGATGCGGCTATTTCTGGGCAAGGTATCATGTATGAAATCATACAAATGGCTCAATTAAGAGGATACAAAACCCAAGGTACAATTCACATTGTATTAAATAACCAAGTTGGTTTTACTACAAACTATAGTGACGGACGTTCTTCGACTTATTCTACTGATATTGCAAAAGTAACAGCTTGTCCTGTTTTGCATGTTAATGCTGATGATACTGAGGCTGCAGTAAGAGCTTTCTTATTTGCCTTAGATTATCGAATGGAATTTGGACGTGATGTTTTCATTGACTTAGTAGGTTATAGAAAATATGGTCATAACGAAGGAGATGAGCCGAAATTCACTCAACCAATTTTATATAAACTAATTTCAAAGCACGCAAACTCTCGTAATATCTATACAGATAGATTATTAGCTGATAATGTTATTTCAGAAGATTTTGTAAGCTCATTGGAAAAACAATATAAAGATGTTTTAGAGATTGATTTGGAAACTTCTCGTAAAAACGAATACGCGAAAATCAGAACTTTCATGGAAGAGAACTGGAAAGATTTTGAGCGCGTAGAACGTGATTCGATGCTTGCAAATTACGACACTAAAGTATCTTTAGACACTTTAACTTCTATCGCAAATGTGATTACTGAATTACCTGGAGATAAGAAATATATCAGCAAGGTAAAAAGATTAATTGGGGATAGAAAGAAAATGTTCTTCGAAACAGATCGTTTGGATTGGGCAATGGGTGAGCTTTTAGCTTACGGATCATTACTAACACAAGGATATGATGTTCGTATGAGCGGGCAAGACGTAGAGCGTGGGACTTTCTCACACCGTCATGCAGTAGTTAAAACGGAAGACACAGAAGAACCAGTTATCTTATTAAATCAGTTAGAAAATCAAAAAGGAGAGTTCCGTATTTTCAACTCATTATTATCTGAATACGCTGTATTAGGATTTGAGTATGGATATGCATTAACTAATCCTAACACTTTGACAATTTGGGAGGCGCAATTTGGAGATTTCTCTAATGGTGCTCAGATTGTTTTAGACCAGTATATTTCTGCTGCTGAAGATAAATGGACTACTCAAAACGGAATTGTAATGTTATTACCTCACGGATACGAAAACCAAGGTGCTGAGCACTCTTCGGCTAGACTTGAGCGTTATTTACAATTATGTGCTGAAGATAATATGTACGTTGCAAACTGTACAACTCCAGCTAACTTCTTCCACATGATGCGTCGACAAATGATAACTAACTTTAGAAAACCTCTAATTGTTATGTCACCGAAGAGTTTACTTAGAAACCCTGCTGCAGTTTCAACAGTTAGCGATTTAACAGATGGACAATTCCAATATGTAATCGATGACGTGAATGTAGAGGCTTCAAAAGTAAAATCATTAGTTTTCGTAAGTGGTAAATTCTACTATGATTTAGTTGCTAAAAGAGAAGAATTAGGCAGAGACGATATTGCTTTTGTTCGTATCGAGCAATTATTCCCGTTACCAGTGGAACAAATGAAAGAAGTTATCGCTAAGTACCCTAATGTAGAAGATTATGTTTGGGCACAAGAAGAACCACGTAATATGGGTGCTTACACTTATATTGCTACAAACTTTGAAGAAAAACCTCTTCGCTATGCTGGAACAAAAGCTTATAGTGCACCTGCTTCAGGAAGTGCTGTACGTTCTAAAAAGCGTTTTGCGTATGCAGTTGAGAAAGTTTTCAACAAGGATTTATAATAAAAAAATCGTATTTTTACATAACAATATCTAATTAAAGAATATAAAAGATGAGCATCTTAGAAATGAAAGTTCCTTCGCCAGGTGAGTCAATTACTGAAGTTGAAATCGCTACATGGTTAGTTAAAGATGGAGATTACGTTGAAAAAGACCAAGCGATTGCTGAAGTAGATTCAGACAAAGCTACTTTAGAATTACCTGCAGAGGTAAGTGGAATCATCACTTTAAAAGCTGAAGAAGGTGATGCAGTTGCCGTTGGTCAGGTAGTGTGTTTAATTGACACTAGTGCTGAAAAGCCAGCTGGTGGTTCAAGTTCAGCTAAGGCTGAGCCTGCAAAAGAAGCTCCAAAAGCGGAAGCTGTTCAAGCTGCTCCGGTTGCTGCTGCTGCTACTTATGCTACTGGAAGTGCATCTCCAGCTGCAAAGAAAATTTTAGATGAGAAAAACATCGACGCTGGAAGTATCGTAGGTACAGGTAAAGATGGAAGAATAACAAAAGAAGACGCTATCAACGCAAAAGCTTCTATGGGAACTCCAACAGGTGCTCCAAGAAACGAAGAGCGTAAGAAAATGTCTATGTTACGTCGTAAAGTTGCAGAACGTTTAGTTGAGGCTAAAAATACTACAGCTATGTTAACTACATTCAATGAAGTTAACTTAACAAACGTAAACAAATTAAGAAGTGAATATAAAGATGCTTTCAAAAACAAACACAATGTTGGTTTAGGATTTATGTCTTTCTTCACTAAAGCAGTAACTCGTGCATTAGAATTATACCCAGATGTAAACTCAATGATCGATGGTCAAGAGCAAATCAAATTTGATTTTGCTGATATCTCAATCGCAGTTTCAGGTCCTAAAGGATTAATGGTTCCTGTAGTTAGAAATGCTGAATTATTGTCTTTCCGTGGAATTGAAACGGAAATCAAACGTTTAGCAATTAGAGCTCGTGATGGGCAAATTACAGTTGACGAGATGACAGGTGGTACTTTCACTATTACAAATGGTGGTGTATTCGGATCTATGTTATCTACGCCAATTATCAACCCTCCACAGTCTGCAATCTTAGGAATGCACAATATTATTGAGCGTCCTATCGCTGTTGATGGAAATGTTGTTATTGCACCAATGATGTATTTAGCTTTATCTTATGACCACCGTATTATTGATGGTCGTGAGTCAGTTGGATTCTTAGTAGCTATTAAAGAAGCTTTAGAAAACCCAATGGAGCTATTATGTGATAATAATCCTAAAAAAGCTTTCGAACTTTAGTAGAAGCTTTTACTAGTATAAAGCGGTAATGTGTAAAAACATTACCGCTTTTTTTTTTGGTTTTTTTGCCTTTTTTTACAAGTTAACAGATTATTCATAGCTTGGAGATACGGTGTGTTGTTAAGTGAATTAAAGGATATATAGCATATTATCCCAAGCTGTATAGTATTAATAGTCTAGTTTTTGATTATTTTAGTAGAAATTATACAGGAGTAAAGCACCATTTCTGTAAGTTACTAATACATTAAGGTTAGATGTAGCCTACTTGCTTGACTTAAGCTTTTATAAGTAGGGTTTAAAGCCGTAGAATCAGTTAGTCTTATCAATGCATAACTTTTGAATTAAGATGGCTCAAAGCTAGCTTAAATTGAACTTTGTTGTATTTCGATACTCTGGGTTATTAAGGCTCGGTTTTATCGCTTGGATAGGGCTAATAAATGATCAAAGAACAAAGGAAATAAGTGTTTAAACGGTATATTTGCTACATCTTTGAAAAATTAATATCAAATTATGAGTTCTTTATATTATATAGATAGAAGTGATGTGACTTTGGATCAAGTGATGTTTAATGAAGCAGTTGAAAAGCAGATTCAAGAGTTTTTGAAAGAATATAAGTACAGGGAAATATTGACTAAATATTCCTTACCAGTTAGTAATAAGCTTCTTTTACATGGTAAAAGTGGTTGTGGTAAAACCATGACAGCAAAAGCAATAGCTAAATACCTTAATAAGAAACTAATCATTGTTAATTTATCTTCTATTGTGTCTTCTAGATTGGGAGAAACAGCTAAGAATATCGAAAGTTTATTTAAAGAAATTCAATACGAAAGTGCTATTTTATTTTTTGATGAATTCGATACTTTGGGACAGATTAGAGATTATGATAATAAGGATAATAGTGAGATGAAAAGGGTAGTGAATGCTATTTTGCAGTTAATAGATAACTTTCCAGGTAAATCTATTTTAATGGCTGCTACCAATCAAATACATATGATAGATACTGCTTTGATAAGAAGGTTTGAAATTTTGCTGGAATATAGTAATCCAAGTAAACAAGCTTTAGATCAGTACTACCATACTATGCTAGAGGCTTATCCAGAGGAATTTCGAAAATTGGATAGAATTTATGATATTTCCTATGCCGAGGCTAAGAATCACATTTTTAAAACGGTCAAAAATAATATCATACAAAATGCAATAGCCTTGGAGAGTCCAGCTAAGTAAATTAATATACTACACTATGATGAAATGGGAAAAGCTTTTGTCTTTAAAAAAGCATGGAGATACATTTTTTAGAAATCGCTTAGACGAGCAAGAAACAAGAATAGGTTTCGAAGTAGATTACGATAGAATTATTTTCTCTTCTGCCTTTCGCAGTTTACAAGATAAGACCCAAGTAATTCCATTGTCGAAAACGGATTTTGTACACACTCGATTAACGCATTCACTAGAAGTTTCTGTAGTTGGACGTTCATTGGGACGTAATGTAGGAGAAAAGATTCTGAAAAAGTACCCTAATTTATCCGAACAATATGGGTATACTATCAATGATTTTGGTGCTATTGTAGCGGCGGCGGCTTTGGCTCATGATATTGGAAATCCACCATTTGGTCATTCAGGTGAAAAAGCTATATCTGATTTTTTTAGCAAGGGAAAAGGACAGAAGTACCAAGAACTGGTGAATGAAAAACAATGGGCTGACTTTACTAACTTTGAAGGTAATGCCAATGGTTTTAGTATACTTACAAAATCAAGACCTGGAGTTGAGGGAGGATTGCGTATTTCCTATGCTACTTTAGGTGCTTTTATGAAATACCCTAAAGAGTGTTTACCTATTAAACCAAGTAAAGGTATTTCCGATAAGAAATATGGTTTTTTCCAAGCAGATAAGGAAGCTTTTATAGATGTAGCTACAGAACTTGGTTTGACAATGAAACAAGATCGAAATGAGATTGGATTTTATCGTCATCCTTTAGCTTATTTAGTAGAGGCTGCAGATGATATTTGCTATACTATTATAGATTTTGAAGATGGAATTAATTTAGGATGGATCCCTGAGGAACATGCTTTAGAATTTTTGATTAAGATTGTTCAAAATAGTATTAATCCACAGACTTATTCTAAGTTGCGCAATACCCAAGATAGAGTTAGTTATCTTCGTGCCTTAGCTATTGGAAGTTTAATCCAAGATGTAACTAGGGTTTTTGTAGAAAATGAAGAGAAAATATTACGTGGAGAGTTTGACTTTTCTTTAACTGATAAATGTGCTTATATCGCACAGATGAAAGATATTTTATCTGTGAGCATTGCAAATGTTTACCAAAGTAAAGAGGTAGTTCAAAAGGAGATTGTTGGTTATAGAGTAATACATACTCTTTTAGAAAGCTTTTTAGGTTCAGTACATAATAAGTATTATCACCAAGATACTCATTATGATGGATTAGTTCTACAATTGCTTCCTGAGCGTTACCAGGGCATTATAGACTGTCCATATGAGAGAATGATGGATATATGTCATTTTGTATCCATGTTGACCGATGGTAAAGCTTTAGAGCTATATCATACTTTAAAGAAACAAGATTAAGTTGTAAGTAAACATAAAAAAACGCCCTTTTTTAGTTAAAGGGCGTTTTTTGTTTATAGCTATTATATTATTGTTTATCGTATTTTGTGAAGTTACTTTCTAAAGGTTCTTGACTTGCAAATTCTGTTTCAGCTAATTGTTGCGCGTTTTCATTTGCAAAAGTTTTTCTTGCTATCTCAACACTATTTTGCTCTATGTTTTTTAGTTGAATAACATAGTAAGAGTTTTGTACACTTGGTTCAATACCCTTTAAAAGAATTTTATTTGTCTTGTTGTTATACGCTAAGATCTCCATGGAATAACTACCATTGAAGTTTACTTTTTGGTTGTCAAATTCATAGTAGTAAGTAAAACCTTGGGCAGAGAATAGGTATTTTCCTTCTACAGGTAACTCTATCTTATTATTAGATTGTTCTGCTTTTACAAGCGGTAACCATCCAAAAATTTGTTTGCCGTGGTTTACTTCAATATTTACAGTAGGGTCAGGGTATTTACTTTTAATTGCTCTATCTACTTGATCAAAATGATAAGTAGCATCCATATTAAATAAGAAGCCATTTTCTGTTTTGTTTGCAATAAAAAAGGCTTTAAATGTTTTGTCTTCTGGGTTTTGAGTAATCACCTTCTGTACCTTTGTTACTGTGTTTTCATAAATGGAAACAATAGTGTATAGCTCATCCTTTTGACCACTTCCTGTCATATCGCCCATATCAATGCTAATTGTACTTGGTGTGAAAGTAAAAGGAATAGGATTTCCAGCGTGGATAAAGTTGAACTCTCCTTCAAAGTCTAAGCGAGGGGATAATTCTTTTTGATCTTTGGTATCCGTATAGATATTACCATTATCGTCGCTATTGCAACTTGTTGTGATTGCCGCTAAAAGGAATAGGCAAAAAAATAGTTTGATTGATTTCATTTTGTATATAGTTTTAATTTAGACCAAAACTAAATAAAGAAAATAAAATACGCAACAATAATTTAAAATAATTCTAAATAATTTACATCTGGCTTTTAACCAGGGAGTAAATAAAAAAAGGCACCTATATTTATATAGGTGCCTTCTCTTATTTTGTCATTTGTCTTAGAGGACAAATAGTGAATTCTTAAGCTTCAAATGGTAAAATAGAAACGTAAGACTTGTTGTCTTTTTTCTTTTGGAATTTAACAACTCCGTCAACTTTTGCATGTAAAGTATGATCTTTTCCCATGTAAACGTTTTCACCAGGATTGTGCTTAGAACCTCTTTGTCTTACGATGATGTTACCTGCAATAGCAGCTTGTCCACCGTAAATCTTAACGCCTAAACGTTTCGATTCTGATTCTCTACCGTTCTTAGAACTACCTACACCTTTTTTATGTGCCATGACGTTTTAAATTTAGATTGTTAATACTCAGCTTTCGCTGTTTTTGTTATTTAACTATTTTGCATTGATTCCCTCAATAACAATTTGAGTTAAAGATTGTCTGTGACCATTTTTCTTTTTGTAACCTTTTCTTCTTTTTTTCTTGAAAACGATTACTTTGTCACCTTTAAGGTGTTGTAAAACTTTAGCTTCTACAGAAGCACCTTCTATAGCTGGGGCGCCTAAAGTGATGTTATCGTTTTCTTCAATTAAAAGAACTTTGTCAAAAGTAACAGTTGTTCCTTCTTCTGAAGCTAAACGGTGAACATAAACCTTTTGGTC
Organism: Myroides sp. LJL116; assembly: GCF_054871685.1. Taxonomy (NCBI): domain Bacteria; kingdom Pseudomonadati; phylum Bacteroidota; class Flavobacteriia; order Flavobacteriales; family Flavobacteriaceae; genus Myroides; species Myroides sp. LJL116. The sequence goes on from NZ_JBTXLR010000001.1 coordinate 261,316, forward strand.
TTTGCTAACTTTGAATTGTTGCCCTGCTATCTCTACGATTGCGTACATAACAATATAATTAAATGTTTAATAAGGGTGCAAATATAAACTTATTTTTTTATATACAAAAGAATATTCGTGAGTAAAAAATTGTTTTTTACAGGTATAAAATGTTACTACTGAGACTATTGGTCTTTAAGTGGGCTTGAAATGGGATTGGATTCTTTGTAGTTTTAGCAAAGTTTTATTAATTGAGGTAAATGTTTTAAAAATATTAATAATTTATTTTGTTGAAAATAACTGTGTTTAAAGGACTTTAGAACAATTACACTTGGTTTTTATACTTATTTTAACTCTTAAGTTTTAATTATCAATCTATTAACTGTAACAAAGTAGTATTGTTTGCGTCTTATATTACCATTAACTAACTTAATTTAATCTATCGCTTAATGAAAAGAATATTTTTTGTCGTGGGTACCTTTCTATGTACTTTAGGAGGTTACGCACAAAAGGTCGACTTTCAGGAGTATACCCTGGACAATGGATTACATGTGATTTTACACGAAGATAAAACTGCACCTGTAGTAGTGACTTCTGTGATGTATCATGTAGGAGCCAAAGACGAACAACCAGATAGAACTGGTTTCGCGCATTTTTTTGAACATTTACTTTTTGAAGGAACTCAAAATATCCCAAGGGGAGACTGGTTTAAGATTGTAACTAGTAATGGAGGGAAAAATAATGCTAATACTTCCGATGATAGAACCTATTATTATGAGATATTCCCTTCCAATAATTTAGAGCTTGCTCTTTGGATGGAGAGTGAACGTTTAATGCACCCTGTAATTAATCAAATTGGAGTAGATACTCAAAATGAAGTTGTAAAGGAAGAAAAGAGGCTTCGCGTAGATAATCAGCCGTATGGACAGATTTTTACCGAGGTTAAAAAGAACCTTTTTACTAATCACCCTTATCGTTGGGCTCCAATTGGATCTATGGAGCATTTAGATGCAGCTACACTTGAGGAATTTTTAGCTTTTAATAAAAAATTCTATATCCCTAATAATGCCGTTTTAGTTGTTGCAGGTGATTTTGATGAGAAACAAGCTAAAAAATGGATACAGCAGTATTTCGGAAGTATTCAAAAAGCAGAGCCAATTCAAAGAGCCTCTTTTGTAGAAACGCCAATCACTCAGCAGATAAATGCTGTTTTTGAAGATCCAAATGTTCAGCTTCCAATGGTATTACAAGCTTACCGTACACCATCTATGAAGGATAGAGATGCAAGAGTGCTAGATATGATATCTGTTTTATTATCTCAGGGAAAAAGTTCGAGATTATATAAAAAGGTAATTGATCAAAAGAAAATGGCTTTAGAAATAGCTTCTTTCGATATAAGTCAAGAAGATTATGGTATGTATTTTATTTATGCCATCCCAATGCAAGGATATACCTCTGAACAAATAGTGAACGAAATAGATCAAGAGATTGACTTTTTACAAACTAATTTAATATCCGATAAAGATTTTCAAAAATTACAAAACGTGATCGAAAATCGCTATGTAAATGAGAATGCTTCTCTAGAAGGTTTAGCGGAAAACTTAGCTTCTTACTATTTATTATATGGAGATGTGAATTTAATTAATTCTAATATTGATATATATAGAAGTATCACAAAGGAAGAAATTCGTGAAGTTGCAAAAAAATACTTGAACAAGAATCAACGTTTAATTTTGGACTATGTTCCTGTGAAAGAAGCTAATAATTAAAATTTTGTAAAGAATAATCAGATGAAAAAAATATATTTATTTATTGCAGCTGCTTTTTTAGTTATAGCCCCAAGTAGCATGCAAGGACAAGATCGTAAGCAACCCAATCCAGGGCCAGCTCCAACGGTACACATTACCAAACCAAAAACTTTTGTGATGGCTAATGGTTTAACGGTAATGTTAGTGCAAAATGATAAATTACCTCGAGTGTCTTATAGTTTAACTATTGATAATCCATTAGTTTACCAAGGAGATAAGACAGGAGTTTCGAATCTATTATCTGCTATGTTAGGAGGTAATACTAAAACAATGGACAAAGAGAAGTACAATGAAGAAATTGACTTTTTAGGTGTGTCTATGCGATTTAGCTCAACAGGTGGTTCTGCTTCTGGACTATCTAAATACAATGAGCAGATCATATCCTTATTAAGCCAAGGAACTTTAGAGCCAGTTTTTACTCAATTAGAGTTTGATAAGGTAAAAGCTCAAGAAATTGAGGGAGTAAAAAGTATGGATAAAAGTGTTTCTGCTATTTCAAATAGAGTGAATCAAGCCCTTTTATATGGTAAGGATACTCCAGTGGGGGAGTTTGAGACAGAAAAGACCTTATCTAATATTCAATTAGTAGATGTACAGGATTATTACAAAAAGTACTTTATTCCAAATAAAGCTTATTTAGTAGTAGTAGGAGATATTGATGTAAAACAAACCGAAGCTTTAATTCGCAAACACTTTGGTAAATGGAATAAAGAAAGTACTACTTTTCCTACCTATAACTTAGCTAAAAATGTAAAGGCTCCACAAATTGATTTCGTAGACATGTCTAATGCGGTTCAGAGTGAAATAGCTTTAGTTAACCAAGTAGAATTAAAGATGAATGATAAAGATTACTTTGCTGCTTTGCTAGCCAACCAAGTACTTGGAGGTGGTGGAGAGGGTAGATTGTTTCTGAATCTAAGAGAAGCTCATGGATGGACCTATGGAGCTTATTCTTCTTTAAGCCCTACTCGTAATTATCCAGGAATGTTCTTAGCAACTGCCTCTGTTCGTAATGTAGTAACAGATAGTGCTGTTACAGAATTTATGAAGGAAATTGACCTAATGAGAAATACTCTTGTAAGTGAAGAAGAATTAGCCATGGCTAAAAGCAAATACATAGGTAACTTTGTAATGGAAATTCAAAAGCCAGCCACTATAGCTAGATATGCTTTGTTTAGCGCCTTGTATAATTTACCAAATGATTTTTATGAAAACTATATTAAAAATATCCAAAGTGTCACTGCCCAAGATATTCAAAAGGCAGCACAGAAATATTTTTTAAGTGAGAATATGCGAATTATTATTGTTGGTAAAGCAAGTGAGGTATTACAAGGGTTAGAATCTTTACAGATTCCGATTAACTATTATAATACACAAGCAGATCCAACTGAAAAACCTTCTGTGGATGTATCAGCGCCAGTTGGAACAACTGTAAATAGTGTGGTTAATAAATACCTTAATGCCATTGGAGGTGTAAATAAATTAAAAGAAGTAAAGAGTGTATTTACACAAGCCAGTGCTAGTGTACAAGGAATGGAAATTGAATTTGATTCTAAAATAATGACTCCAGGGTATAGTTTAGTTACACAAAGTATGGGAGGTACTCTACTTTCTAAAGTGGTAATTACCCCACAAAGTGGATATACATTTAATCAAGGAGTGAAAACAGAATTAACTCCAGAGCAACTTTTAAAGGCTCAAAAAGAAGCATATCCTTTCGTTGAGTTAAATTGGATAGATAATCCTGATGTTACTTTAGGTCAACTTAAAATGGTGGATTCAAAAAAATGTGTAGGTCTAAAAGTTGGAAATAGTGTACATTATTATGATTTGGAATCAGGTTTAAAATATGGTATCGACTCTACAAGTGAACAGGATCCTAATGTAGTAAGTTCGGTAGAATTAAGTGATTACAAGCAAACACAAGGAATTTGGTTCCCGATGACTCAAACCATAAATATGGGTATTGAAATTCAAATTAAAACAAAAGATATTAAAGTGAATCAAAATGTTTCTTTAGAAGACTTTAACTAGTTGATATACATTTATTTGGTTTTTAAAAAAGCAGCTAACTTTTTGTTAGTTGCTTTTTTTAATTCGTATCTTTATACCCCCAATTAAGAATTAATATATTGAGATATGAAAGTAATCAAATTTTTTGCTCTAGTTGCTTTTGCTAGTTTTATAACAACTAGTTGTCAGCAAGGTTCTACTGCTTCTGACCAAAATGAACAAGTGGAACAAATACAAGAAGTTGCTCCTAAATCTAATGAAAACCAAGTGGCTGAGTTACAACAAGCTACTTTTCATGTAGAAGGAATGACATGTGAAGTTGGTTGTGCTAGTTTTATACAGAAAAAACTATCTGATTTACCAGGAGTTACACAAGCTACTGTTGATTTTGATACTAAAACAGCTACTGTAGTGTATCAACAGAATCAACAAACTCCAGAGGTTTTAACTCAAACAGTTGAGAAAATTGCCAATGGATTATACCAAGTAAGCGATATGCAGACGGTAAGTTACACGAATTAGTAATAAAAAGGTATGAAATAAGAAAGGTCAAAATATATTATATTTTGACCTTTTTTATTTTAGTTATTCCATTGTAAAGATTCTAGGATATTTACCATGTCATTATGTAAGTATTCCTTTGCAGGATAAATGGAGTCGAAGTTTGGTTTGGCATAAAAGTACAAAGAGGCAACTAAAAAGTTTTTCTGACTATCTGTTGCATAGAACTGTACATTAGTTGCGGCATTTCCTTCAATTTGATATAATATTCCAGAGAGGTTGTTTTCTGGAATTTCAAAGGGATGCTCTATGATTTGATCTGCCTTAATAAAATGTTCGTAGGTTAGTTTTTGAGCATCTTTTAAGAGAAAATCTAAATTATTGTTTACAGGCTTATAATTTAGAAATATTGTAGCCTTCATTTGTGGATAATGAACCTCTAATGAATTAGGATATGGTTTTTTAATTAGAGCTAAATCATTTTTTTGAAAACTAAATCCATTAATACTATCTTTAAAACCATGATAGGTTGCCTTGGGGTAATCTAAGGCTAAATAAGCCTGAGGCTTTGGTAGTACTTCTTTTTTACATGAGCTTAGGCTAAGTAGTAAAATACTAAGTAATGGTAATAGGATGGTTTTATACATTATAAAAGTGTCTTTTTTTAAAAGGGTAGGGTATCATTGTTTTCAATAGGAGGAACCTTAAAATTGTCAATATTTTGCTGGTTTATTTGTTGAAAGGTAGGTGTAGATTCTGTATTGTCTTGTTGTTTTACACGTAAGAATTTAATCTCTTTGACAATCACTTCATAAATCATTTGTTGTACCCCTTGTTCATTAGTCCATTGAGTAGTTTTAACCTTTCCTTCCACATAGATTCTATCTCCGGTAGTTAAATACTTCTCACACAGTTCGGCCTGTTTGTTTTTTACAACTATATTATGCCATTGGGTAGTGGTAACTCTTTGTTGAGTAGATTTAGAAATATAGGATTCATTAGTTGCAAGAGGAAAGCGAGCTATACAGTTACCATCTTCGAAGTAATGTATTTTAACTTGGTCCCCTAGTTGACCAATCAACATGATTTTGTTTAAATTACTATGCATAATATTGGGAATTTATTCTTCACTAAGAGTGCCAATAAAGTTATGAATTACTATAGGAAAACCAAAATTATTTAATTCTTTCCATGGGGTTGATTCTTTAAGAGGCTCCTTTGTTTGAACAATCCAAAAATTCACTTGTAATTTTTGATGAGATAAAATATGGGTTATAGGAGTTGTATTCATTAAGGTGATTTGACAGGCTTCTACAGTTGGAAAATCACTCTTTAACACCTGTTTAATATCGATGGGTGTATCTTCAAAACGATCTATACACGGAAATTGATAGAGTTTTTGCCAAATATCTTTTTTTGTTCTTTGCTCTATCAGTGTATTTTTTTGCTCATCTTGAAAAATAATATAGTCAATATACCTATTTCTAACTTTAGTTTTCTTAAGTTTGACAGGTAATATACTTACCATATTAGTTTGTAAAGCTACACAGGTAGTATTAAAAACGCAACTTTGACATAACGGAAGTTTAGGAGTACATTGCATCGCGCCAAAATCCATTATTGCTTGGTTGAAGATTGCAGGTTGTTCTTTAGGTAATAAGCTTTGTGCTAGATCTTGAAATTCCTTTTTTGCAGCACTACTAGAGATATCTGTAGTGATGCCAAAAACTCGGGATAAAACTCTATAAACATTGCCGTCCAAAACAGCCACATTTTCATTAAATGCAATCGAAGCGATAGCGGCTGCGGTATAAGGCCCTACTCCTTTTAAAGCTAAAAGGTCTTTGTAATTATTGGGGAATACTCCCTTATAATCATAGGCTATAATTTTTGCAGAAGCATGTAAGTTACGTGCTCTACTATAATATCCAAGTCCTTGCCATAATCTTAGAACTTGGTCCTCTTCAGCATTAGCTAGATCAAAAACGGTTGGAAAAGTTTCTAAAAAAGACAAATAATACGGTAATCCTTGGGCAACTTTTGTCTGTTGAAGGATTATTTCTGATAGCCAAATGGCATATGGATTGTTTGTTTCACGCCATGGTAAACTACGTTTGTTTTGTAAATACCAAGCAGTGAGTTTGTTAGAAAATATCATAGTAAAAAGTATAGATTGCAAACTTAAAACTTTATATATTTAAATTTTAATCGATTAAGGTTGAATTATTGGATTATAAATTAATATATTTGCACACTCTAAAAATTTCGACAACAACAAAATAATTTATATCTAAAAATGACGAAAGCAGACATTGTAGCAAAAATTTCGGAGAAATTAGGGCTTGAGAAAGGTGACGTACAGGCGACAGTTGAATCTTTTATGGATGAAGTAAAAGCCTCATTAGAATCTGGAGAAAATGTTTATTTAAGAGGTTTTGGAAGTTTTATCATCAAAACTAGAGCTGAAAAAACTGGAAGAAACATTTCTAAAAATACGACTATTAGAATTCCAGCTCATAATATCCCAGCTTTCAAACCTGCTAAGGTGTTTGTAGAAGGCGTTAAGTCAAACACAGAAGTAAAAGTAAAATAATTTATTAATCTCTAAATTACACACATTATGCCAAGTGGTAAAAAAAGAAAAAGACATAAGGTAGCGACGCACAAACGTAAAAAAAGAGCTAGAGCTAACCGTCACAAGAAGAAGAAGTAGTTTTAAACTACTTTTTTCTTTTAAGAGGAAAACTAAAAGACTTATCTTTAGGGATAAGTCTTTCAGGTTATATACCTGTTTTGATTAATGTTTAATCCATCTATACAATCTTGTTTTTCAAGGAGTTAAGTGCTTTGATAATGAATGAGTATGGATAAAAATGTACAGTGTGAATAAAGAGCTAATTATTAGATCGAGTTCTGAAACAGTAGATTTTGCCTTATTAAAAGATGGAAAACTAATTGAACTTCATAAAGAAAGAGAGGACAACCAAGAAGCGGGATTTCAAGTTGGGGATATTTTTATCGCTAAAATTAGAAAACCTGTCGCTGGTCTAAATGCAGCATTTGTGCATGTAGGATTCGAGAAGGATGCGTTTTTGCATTATCACGATTTAGGTCCAAACTTAAAGACTTTATTGAAATTCAGTAAACTTGTAAGCGGAGGAAAATTAAAGGACTATTCTTTAAAAAATTTCGCTTTTGAAGAAGAAATAGATAAAGATGGTGTAGTAACAGATGTTCTAAGTGCCAATCAATCTTTATTAGTTCAAATTGTAAAAGAACCTATTTCAACTAAAGGGCCTAGAATAAGTTCAGAATTATCTATTGCTGGACGTTATGTTGTTTTAGTTCCTTTCTCAAATAGAGTATCTATCTCTCAGAAAATTGAGTCAAAAGAGGAAAAGGATCGTTTAAAAAAATTAGTACAGTCCATCAAACCTAAAGGTTTTGGTGTAATTGTACGTACCGTTGCAGAGGGCATGAAAGTTAGTGATATCGAAAGAGATCTAGATAACTTAATGTCTAAATGGAATGCAATGTGTAAAAAATTAGCAACTGCTCATCATCCTTCCAAAGTATTAGGAGAAGTTAATAAAGCCTCTTCTATACTAAGAGATGTTTTTAATGATACGTTCACTGGTATTATTACTGATGATGAAGATATGTTCTATCAAACGAAGGACTATTTGCAAGAAATTGCTCCTTCAAAAGTTTCTATTGTAAAGCATTACCAATCCAAAGAAGTACCAATTTTCGAAAAGTACAATATTGAACGTCAAATTAAGACGTCTTTTGGAAAAACGGTTTCAATGAGTAAAGGAGCTTACTTAATCATTGAGCATACCGAGGCACTTCATGTTATTGATGTGAATAGTGGAAACAGGTCTAACAAGGCTCAAAGTCAAGAAGACACCGCTTTAGAAGTTAACTTAATTGCAGCTGGTGAAATAGCAAGGCAATTGCGTTTAAGGGATATGGGGGGAATTATTGTTGTGGACTTTATTGATATGGGTAATCCAGAGAATAGAAAAACACTTTATGACTTTTTGAAAGAAGAGATGAGTGATGACAAAGCAAAACACAAAATCTTGCCACCTAGTAAGTTTGGATTAATTCAAATTACAAGGCAAAGGGTTCGTCCTGAGGTTAATATTGAAACAAGAGAAGAAGATCCAAACGAACATGGTGAAATTGAAGCTCCTATTCTTGTAATTGACAAAATAAAGGCCGACCTTGAAAGTATTATCACAAAAGATAAATCTGCAAAGATTATCTTAAATGCGCATCCGTTCGTAGCCGCGTATTTAAAACAAGGATTTCCATCTACCCAACATAAGTGGTTTTTGGAGTTCAAAAAGTGGATAAAAATTGTTCCTCGTGACGCTTACACGTACCTAGAGTACCATTTCTTTAATGATAAAGGAAATGAATTTTCAGAATAATAGAAAACCGTTTACTATAGTAGTAAGCGGTTTTTTTTATGGATTCCCTATTTGGATATTAATCGCTTTACTATCTCCGTTTTGGTTGACAATCCTAAGGGTATACTTACCTGGGTCAGCTAAAATATTTTTGTTGTGTTTTAAAACACTATTGCCTAAATATTTCTGATCAAGATACCAATAGAGGGTATCTGTTGTTTTACTTGTTGCTGCTGAGGCAGTAAAAGGTTGTACTTGGGTGCTAAAACCCCTTGTTAAGTGTAATATGTCATTATGTTTAGGGTAGATAAAGTCAACAGTGTTTTTTTGATTATCTCCTATACAATCTTCTCTCCAAGGAGGGAGTTCTTTATAGTGATTATTTTGTTGTCTATAGTAGTATGCCATTGTAGGGGGTAGCACAAACCAAGGTGTACTCACGATATGTTGTATATCCTGGCAAGTAGTATTGACTTGATAACGCATAGATTCCTCTAGGTGTACTAATTGATGATAGGGGCAAAGCCCAGTTTTTTTGGCTCTAATGGGAATTAGTTGGGTGGTTGAATCACAAAGTTCAGATGCAATATATCCGCTAAGGGTACAAACTTGTACTTGTTCTAAGTCATCAAATGGTGTCTCAAACCATTGATTTTTCGGCATTAGATTAAATAAATCAAATAATATTGGACCAGCTAGTCGCACCCCACTTAGAGATGGTCTACCTTCTCCAGTGGAATTTCCTACCCATACACTAATAACATAGTTTTTATCTATACCTACTGCCCATGCATCTCTTGCACCAAAGCTTGTTCCTGTCTTCCAAGCTATTTTCTTTGCGGAATTAAAATACTGCCAACCTAACTGATCTTCAGGTCTGTTTACTTTGGTTAAAGCTGTAAAAGTCTGGTAAATTGGGCCTGCTCCAAAGACAGCTGGTTCTTTTGAAGGTACACTGTTTTTTATTGCTTTATCTTTTTGCCAAACTAAATCATCTAGGGAGTTGATAGGATAACTTCCTTTAGACTCATTATAATAATTTAAAGTGTAGGCTAAGTTAGTATACGCCCTTGTAATTTGCCATAAGCTAGATTCTGCACCACCTAAAATAAGGGATAACCCATAATGATTAGGATGCTTATTTATACTTGTGAAGCCAAGATTTTGTAAATAATGGTAGAAACGGGCTACACCGAAATCTTGTAGCATTAGTACAAAGGGAATATTAAGAGAGCGGGACAAAGCCTGGGAATGCGGTACCGCACCATTATAAGAGCTTGAAAAGTTAAGCGGCTTATAACCTGAAATAACTATTGGAATATCTTTTACTAAGGTATGAGGTAATATTTCACCTTGATCAAGTTGGGCCATACTTAAAAAAGGTTTTAAGGTACTTCCTGTTGATCGAAGTGATAAAATATTATCTACATCTTTTTGGTGCTCTTTATCTGTAGGAGAATTTCCAACATAGGCTAGGATGGCGTTTGTTTTTATATCCGTTATTAAAACGGAAATATTGTGTATTTGGGATTCTTTATACTCTTTGTAATATTTGGCTACGATTTCATTAGCCCTCATTTGTAAGGGATAATCTATTGTAGTAGTAATGGTTTGTTGAGGTTGTTTTTTATGTATTAGTTCTAAAAGATGTGGTGATGTATTAGGTAAGTTATGTGGCTTTTCAACTAAATTTTCCTCTATAGCTAATACATAAGTTATGGAGTCAATTATTTTATTCTTGAGTAGCTTTTCAAGTAATATATTTCTCTTTTTCAAAAGAAGTTGGCGGTTTTTTCCTGGATTTATTAAAGAAGGAGCGTTTGGTAGCACAGCAAGTGTTGCTGCTTGCGACCAAGACAGTTGGTCAGGGGTAATACCATAATATCGCCATGCAGCCATATCTAGCCCAACCACATTACCTCCAAAGGGGGCATGGGAAGAATATAAATTAAGTATCTCTTTTTTGGAATAGGTAAACTCTAGCCTTGTTGCTTGTATGGTTTCTTTTATCTTTTGCCAATAAGTTCGTTTTTGATTGCCATGGTGTAGACGTATGGTTTGTTGGGTAAGAGTGCTGGCTCCAAAGCGATTTTGTTTAGCTTGTAAATTTTTTATAAAAGCTTTACTTATTGCCAATGGATTAATACCCCAATGCAAATAAAAATATTGGTCTTCATATAGTCTTAGCGCTGTCTCGAATTTATAAGGAGTGTTTTGAGTTGGCGCGAATCGCCACTGACCATCATTAGCAATTTTAGCTCCTAATAAATGGCCGTCCTTACTAAGGATAACGCTAGAATAGGGTTGGTTAAATAATTGGTTCGGTAAACAAAAAGCATAAAGTAACCCAAGGATAATTCCAATAATAAAAAAGGCTTTTTTCTTTGGGCTACTCCATACTATTTTAAAAAAGTACTTCATTACATCTAGTGGTACAGGATTGCTTTTTTCAAATAAAACGCCTGTGTTTTATGGTATTACATTAATCCAGTTTCCTTTTGTTCTTGCGTAATAATTAGGGGCATACATCGCATTGATATATACACCAGGTAGATAATAATGACCTAAATAGGAGGCAATTAATTCGATTGTAAAGCTCTGGCTACTTTGAGCATTCAAATCAAAATAGAAATTAACTCTATCATCTTGTATGTCGACATGAGTAGAGTTTGATGTCGTATTACTTTGCTCTGGTAAGGCATATCTAAAGTTGACAATTTCCCAACCTGAGGGTATGATATTAGTAAGGGCAAGATTGTTTACTTTTGAAAAACTAGTGTTTTTAATCGTTAATTCCGCTGTAAATTGAGTGGATTGTTTCAGGTTTTGTACCGGAATTACCTGATTATTTTGGTCTTTATATACAATATTAATCGATAAGTTCTTTTGCTCTTCCAACTCTTTTCCTAATGCTAAAACTCCTTGCTTAGATAAATTTATGTATAAATCACCTTGCGATTTATTTTGTATTTCTAAAGTATTGTTGTCAGATAAGGGATCTAAAATAGTATTGTAGATATTATCATTAGATTCTACTTGGTTTACTTTATTGTTAAAGGAGTACTCTGCTTTGATAGTTGTGCTTTTTGGATGAGTTGTAAAATAATTAGCTATTGCATTTAATGCAAAAGCAGTCGTTTGTGTACTCATCCAGGTATTACTTCCTAGTTCTTTGGCAATTTGTATTGCAAGCTGACTTGTTTTATTACTCTTTGGCTCAAGGGCAATGTAGGTTTGTAATGCCATTGCTTTATTTCTTGTATCTGAACCGTAGGAATAAGCATCTTGTTTATCACTTGCGATAGGTAAATTAACTAGAAGTTCCATTGCTACTTTATCTTGGGCTAAAAGGGCATATGCAGCCGCAAGTCTTAAGCGACTTTGGGCAGTTATTTTAGTATTTTCTCTTAAGCGATTCATAGCTGCTAAGTCGGGTTGTTTTGCCAAGGCAAGAGCATAGAGTCTATAAGCCTGTTCAAAATCATTTTGTATGCTAGGTTCATAAATCCAATTTCTGCTTTGGTTCTTTTCAAATGCAATCCAGTTTGCCTTAGTATTTAAACCTAATGCATAACCTTTTTTCTCGGCCTCTAGTAAGAAATGTCCAACATAGGTTGTAGTCCATAATTGTGCACTAGTTGAGCTATCCCAATACTTAAATCCACCACTAACCATTTGTCTTTGGCTAAGTCGGGAAATTGCATTGGTTACATTATTTTGTATTTGTGTTTTTTGTTTTTGTTGTAATGGGATTAAATCATCCAAATATAATTGTGCAAATGCACCAGAGGTAATTTGCTCGCTACATCCATGGGGATAGCTAATAAGGTAATCTAATCGTGAGTTTAAATTAATTGAAGGGAAATTAGATAGTTCTAACCATGCTTTATTGGAGTTTAGAATACCAAAGGTTTCCCAAGTTGTTTGTACTTTCTCTCCTGGTGATAATACAATATCTTGATTTATTGTAGTAAGTGGATTGGGATTTAAGACATCAAGCTCAATATCATAAGAAGCTTTGTGTTTATTGGTTTTAGCCAAAATGGCAATAGAAGCTACCCCAAGAATATCTTTTACTTTTAAATCAAAGTAAACTACCTTCTCTGTTGAATCTCCCATTTCTACTGTTTTGGTACTTGGACCAATTAATTCAAATCGCTTATCCGTTTTTACTTCTACTTGTACTTTTTCATTGGGATTTTGGGTAAAAATAGTAACAGGTAAAGTGATTTGCTCTGTTGTTAGGGCGCGTCTAGGTAAAGTCCCTAAAATCATTAAAGGACTTCTTACTAGGGTAGTTTGCTCACCAGAACCATATGCATCTTGTTTTGCATTAGAAGCTACAATCATGGTCTTAACTGATCCAATATACTTAGGTAGTTTAAAAGTATGGGAAGCAGTTTTACCTGCCTCTAAAGTAAAGGGACCCTCCCAAATAACCACAGGGGCAAATCGGTTGGCTTTTTTTACCGAACCAATAGCTAAATCTTCATCACCACCTATACTGAAAATTTGATTAATATTTCCTCCATATGCTCCAATTACCTGGTCGAAAATATCCCAAGTACGAACTCCTAATGAAGTTTTACTATAGAAAGTATTCCAAGGGTTTGGAGTTTTAAAAGAAGTTAGGTCTAATAGGCCTTCCTCTACTATAGCTATAGTATAGGTCATAGCTTGTTTATTGTTTTCACTGACTTTGACCGTAAAGCTTTGTTCACTCTCAATTTCTTTAGGCATCTGAATAACCGGTTCTAATTTTGTCTTAGGGTCGTAAACCTCAATTGGTACAATTCCATAAAGACGAATAGGGGAGTTATTTAAAGTAAAGGCATGAGGCTGTATTAATGTGACATGGACATATACATTAGGAGCCATCTTTGGTGTGATTTCAAAATCAATGCTGGTTTCATTGTCCTTGGTGTCTACCCAAAAGCTCTGAAGAACTTGGGTTCCATTTTCTATAGATATTAAGGCTTTAGATCCTTGAGTAGAAGTAAAGCTCACTGTAGCCTTTTCTTTTGTTACATAGGTTTTTTTATTGGTTACTACTTTAAGAGCAGTGGCTTCTTTTTGCTGGTTTTGTTCATCAAAATTCCACCAAGATGGATATTGTACATATAGGCTACTTGAAGCGATATGTCCGCTAATACTGTCTATTGCCACTATTTCATAAGAACCCCAGTCTTGTGAATCCACTTGCCAAGTAAAGGAAGCCATACCTTTTGAATCGGTAGTTAAGTATTGCTCGCTTACTAAGATAAAGTCACTTGAATTACTGAAGCTTGAAATTCCTTGTGTATTTTGACTCCACCACCAGTTATTTGTTTTTTTATAAAGATATACAGTTAACGCGCCTTGTTTTGGCTTTTGGTCTTGATCTAAAATAATAAAGGAAAAATCCAATGGTTTTTGTGTTTGGTAACTGCCATACTTATCTGCTTTAGGAAGTTTGATACCTACGTAACTACTAAAAGGTGAAACCTCTATGGAAGAGACATCGATAGACATATCACCAGCGTTTTCAAATACTTTGGTAGTTAATATTGCTTTTAGTTTTCCTGCATTTTTTGGCGCTAGATTACTATCTAATACAAATTGGAATCTTCCATTTTGATCTGTTGTGCCTTGAAAAACATTTTGAGGTGTAGTTGCAGGCTTGCTTAGGGTATTGGTGAATATGTAATCGGCATAGTTTTTAAAACTTGTATCCCCATAATAATATTTAAGATCTACCACCGCCTTTAGATTTGAACCAATACTACCTTGTAACCAGTTTACTTGAAAGTCTATTACCTGTTTTGAATTTGCGTTAAAAGTGGTGTTTTCCTGATTGTTAATTATTTTTAATCGATTAGGCTTTATGGTTTCTACACTGATGGACTTATAGAATTTTACACCACCTACATTAATTACTACTTGGTAGTTTCCAGTAATTGACTGCTGCTCTGTTTTTAGCAGGAAGGAATATTGATTGTTTTGGTTTTTCTTTTTAGTTTGTTGTTCGATTACTCTACCTAGTGGGTCACTTAGGGTTATACTAATTGGATGATTATTTGGTAGAGGATTGGCCTGGTCGTTTAATATAAATCCAATAGGAATAGTATTTCCAGGTCTGAATACTCCCCTTTGACTATAAATATACCCTTGAATTCCATGTTGTAAAACACTACCGTCTACATCATAATTACTTACAGATAAGGCGTTGGCATTATCCACTTTTACATAGGTACTAGAATTATTATCTTTTACGACAATGAAATAGGGAACCTTATCTTCTATCTTTACTTCTAACATACCGTTAAGGTCTGTTTTAGCACTAGTAATTAACTGTTGTTGGTAATCATAAAATTCTACAAGTGCAGCCTTTAGTGGTTCTGCAGTTAGTAAAGAAGTTGCTACCACTAAGAAAGTATCGTTGTTTCCTCTCTTTACAATTGCTCCTATATCTGATGCAAGTACATTTGTAGTAGGGCTGTTGGCATAGTAATAATAAGCGGGATCACAAGGATTCTCGCTTTGTGACCAATCATAGTATCTGTAGCTATAATAGTCATAGGAATCAAAGTCAGGTGAAAAAACGCCTTGGGAGTTTTTAGTATAATAATCATTATTGGTATCTTGACTTTGTTGCTCTGATTTTGGTTGATCACAAGGATATAAAGAATACTGCTCTTGCATGGAGAATTTCACATGGTAAATGGCTCCGGGTTCAGGGCTTATCAATGCAGATAAATCCACTGCGTAAGCATTCCATTGCAAAAGTGCTTTAGCCGAAGGATTTGTTAGTTCTAATTTTTGCTTTGCAATAGGCTGAGCAACTTGCATCAAGTTATAGCTTCCATCCAAAGAGTTGTCTTGTAAAAACTGCAATATATTATTTTGATAAATTCTGTAGACCTCTATATCCACAGCACTTAATGTAGTAGCTTGAAAGTTTATTTTTAAATTAGAAGAGGAAGGTAAAATAGTCCCACTTTGCAGTAGTTTTATTTCTGGAGAAGCAACTTTGTAGTTTACCATTAGTTTGGTTTTTTCTAATAGTTTATCTCCATATGTATTGGTAATACCTGGGTAAAGTTGTATTGCTAAATCTTGGTTAAAGGAAGTAGAACTGGATATTTTTACCACATTTGCAGAGATAGTATAACGTAAATCTCCTTGGTTAGGTTCGATAGAAATTAGACCTTGAAGATCTTGGTTACTTGCAATAGGGTCTGAAAAGTTTAAAAATATACTTTGATTATCATCATCTAATCTTGGATTATCTAAGACTCTAAACTCTCCTAAAGCAGGAATATCCACATTTCGGCTTATGTCTTGGGAAGAGCCTATAGCTTTATTAAAGAGCTGGATTTCTAATGTAGATGACTGGTTTTGTCTTAGAACATCTTGTATGATTATATTATACTCTTTAGCTAATTCTTTGGAGTTATCTAAGATTAGAATTTGCTTTTTATCCTTGCCTTGCATAGCTGAGATCAATTTGTCTACTTGATCTTTTGCAATAACATCAGAAAAAAACAATTTAGCATTTATTGCATAATTACTTGGAGTAATGGATTGGAAATCTATTACTTCAAGATGCATATTTTGAGATTTTGTAGTAACTATGAAATTAAAAACCAATGGTGTAGATTCCTTTGTGTCTATAATTTGACCTAAATCTACACTAATATAGTAGGTTTGATCCTGCTTCAAAAGCTCTTTTGGACGAAATTGTATTACTCCATTGTCCTGATAAATCAGTTCTCCTTGTACCTGCGGGGTTATTTGCCACATTTTCAAAGGTAGGGTTTCCGATTTATTTTTGTCTTCTAAGGGCTGGTTTAACACTACTTGAATTGGGTCAGCTACAGAAATAATTCCTGTAGTAAAAGAACGAATGTACTCCTGGAAGTTAGTAGGGTTAGAAACCTTAAAATCACTAGGAACATCTTTAGAACATGCACTAAAAAGTAATGTAATGCACAAAGTCAAGAATAAAAGAGGATTTGCTTTCATAATAGCTATTTTTTCATTTTTCACAAAATCAAAGTATAGCTAAGTTACTATTAAAAAGCTATTTATTTCTCTTTCGTTTGAAGAATTCCTGAATAATTTGTGAAGATTCTTGCTCTAAAAGTCCGAATGATATTTGGGTTTTTGGATGAAGCTGTGCACCCATTGCTCTATATCCTCTTTGTGGATCCTCACTAGAGCATACTATTTTTGAAATTTGACTCCAATATAAAGCTCCTGCACACATTTGACATGGTTCTAAGGTTATATAAAGTGTACAGTTTTTTAAATATTTAGCCCCAAGGTAATTTGCAGCAGAACTTATAGCTTGCATTTCTGCATGAGCAGTAACATCATGTAGTAATTCCGTTAAATTATGGGTCTTAGCTATAATCTGATTATTTGCTACAATTACTGCTCCAACTGGAATTTCTCCTTGTTCTGCAGCAATTTTAGCTTGATTTATAGCAATTTGCATATAGTATTGGTCGTTTAAGATATCCATAATGATTGGTTTATATTATTATAGGTTCAAAAGTAAAAACAAAATTGTAATTTTGTTTTAATATATAGCAAACAATGTCCCAAATTATGTTAGAACAGATAAATGACCCAAGTGATTTGAAACAGCTTTCTTTTGAGCAGTTACAAGAGGTAGCTCAGCAAATAAGAAGATTCATCATTGATATAGTTGCAACTAAAGAAGGTCATTTAGGCGCAAGTTTAGGAGTAGTAGAGCTGACAATTGCTTTACATTATGTTTTCAATACTCCAGAAGATATATTGATTTGGGATGTAGGTCACCAGGCCTATGGCCATAAATTGCTAACAGGTAGAAGAAACGTTTTCCATACCAATAGACAAAAAGATGGGATTAGCGGTTTTCCTAAACCTAGTGAAAGTATTTATGATGGGTTTGGCGTTGGCCATTCCTCGACTTCTATATCTGCTGCCCTTGGGATGGCAATTGCCTCTAATTTAAAAGGAGAAATAAACAAAGAACATATCGCTATTATAGGTGATGCTTCTATTGCATCTGGCATGGCTTTTGAAGGCCTGAATCACGCTGGAGTAAGCAATGCTAATATATTGGTTATTCTCAATGATAATGCAATTGGTATAGACCCAAGTGTTGGAGCATTAAAGGATTATTTAACTAAAGTCAAGCTAGGGGAGAATCCAAAGGTGAACAATATGATTAAGAGTTTAAACTTTGATTATAGCGGACCAATAGATGGGCACGATTTACCTAAAGTAATTAGTGAATTAGAGAGGTTAAAGAAAAAGAAAGGGCCGAGGTTCTTGCACTTAGTAACCACTAAGGGAAAAGGTTTAAAACAAGCCGAACTAGATCAAGTTAAATACCATGCTCCAGGTAAGTTTGATAGCCAAACAGGAGAGTTAATTGTAAAAAAAGAAAAGGAGTTTCCTGCAAAATACCAAGATGTTTTTGGCCATACATTAGTTGAATTAGCTAAGATAAATCCAAACATTGTAGGTATTACAGCAGCAATGCCGACTGGGAGTTCTATGAAATTCCTTATGGATGCTATACCTGAGAGGGGAATTGATGTAGGTATTGCAGAACAGCATGCTGTTACCTTAGCTGCTGGAATGGCTACCCAGGGAATGATTCCTTTTGTAGCTATTTATTCTACTTTTTTACAAAGAGCTTATGATCAGGTTATACACGATGTTGCTATACAAAACTTACCAGTTGTGTTTTGTTTAGATCGCGCCGGTTTGGTAGGAGAAGATGGACCGACACATCATGGAGTGTTTGATATTGCTTATTTAAATTGTATACCCAATATGAGTATAGCTGCTCCATTAAATGAATTAGAATTAAGAAATTTAATTTTTTATGCACAAAGTGGAATTAGTGGTCCTTTAGCAATTCGTTATCCAAGAGGTAAGGGAGTAATGGAGCAAGATTGGCAGAGAGAATTTCAGTCAATAACGCCGGGGCAAGTAGCACAGTTAGAGAAAGGTAGTGACTTTGCTATATTGAGTACAGGTAGTATTGGTAACAATGTAATAGAGGCATTTAAGCAAAAAAACAATAATATGTGGTCTCATTATCATTTTATGTTTATAAAGCCTTTAAATGTTGAAAAATTACATTTAATTTGCCAAACTTATTCAGAGCTTGTTACTTTTGAAGATGGCTGTGAGATTGGTGGGTTCGGAAGCAGTATTGCTAGTTTTGTAGCCCAGCATTATCCACACATAAGCATGCGAATTATAGGAATAAAGGATGAATTCATTGAACATGCAACCGTTTTAGAACAACAAAAGCATTGTAAAATAGATATACAAAGTATTGTGTCATTAATTAATTTAGAAGAGAATTGAAAAGGTTTATTATTTTTACATTAAATATTTCCACCTGTTTATTCGGAGTTTGTGCTTTTGCTCAAAATTCTGTTTCTAACAAAACACCCTTGCAGCAAGTTAGCCAAGATTCTTTGGCTCAACGTCCAATCGCAGATCAACAAGGTACTCAGGTAAATCCATTTAACTCTTTAATGCGTTTTACTCCCCCTAAAGATTATAGCCCAGGTTTAGGTGCTAATAATTCTAGTGATGTGGATGCGCCTTACTTTAAGCCAGAGATTTTTGTAAAACAAAGTAAACCTAAGTTTTCTAAGATTGAAATAAAGTACGATCCGACTAAAAATTTACATGTGTTACCTCTAAATAATGAAATAGTTGGTTATTGGGAAGGTAAGAATTTGATTGGTTTAGATTTCAATCAGATTGCTTTTGTGAATTGGAGTTCAGGAGGGGATAACTCTATTTCAGGACTTTTAAAGGCAGATTTAAGTCGTAAATATATCAAAGGTAGATTAATATGGGATAATCGCTTAAATGTGCGATATGGAGTAAATAAGCAAAGTGATAGAGAGCTTCGTAAGAGTGAGGATGTATTTGAATTCAACTCTACTTTTGGATATAAAAGTACTGTGGTTTCTGATTGGTATTATGTTGCTAAGCTAAATTTCAAAACGCAGTTAACAGACGGGTTCAATTATCCAAATACCGATGAGCCAGTTTCTAGATGGTTTGCACCAGCATATTTATTTGTCGGGATTGGAGCCGAGTACATAGCACCAAAGAGTGGTATGAAGTTTTATTTATCACCAATTACCTACAAGGCTACTTTTGTGAGTGATCAACGACTTGCTGATCAAGGATCTTTTGGTGTGGATAAAGCTGTCTTAGATGAATTTGGAAATATTATCAAGCACGGTCAAAGATATAGAGCAGAACTAGGTTTTTTATTAAGTACAGAATGGAGAAAAGAGATTCTTAAGAATATTGTTTTCGAAAATAAATTAAGTCTTTATAGCGATTATGTGAACCGATTTGGAAATGTAGATGTTGCTTGGGAGATGAAACTTGATTTAAAAGTTAATAATTATGTTCGTGCAAACATTGGTACCAACTTAGTATATGACGATAGTATAAAAACCAATGTAGATGTGGATGGTGAACAGGTAATGAAAGGACCAAGAGTACAGTTTAAACAAGTTTTAGGTGTAGGTTTAGTATATACTTTTTAATGATCTAATAGATGGTATTTAAAATTAAAATGGCGTTTTTGTTGTGTTGTTTAAGCTTTGTATCCATGCAGGCCAAACAGTATAATTTGTTACCTGTGGATCCCAGTACAGCAGATAGCCTTACTATAGATACTAAATATAGAGAAGATCAATTTTACTTTGGTCTTACTCACACCCTAATGCAAAGTAAACCGGATGGATTTTCTCCATATTCTTTTTCTTTAGGAATGAATGTTGGTTTTTTAAGGGATATGCCTATTAATAAGGATAGAACACTGTCTATAGCTCCAGGTTTTGGTTTTTCCTATAATAACCTAAGGAGTAATCTAGGATTGAGTCCCCAGAAAGAACATATTATATTAGATAAGTATAAAAAGAATTCCCTTTCCCTTCATTATTTAGATTTTCCTATTGAATTTCGATGGAGAAACTCCACAGCTGAAAGTCATAAATTCTGGCGTGTATATCTAGGTTTTAAAGCTAGCTACTTACTTAGTAATAGAAGTAAAACCAGTACAGATGATTACTCTGTTATTCTAAGAAATGATCCAAATATTAGAAAATGGCAATTTGGACTATATGGTTCAATGGGCTTTAATACATGGAATTTTTATGTGTATTATGGCCTTAATGAAATTTATAAAAAGGATGTTTTAGTAGACGATCCTCAAAGAATGCGCGTATTGAATCTAGGTTTGATGTTTTATATTTTATAATATAAAGCTTACTATTCCTATAAAATAAGCCAATAAAATACTATAAGCATTGTCTGTTTTTTCTAGTAGACTTTTACAGGCCAAGAGGCTTGTTAAGAGAATAAAGAAGATAAACAACATGAGTAAAGGTTGGTAAAATTGTAAACTAATATAGAATACATATCCTATAAGATTAGCGCCCAAACAAATGCCTAAATGTACTTTTTGTCCACTTATAAAAAAGGCCATTACTAAGATGTAAGTATATAATAATGCTTTAAAATAGACTAATAGGGCATGAGGGTAAGTTGGATTGAAAATCCAAAAGTACGCCCAAAGTAAAGCCAAAGTCGATAAGAAATAGTACAAAAATGTCCTTGAGCTTTGTTTAAGCTTTCTGTTTTTATAGCGAATATTAGTAATAAGTAATCGCATTAAAAAGGGCAATACTAGGGTAGTTAAAACCACCTGAAGTAGATGAATCCCTATTTCAAGATCTTGAAAATATCCCCTAGCACAATAGAAATAGATTAAAGTAGCGTAAAAGGGTTGTAATAATGGATGGTAAAGGCCATGTATTAGTGCCAGAAATCGCTGCATAACCTATTAAATACGTTTACGCATTCTCGCCACTGGAATATCTAATTGCTCTCTATATTTAGCTATAGTTCTACGAGCAATAGGGTATCCTTTTTCTTTTAATATCTCCGCTAACTTATCATCCGGGTAAGGTTTGCTTTTATCCTCTTCTTGAATAATATTTTCTAAGATATTTTTTATTTCAATAGTAGAAACCTCTTCCCCTTGGTCGTTTATCATCGCTTCAGAAAAGAAATTTTTAATCAGTTTGGTACCATAAGGTGTTTCAACATATTTACTATTTGCAACCCTAGAAATAGTCGATATATCTAAGGATATAATATCGGCAATGTCCTTTAGAATCATTGGCCTTAATTTTGTTTCATCTCCTGTTAAGAAATAATCCTTTTGATAATCCATTATGGCGTGCATAGTATAGTACAAGGTGTCTTGACGCTGTTTAATAGCATCAATGAACCATTTAGCCCCATCTAGTTTTTGTTTGATGAATTGTACTGCATTCTTCTGGTCATTTGAAGCTAGGTTACTCTCTTTATAGGATTGTAACATTTCTTGGTACTCTTTGGAAACGTGAAGTTCTGGTGCATTTCGTCCATTTAAACTTAATTCCAATTCATTCTCGACTATTTTGATGGTAAAATCAGGAACGATATGTTCTATGATTTTAGTGTTTTCACTATAAGCACTACCTGGTTTAGGATTCAATTTTTCGATTTCATCAATACTACTTCTTAGCTGTTCCTTGCTTATAGAATATTTTTGCAATAATTTATCGTAATGCTTTTTAGTAAAAGCATCAAATGAATTTTCTATAATATCTATAGCTAGAGTAATAGCATCAGTAGGAGTTTTATTTACTAGTTGTAATAAAAGACATTCTTGTAAATCTCTTGCGCCTACTCCAAATGGCTCCAATTGATGTATGATAGTTAAGATACGAGAAACAGTTTGCTCATCGGTGTAGATACCTTGAGTAAAAGCCAAATCATCTACTATATCTTGAATGTCTCTTCTTAAATAGCCCATGTCATCTATACTACCAACTAAAAACTGTGCAATAAGCCTGTCTTGTTCACTTAAAGTAAAAGTATTAAGCTGGTTGGATAAATCCTGATGGAAACTATCAAAAGCGATTATTGGAGCTTGGTACTCCTCGTCATCTTTACTATAGTTATTGGCTTGAAGCTTGTAATCTGGAGTCTCATCATCGCTTAAATATTCATCGATATTGATATCATCTGCTTGAATATGCTCATTATCATACTGATCGTAGTCTTCTAAATAATCCTCCTCTGTAGTAGTTTGTTCCGACTCCTTGCCTGTTTCCAAGGCAGGATTTTCAATCAATTCTTCTTTAAGCCTTTGTTCAAATGCCAAGGTAGGCAATTGAATAAGTTTCATCAATTGGATTTGTTGAGGTGATAGTTTCTGGGATAATTTAAGTTGGAGACTCTGTTTAAGCATGGAATAAGTTTTGGCGAAAAAAAAATGTTTACTTTAAAACATTTCTCTTTCCAAAATTAAGAAAAAAATGTGATAAAGTAAACATTTAATATCTGCTCAGTATTGTTTAGAACTCCGCATTATTTGGGGTTCTAGGAAATGGTATAACATCTCTGATGTTTGTCATCCCAGTAACAAATAATACTAGTCTTTCAAAACCTAATCCGAAACCACTATGAGGTGCTGTTCCGAATTTACGAGTATCTAAATACCAAGAAAGTTCTTTTTTGTCAATTCCCATTTTCTCGATTTTCTCTAATAGAACATCGTATCTTTCTTCTCTCTCAGAACCTCCTACAATTTCACCAATTCCAGGGAAAAGTACATCCATTGCTCTTACTGTTTTACCATCGTCATTTAATCTCATGTAAAATGCTTTGATATCTGCAGGGTAATCAAAAAGAATTACTGGACATTTGAAGTGTTTTTCTACTAAGAATCTCTCATGCTCACTTTGAAGGTCAATTCCCCATTCATCTACAGGGTATTTGAATTTCTTATTCTTATTAGGCTTAGAGTTCTTTAAAATATCGATTGCCTCTGTATAGCTAACACGTTTAAAGTTATTTTCTACAACAAAGTTTAATTTTTCTAGTAAAGACATGTCGCTTCGTTGAGCTTGTGGCTTACTTTTCTCTTCGTCTTTTAAACGTTGCTCTAAGAACTGTAAGTCATCTTGACATTTGTCTAATGTATAACTAATCACATATTTAATAAAGTCTTCTGCAAGATCCATGTCTTCATCTAACTTAATAAAAGCTACTTCTGGTTCAATCATCCAGAATTCAGCTAAGTGACGAGATGTATTTGAGTTTTCTGCACGGAAAGTAGGACCAAAAGTATATACTGAACCTAAAGCCATTGCATATGTTTCTGCTTCTAATTGTCCTGAAACAGTTAAGTTAGTTGTTTTTCCGAAGAAATCTTGTGAATAATCTACTTTACCTTGTTCGTCTTTAGGTAAGTTATTCATATCTAAGTTAGTAACACGAAACATTTCTCCTGCTCCTTCTGCATCTGAACCAGTAATAATTGGGGCATTAAAGTAGAAGAAACCATTCTCTTGGAAGTATTTATGTACAGCAAAAGAAAGGGTACTACGCACACGCATAATAGCACCGAAAACATTCGTTCTAATCCTTAAATGAGCATTATCACGTAAAAATTCTAAAGAGTGTTTTTTAGGTTGAATTGGGTACTCCTCTGGATTAGCCTCTCCATACACTTTTAATTTATTTACTTGTATTTCAACATTTTGTCCTGCTCCTTGGCTTTCAACTAATGTACCAGTGATGGATAATGCTGCTCCTGTATGAATTTTTTTCAATAAATCAGCTGGAAATTTATCTAAATCAAGTACACATTGTATATTTTTAATTGTAGATCCATCATTCAAGGCAATAAATTGATTGTTTCTAAAGGTTTTTACCCATCCTTTAGCTTTGACTTCATGCAATAGGTTTTTACCTGTTAGAAGATCGATAATTTTCGTGTGTTTCATTGTGAATTATAATTTAGTCTGTGTATCTATGCGTTTAAAAAAACAAAATACACGCAAATTTAATAAAAATCTCTTGATATAAGAAAAGTATTGTTTCCTTGCGATAAAGATTGTGTAATAAAAAAGCTAACTTTTTTAGCCTAAGGGTAAAGATAAATACTTCCTTAGGTGAATATTATAAAGTTTAGCATGGATTCTTTGTTAGAGGATTTTTATTTTATGGCTTTTCTAGGCCTATTTATTTGTGTAGTCCTTTTGGATAATGGCAAAAATTAAAACATAAAAAAATCCGCTTTAAAGCGGATTTTAATTAAACCTTCATAATCTCTGCATCTTTAACAGAGAAGATTTCGTCTATCTTTTTTACATAAGCGTCTGTAAGTTTTTGAATTCTTTCTTCAGCTAATTTGCAAATATCTTCAGAAGTACCATTTTTTTCTTCTTTTTTGATATCATTATTTGCATCCTTACGAGCGTTACGAATAACAATTTTAGCATCGTCTGCTTCCGTTTTAGCTTGTTTAGAAAGCTCTTTACGTCTCTCTTCTGTCAATGCTGGGATGTTTATAATGATATTATCTCCATTGTTCATAGGGTTTAAACCTAAGTTTGCAATTAAGATTGCTTTTTCAATTGGTTGTAACATCGCTTTCTCCCATGGAGTAACAGATAAAGTCCTTGCATCTGCAGCGTTTACGTTAGCTACTTGAGAAAGTGGTGTTTGAGAACCGTAATAATCTACAAAAACAGAACCTAGCATTTGTGGTGATGCTTTTCCTGCACGAATGTTTAAAAGTGTTCTTTCTAAATGTGCAATTCCATTATCCATCGATTCTTTTGCACTGTCGATAATAAGCTCTAGTTCTTCTGTCATAGTGTTATTAATTAATGTTTACAGATACAGTTGTACCAACGTTATCATGTCCTTGGCAAACTTTTAATAAATTCTCTTCTTTGTTCATATCAAATACAACAATTGGTAAGTCATTTTCTCTACTTAGAGTAAATGCTGTTGTATCCATTACGTTTAACCCTTTTGTTAATACATCTGCGAAAGAAATTTTTTCATATTTGATTGCAGTAGGATCTTTTTCAGGATCTGCTGAATAAACACCGTCTACTCTTGTACCTTTTAAGATAACATCAGCGTTAATCTCAACTCCTCTTAAAACAGCTGCAGTATCTGTAGTAAAGTATGGGTTTCCTGTTCCTGCTCCAAAAATTACAATACGTCCTTTTTCTAAGTGACGAACTGCTCTTCTTTTGATGTAAGGTTCAGCTACTGCTTCGATTTTTAAAGCAGTTTGTAATCTAGTTTGCATTCCAGCTGCTTCAAGAGCTCCTTGTAATGCCATACCATTAATTACCGTTGCTAACATTCCCATATAATCACCTTGTACACGGTCCATTCCTACGTTAGCACCTGCTACACCTCTAAAAATATTTCCACCTCCAATTACAATGGCAATTTCAACGCCTAAGTCGTGAATTTTTTTAACGTCTTGTGCATAGCTAGCCAATTTTTTTGGATCTATACCATATTGTTGATCACCCATTAGAGCTTCTCCACTCAATTTTAGTAGAATTCTTTTGTATTTCATCGAGATTATATTTTAAAAGTTTTGCAAATATAGATATAATAAAGTACTATGAAATAGCTTTTAGCAATTTATCTTTATTTGTTAGGTAACTCTCCTTGGTATGGGTATAGCCTAGTTCATAGATTTGTTCCATTTTTAATTTACTGGTTTCAAAAGTAGTAAAGTTAGAAAGTTCCTGTGGTTCGATTAGCCAATTACATAGAACAGCTTGTTGGTCGTAATTGGCTCTACTCATTAATTCAAAGGCTCTTAGGGTTACTTCCTTAATGTTTTTTAATTCTTTGGTCAGTTCCTTTTGAAAAGGGCAAGCATTGACGCCAATTAAATAATCACAATCGTGTTTAATAATGTCGGTGGGAAAGTTATTTAAAATTCCTCCATCACTATAGAGATTTTGTCCAATATTTATTGGAGAGAAAATTCCTGGAAAAGCGCAAGAGGCCAATATTGCTTGGGTAATTTTGGTTTGGGGTTCAAATATGTGTAAAGTTCCTTTGTTTATATCCGTAGCTGTGATGTAAGTAGGGATAGGAAGATCACTTAATGTTTTATTTTTAAAAATATGATAGAGGTATTTTTCAAAAGCATAAGCATCCATTAAGCCTGGTTTACTAAAGGTAAAATGAGACCAATTGAAGATATTTATCGATTGGAAAAAGCTTAGTATTTCTTGGGATGGCATACCAATAGAGTATAAGCAGCCAATCATAGCTCCTGCACTTGTACCAGAGATCACTTCTGGTTTTATTTGTAGTTCTTCAAAAAATTTTAATACGCCTGCATGAGCTAATCCTTTATGGCCCCCTCCTGAAAGCGCAAGTCCAATGCTTTTGTTTTTCATTTTAAACTAAGTTTAAGGATTGATAAAATATCTTACCTTTGATAGATGTTTAATCTAAAATTAAGGAAAATGAAGCACATTAGCTTAGATTTAATAGAGAAAAGTATAAAATATTCTGCATTTCGAGATTTAATAACCAATGCATTGGAAAATGACCCTTCTGTTTTGGAATTAAGTGAAGATTATTTGCAATATGCCATTTTGAATCAAACTCGCGTTAAGCGTTTGGATAAAACCTTAAAAGTACTACCGGAAGTTAAAGAACAACTGGAGCATCTTAGTAAAGATTTTATTTGGTTAGTAATCACCGAGAGCTGGTGTGGTGATGCAGCACAGATTTTGCCTATGATTCATAAAATGAGTGAATGTAGTGCGCATATTAGTCTTAAAATTTTATTCAGAGATCAAAACTTGGAATTAATGGATGCTTTTTTAACTAATGGGGCAAGGGCAATTCCTAAATTAATTGTGTTAGATAAAAAAAGTTTAGAGGTCTTGGCTTCTTGGGGGCCACGTCCAAAACTTGCTCAAGATGTGGTTGTAGCCTATAAACAAGAGCACGGGGTGTTTGACTCTCAGGGTGGTACCGAACTACAGTTATGGTATACTAAAGATAAAGGTGTTGAAATTCAAAAAGAGATTGCGGCTCTAATGCAGACCCTAAATAAATAATTCTAGGTTAAAGCTTGGGGATGCTGTTTTTTAGTTTACTCAAGAAAAAGGTTTGTTAGCATAATTTCTTAATGCTTAATACATGTTTTATGCTATTTTTACTTTTAATAATTAGTCAACTATAACAAGTGAGATTTTTCTATTTAATAAAAATTCTATTAGGATTAAGCTTTTTAATTTGCTGTAAAAATTCCATGGAATCAATAGCAGATAATAAACGTTCAAAATCCTTTTCTGTTAACTACTGTGAGTTAGTAGAGAAAGAGTCCCTTTTAGAGGATAAGGCAGTTTCATTACGGGTAACGGCTAAACAAAAAAGTGGAGTCATTTACAATGGAGAAATTTTTTTTAAAGGAGATATTGGAGCAGGCTATGTCAATAATAATGTGAAAGATTCCATATTTATTCATGTTCGCCGCTCTATCAGTCTAGGTTTTATTGGAGTTGATCTCAATGGAAATAAGTATCAAGTTCTTATTCAGAGTAATTAATATACAAAAAAGGCTGTCTTTTAAAGACAGCCTTTTTTGTATGTATAAGTTGTAAACCTTATTCCTGTAATGGAGTACTTTGTAAAATTTCTTTTTCAAAATCTTCTATGTTCCACGCATTATCTACATCGTAAAGACCTATCTTGGTTCTTCTTAATGCAGTTAAATGTGCTCCGCTTTGTAGAGATTTCCCTATGTCAAAAGCTAGTGAACGAATATAGGTTCCCTTTGAGCAGTCTACTTTGAAATCTATAGTAGGTAGGTCTATTTTAGTAAACTCTAAATCAGCAATATTAATTAATCTGCTTTGGATTTCTACTTGTTCTCCTTTTCTAGCATGTTCATAAAGACGTTTACCATCTTTTTTTAAAGCGGAGAAAATTGGTGGAACTTGTTGAATATCCCCAATATAACTTAAACGAACTTGCTCAATATTCTCTTGGGTGATGTGTTGAGTCTCAAAAGTTTGATCAATCTGAGTTTCTAAATCATAGGATGGTGTAGTTGCACCTATAAAAATACTACCTGTATATTGTTTTTGTTGGCCTTGTAACTCAGAAATAGACTTTGTCATTTTTCCGGTACAAATTAAAAGTAATCCTGTGGCTAGTGGATCTAAAGTTCCAGCATGTCCAACTTTTATTTTCTTTAAATTGTATTGCTTTTTAATTAGCCATTTCACTTTGTTAACCACTTGGAAGGAAGACCAGTTAAGTGGTTTGTCTATTAGTAAAACCTGGCCGTTTTCAAAGGCTTCTTTTGTAAATTGAGTCATTATGCTTTAATGTATCCGAAGTAAATTAATAAAATAATACCAACAATAATTCTATAGTAACCCCATGGTTTAAAACCATATTTACTAATAATGTTGATAAAAAACTTTATAGCAAAAATTGAAACGATAAATGCAATTAGGTTTCCTAGTAAAAACATATTCATGTTTTGTTGGTTTTCCAACAAAAGTTCATATCCAATTTTTCCAGATTCGTATTTTTTTATTGCTATAGAATAAACAGTTACTGCTAACATTGTAGGAACTGCTAAGAAAAAGGAGAATTCTGCAGCTAATTTTCTGGTTAGCCCTTGTTGCATTCCCCCAATAATAGATGCAGCTGATCTACTTGTTCCTGGCATCATGGCTAAACATTGCCAGAATCCAATTGTAATAGCCTGTTTGATTGAGATATCTTTCTCATGATGTGTTTTGGGATTTTTAAACCATTTATCGACAAATAAAAGGACGATTCCTCCTACAATCAACATGATTGCAATGTAAATTGTTTTACCTAAAACTGCGTCAATTTTTTCATCTAAAAGCTTACCAAAAAATAAGGCTGGTATAACTGCTAGAAATAGTTTTAAAAAGAAATTTATACGGGTAAAATCTAGGAATTTTCTCCAATATAATACAACAACTGCTAGGATTGCACCAAACTGAATAGCTGTTTGGAAAAGTTTGACAAAGTCATCATTTTGAATATTGTAGTACGAGCTAACAAAAATCATGTGAGCTGTTGAAGATACCGGAAGGTATTCAGTTAATCCTTCTACAATTGCAAGAAGAATTGCTTGTATTAAATCCATTTATTGAATGTTATAGTTGTTTACTTTTTGAAAATAGCATAGATAGCTGTAGCTATTCCAATGAAAAATACTGTAGGAGCTAATCGAATTCTTCTAAAGCTATAGATTTGCTCATTGAACTGAGTAGGATCATCATTAGAAGCCCCTGCCATTAAAATAAAGCTTAATGCAATTAGTGCTAGTGCTATAAATAAGATATAATAGTTTTTCTTTTTAAAAAGAAGTTCTTTTTGAGGTGTGTTTTTCATAATGTAAGCTTAGTAAAGTTCATCAGATTTTAGATTTAAAAATCGTTGGGTTGCAAAAAAGGTACTAATTGAAGTGATAATAATACCGATTAAAAACAAGCCAAGGCAAACAATAGCCAAAGGCATATAATCTTCTTTTGGATTAATGTCTAAATCAGGAAATTTGTTGTCGATATAAAAGTACAAACCAGTTAAGGTTATAATAGCCAATAATGAGCCGATACAACCTAATTTTATACTATGTCTGATAAAAGGTCTTCGAATAAAGTTTTTAGTAGCTCCAACCATTTGCATTGTTTTAATGGTAAATCTGCTAGAGTAAATAAGTAGTCGCAAAGAGCTGTTTATTAGTAGCATGGAAATAAAAGCTAACACTGCTGTTAATATTAAAACCCACTTAGTGATTACTTTTATATTTTCATTTACAAGACTAACTAAGTCTTTGTCATAGGAAACCTGAGATACACCACTTGCTTTTAAAAAGGTATCTTCAATTTTCTGAATACTATCTGTTTGCACATAATCTCCTACTAAATAAATATCGAAAGAGTCTTGTAAAGGGTTAAAGCCAAGAAATTCAAGAAAGTTTTCTCCTAAGTCTTCTTGATGTTGCGTAGCAGCATCCTCTTTAGAGACATATTTATACTCTTTAATATAAGGAAGGCTTTCTAAGTTTTTGTCGAATTCCTTTACTGATTTGTCTGTTGCTTTTTTATCGAAAAAGACAGTCATTGGAATAGTTTCTCTAAAATTATTAGATATTTTTTGAGAATTTATTACAAATAAGCCTAAGCTTCCTAGTAAGAAAAGAACAAGGAAAATACTAAATATTACCGAGAAATAAGAGGTTATTAATTTTCTCTTTTGATATTTTTCGTATGAACTAGCCATAGTGAGTGTTATTTTAAAGGTGTAAAAATAGCAAACAAAAATGTTTTTAAAGGATTATAAGCATTAAAGTTTTCTAATTGTTAGAAATATAGTTTATTTTTGCCTTTAAGGCGTGGTTTTTAAATAAGAATTGCGCGATGTGAATTTATTGTAAAATCTATTTATAAAAGTAGTATGAAGTATAATCCGAATGAAATTGAAGCCAAATGGCAGAAATTTTGGAGTGAGAACCAGACCTTTAAAACCGACAATGTTTCGGATAAACCAAAATATTATGTGCTCGACATGTTTCCTTATCCTTCAGGAGCAGGACTCCATGTAGGACATCCGCTTGGATATATCGCCTCTGATATTTTTTCACGTTATAAACGTCACCAAGGTTTTAATGTCCTTCACCCACAAGGATATGATAGTTTCGGATTGCCAGCAGAACAATATGCTATTCAAACAGGACAACACCCTGCAATTACCACTCAAGAGAATATTGCTAGATATCGTGAGCAATTAGATCGTATTGGATTTTCTTTTGACTGGGATAGAGAAGTGCGTACTTCTGATGCTGATTACTACAAACATACACAGTGGATTTTTATACAATTGTTTAATGCTTGGTTTAATTTAGATAAGAATAAAGCGGAAGATATTTCGACGCTTATCCAAGAGTTTGAGCAAAACGGAAACACTAAGGTGAATGCTGTTTGTCAAGACGATATTTCAAGCTTTAGCGCACAAGAATGGAATGCGTTTACGGATAAAGAAAAGCAAGAAGTTCTTTTACAGTATAGAATGACTTATTTGGCGGAAACAGAAGTGAACTGGTGTCCAGCACTAGGTACAGTTTTGGCCAATGATGAAATTAAAGATGGACTTTCTGAAAGAGGTGGACATCCTGTTGTTCGCAAAAAGATGATGCAATGGAGTATGCGAATCGCTGCTTACGCAGATAGACTATTAGAAGGATTAAATGATATTGACTGGACAGAGAGTTTAAAAGAAAGTCAAAGAAACTGGATAGGTAAAAGTGTTGGTGCTTCCGTTGTTTTCAATGTTAAGGACTCTAATGACACTATTGAAGTCTTTACTACTAGACCAGAAACTATCTTTGGGGTGACTTTTATGACTTTAGCTCCTGAGCATGAATTAGTAGAGAAAATAACTACTGCAGAACAAAAAGAACAAGTACAACAATATGTTGAAGCTACTTCTAAGCGTAGTGAAAGAGAGCGTATGGCAGATGTTAAAACTATCTCTGGAGTTTTTACAGGAGCTTATGCTGAACACCCGTTTACAAAGGAGCCTGTTCAAATTTGGATTGGAGATTATGTGTTAGCTGGTTATGGTACAGGTGCAGTAATGGCCGTTCCTTCTGGAGATACTAGAGACTATGCTTTTGCTAAGCATTTTGACATTCCTATTATTAATGTTTTTGATAAAGATATTTCAGAACAAGCCTATAGTGAGAAAACAGGTTTTAAATTAATAAACTCTGATTTTTTAAATGGGATGTCTTTTGAAGATGGTGTTGCAAAGGCTATTGAAGAGTTAGAGAAGATTAATCATGGTAAAGGGAAAGTAAATTACCGTTTACGTGATGCAGTGTTCTCAAGACAAAGATATTGGGGAGAACCTTTCCCTGTATATTACCAAGATGGTTTACCTCAGATGATCGATAAGGAATTTTTGCCAATTGTTTTACCAGAGGTGGAAAAATATTTACCAACTTCTGATGGACAACCTCCTTTAGGTAATGCCAAACAATGGGCTTGGGATACTGTAGCAAATAAAGTAGTAGCTACGGATTTGATTGATAATAAAACAGTCTTTCCTTTAGAGTTGAATACTATGCCAGGTTGGGCTGGTTCTTCTTGGTATTGGATGCGTTATATGGATGCAGATAATAAGGAAGAGTTTGCAAGTAAAGAAGCTTTAGATTACTGGAGAGAGGTAGATCTATATATAGGAGGGAATGAGCATGCAACAGGACACTTATTATATAGTAGATTTTGGAATAAGTTTCTTAAGGATTTAGGTTATGCTCCTACAGAGGAACCTTTCAAGAAGCTTATTAATCAAGGAATGATTTTAGGTACGTCTGCTTTTGTATATAGAATTGAAGGGACAAATACCTTTATATCTAAGGATATGATTACAGATCAGAAAGTACAACAATTATATGTGTATGTTGGTTATGTAAATTCTTCTTCAGAATTAGACACAGATAGCTTTAAGGCATGGAGACCTGATTATGCAGATGCGGAATTTATTTTAAATGATCAAGGAAAGTATATCGTTGGACACGAAGTAGAGAAGATGTCAAAGTCTTATTTCAACGTAGTTAATCCAGATGATATCTGTAATGAGTATGGTGCAGATACCCTTCGTTTGTATGAAATGTTTTTAGGACCTTTGGAGCAAGCTAAGCCATGGAATACAGCTGGTATTTCAGGTGTGGCAGGGTTCTTGAAAAAGTTATGGAGACTATATGCAGATGACAATGGAGTAATTGTAAATGATGACAAGCCAACTCCTGAGATGTACAAGACTTTACATAAGACAATCAAGAAAGTAATCGAGGATATTGAAGGTTTCTCTTTTAATACTTCTGTTTCTCAGTTTATGATCTGTGTAAATGAGCTTAGTCAGCAAAAATGCCATAACCGTGATATTTTAGAGCCATTGGCAATTTTAGTATCGCCATATGCTCCACATATAGCAGAGGAGCTATGGTCTATGTTAGGGCATACAGAATCTATCTCATTGGCAAAGTTCCCTGAATTTAACCAAGAATATTTAGTGGAGAGTTCTAAGGAGTATCCAGTTTCTTTCAATGGGAAGATGCGATTCAAAATTGAATTAGCATTAGATTTGACTTCTGAGCAAATCCAAGAAATTGTATTGGCAGATGAGAGAACAATAGCTCAGTTGGCAGGTAAGCAACCTAAGAAGATAATTATTATTCCAGGAAAAATTATCAACTTAGTAGGATAGATTTTTTAGGATAGTAAATTTAGATAATTAAAAAACGCTTGTTGAAAAGTATGCATACTTTCAACAAGCGTTTTTTTTTTTAGAACAAAAAACTCTAACGGTAGAAGATTAGAATTACTTTCCAGGTCTTATTATAAAGGAGTTTGGAAAGTCTATTTTTATAATTTGCATATGCTTTTCAGCTTCTAATCTAGTTTTGAAATTCCCTACCATTACTTTATATGAAGGTGCGCTATATATTATAGTAGCATCCAAGTTAGGGTAAGCTAATCTAAATTTTTGTAAGGCCTCTTGGGCTGCTGTATTCTTTCCATAAAAAACTTGGATTTTGTATTTGTCATTTGTTATGGTGGATGAATTATGAGTCTTTTTATAATCAAGCAAATTTGTAACTGCTGAAGGCTCATTTATGTGTGCATTTTTTTCCTGACCATAGAATGTAGTAATGCTAAAAACTACGGTAGTATACGCTAATAAAACTCTTAAAATTCTCATAATGAAATGTATTTTGTGTAAAATTACAATTATTCTGTAATATCAGGCAAAAAGGTTTTATTTAGAATGGGTATAAATTAGATTTAAAGGGCAGTAAAGGTTTTAAGAGTAAGGCATAAATTGTATTTTTGTCGGAGTTTGTAAATAAGGTGTATAAGATAGCGGTCTAATTGGCTGTTAAATAAGACCAAATTTAGTTGAAAATCATTTTATAACTATGAAAAAAGTGGGTAACCATAATTCGTTTTCAAAGATTTTATTCTTTTGTTTAGCGTTAATGCTATCGTTTACGACAATTTCGTCTGCGCAAGATGCAGTAAAAGGTAAGGAATTGTTTAATTCTAACTGTGCCGCATGTCACAAGTTAGATGGTGCTGCTACTGGACCGGCTCTTCGTGGAGTTGTTGATCATCACGATGGAGACGTAGAATGGCTGCATAAATGGATTAAAAGTAGCTCTTCTTTGATTAAGTCAGGGGATGCAAGAGCTGTGAAACTGTTTGAGGAGTGGAACAAAGTTGTTATGAATGACTTCCCGGCGTTGTCGGATGAGGACATTGATAACATCTTAGCATATACTTCTTTACCAAAAGCTGAGCCAAAAGCGGGAGCAGTAAGTGGAGCACAAGCGCAAAATGGAGGGAATTCTGATGGAGTTTCTAACGTTATTGTGTTAGGTGCTTTAGTTGTTGTTTTACTGTTATTGGTTACAATGTTATTCTTTGTACGTAAAGTATTGAATAGAATTGTTGAAGCTAATGGATTAACACCAGAGATTGAAAAAACTATGCCATTATGTAAGGCTTTTATTAAGAATCAGTTCTTAGTAATCGTTTCTGTAATTGTTATGGTTTTAGTAGGGTCTTATTTTGCATTTGGGTATTTAATGCAAGTTGGAGTTGATCAAGGGTATGAACCAGTTCAACCAATCCATTTCTCGCATAAAATTCACGCTGGTGACAACGGTATTGATTGTAAATACTGTCACTCTGCTGCACGTACAAGTAAAACTTCAGGTATTCCTTCATTAAATGTTTGTATGAACTGTCATGAGAACATTAGTGAGTTTACAGGGGTAGAAGGTAAAGATTATGGTGTTTATACTCCAGATTTTTATACTGCTGAAATCCAGAAGTTATACGAGGCTGTTGGATGGGATGTTGCAACTCAGAAGTACACTGGGAATGTTAAGCCAGTTAAATGGGTTAGAATTCACAATTTACCTGATTTCGCTTACTACAATCACTCACAACACGTAAATGTTGCAGGATTAGAGTGTCAAACTTGTCACGGACCTGTTGAGGAAATGGAAATCGTTAGACAATATTCTCCATTAACAATGGGATGGTGTATCGATTGTCATAGAAAGACAGATGTGAAATTGCAGGATAATGAGTACTATGCTAAAATTCACCAAGAATTATCTGAGAAATACGGTGTTGAGAAATTAACTGTAGCTCAAATGGGTGGATTAGAGTGTGGAAAATGTCACTATTAATATAATTAATTAAAGAATAAGAAGCTAATATATATATACAATGGCATCAAACAAAAAATACTGGAAAAGTGTTGAAGAGCTGAACGAAAATAGTTCTATTGTTGAGACGCTAAGAAACAATGAGTTTGTTGATCAGATTCCAACAGATGAGTTTCTTGGTGATAAAGACGCTTTGTCTTCGTCTTCTACTACTCGTCGAGACTTTTTGAAATATGTAGGTTTCTCAACTGCTGCAGCTACATTAGCAGCATGTGAGGGTCCTGTTGTAAAAGCTATCCCGTATGTTGTGCAACCAGAGGAAATTATCCCTGGGGTTGCGGATTACTATGCTACTACAATAGCAGACGGATTTGATTTTGTGAATGTTTTAATTAAAACACGCGAAGGACGTCCAATTAAAGTTGAAAATAATAGATTAAGTGGTGCTTACTCAGGTGCTAATGCTCGTGTAAATGCTTCAGTTTTATCTTTATATGATAGTCTACGTTTAAAAGGA
Organism: Myroides sp. LJL116; assembly: GCF_054871685.1. Classification (NCBI taxonomy): domain Bacteria; kingdom Pseudomonadati; phylum Bacteroidota; class Flavobacteriia; order Flavobacteriales; family Flavobacteriaceae; genus Myroides; species Myroides sp. LJL116. The sequence continues at coordinate 297,706 of NZ_JBTXLR010000001.1, forward strand.
CCAAAGATCGACGGAGAAGCCGCTTCTTGGGACGAGGTAGATGCTAAAGTTAGAGCTAGTTTACAAGATGCTAAAGCTAAAGGTGGTAATGTTGTATTATTAACTAATACAATGGCTAGTCCTTCAACGGATAAGATTATCGCTGAGTTTTTAGCTCAAAACCCTACTGCTAAGCAAGTTGTTTATGATGCTGTATCAAGTTCAGCTGCATTAGACGCTTACCAAAAAGCTTACGGTACTAGAGGTTTAGCTGATTATGACTTCGGTAAAGCAGACGTGATTGTAGCTGTAGGAGCTGATATTTTGTCAGATTGGCAAGGTGGAGGTTATGATGCTGCTTACTCACAAGGACGTATTCCTAAAAATGGAAAGATGTCTAAGCATATTCAAATGGAAGCTAATATGTCTTTAGCAGGAGCTAATGCAGATGTTAGAATTCCTTTGACTGTTGCAGAGCAAAAAGCTGCTTTAATCAAATTATATAACGCTGTTACAGGTTCTTCAGTTAAGGCTGCTGCTACATCTCAAGATGAGAAAATTGCAAAAGCTGCTCAGCAATTAAAAGCTGCTGGATCTAAAGGTGTTGTTGTTACAGGTTTAGAAGATGAGAATGCTCAGTTAGTTGTTTTTGCAATTAATGAGGCTTTAAAATCTCAAGCATTCTTACCAGAGCAAACAAAATTTGTTAGACAAGGTAACGCTAAAGAAGTAAGTCAATTAATTAAAGATATGAATGCTGGTAAAGTACATACTTTAATTATGAGTGGTGTTAACCCAGTTTATACTTTAGCAAACAGTGCTGATTTCGTAAGCGGATTAGGGAAAGTAAATACTTCTGTTGCATTTTCATTAAAAGAAGATGAAACAGCTTTACATTCTACTGTTGCTGCTGCTGCTCCTCATTACTTAGAATCATGGGGTGATGTAATGATCAAAAAAGGACATTATTCGGTTACTCAACCAACTATTCGTCCATTATTTGATACACGTCAGTTCCAAGATGCTATGTTATTATGGACAAATAATAATACTTCTTACTACGATTACGTAAAAGCTGTTGGTGCTAATATCGCTTCAGGTTTAACTTGGAATAAATTAGTTCACGATGGTTTTGCTTTAGTAGACACGCCAAGTAAAGTAAGTTCTTCAATAGATCTTTCTTCTGCTGCGACTGCTTTAAGTAATAGCAAAAACGTAGATGGAATGGAGTTAGTTTTCTATACTAAAGTTGGTATGGGAGATGGACAACAAGCAAATAACCCTTGGTTACAAGAGTTTCCAGACCCAATCTCAAGAGTTTCATGGGATAACTACGTTACTGTTTCTAGAAAAGATGCAGAGAACTTAGGTATTAAAAACTACCATGTTGCTAACGGAGGTTTAAACGGAAGCTATGTTACTTTAACAGTTAATGGAGTTACTTTAGAAAATGTACCTGCATTAATTCAACCAGGACAAGCGCCTAATACTGTAGGTTTAGCTTTTGGTTATGGAAAACAAGCTGGATTAAAAGAGGAAATGCAAGTTGGTGTTAATGCTTATGCGTTATACAATAACTTCGATGGTGTACAATCTGTTACTGTTGAAAAAAGCTCTGGAGATCACGAATTTGCATGTGTTCAGTTACAAAATACATTAATGTCTAGAAGTGATATCTTAAAAGATACTACTTTAGATATTTACAATACAGAAGATCCTTTAAAATGGAATATTCCTGCTGTTGTTTCTTACGATCACCAAGAGGTGAAAGCAAATACAATTGATATTTGGGAATCTTTTGACCGTTCAGTAGGACATCACTTTAACCTTTCTATCGACTTAAATGCTTGTACTGGATGTGGGGCTTGTGTTATTGCATGTCACGCTGAAAACAACGTTCCAGTTGTTGGTAAAGATGAGATCCGTAGAAGTAGAGATATGCACTGGTTACGTATCGATAGATACTATTCATCAGAAGATACTTTCGCTGCTGATTATCAAAAGAAAAAGGATGCAACTGGTTTTGGAGAATACCGCGAGGCTTTCCAAGAATTGGAGCACCCAGCTGATAACCCACAAGTTGCTTTCCAACCTGTAATGTGTCAGCACTGTAACCACGCTCCTTGTGAGACTGTGTGTCCGGTAGCTGCAACTTCTCATGGTCGTCAAGGACAAAACCAAATGGCTTATAACCGTTGTGTTGGTACTAGATACTGTGCTAACAACTGTCCTTACAAAGTAAGACGTTTTAACTGGTTCTTATATTCTCAAAATGATGCATTTGATTTCAATATGAATGACGATTTAGGTCGTATGGTATTAAATCCAGATGTTGTAGTTCGTTCAAGAGGAGTTATGGAGAAATGTTCTCTATGTATCCAAATGACTCAAGCTACTATTTTGAAAGCTAAAAACGAAGGTAGAGCTGTACGCCCTAATGAATTCCAAACTGCTTGTTCTGCTGCTTGTTCTAGTGGAGCGATGGTTTTCGGAGATGTTAATGATAAAGAATCTGACGTAACTGAGTTAGCAGAATCTAATCGTGCATACCATTTATTAGAGCACATTGGTACTAAACCAAACGTATTCTATCACGTGAAGGTTAAAAACGTGTAATTAAAAGAATTATTAATTAAAGAAACATATAAAGGATTATGTCGTCACATTACGAAGCACCCATTAGAAAACCTTTAGTTATTGGTGAGAAAACTTATCACGATATAACTGTGGATGTGGCTAGACCTGTAGAAGGAAGAGCAAATAAACTTTGGTGGAGAGTTTTCACATTAAGTTTAATCGCGTTTCTATGGGGAGTAGGTTCTATGGCTTACACAGTAGGTACTGGAATTGGAACTTGGGGATTGAATAAAACTATTGGATGGGCTTGGGATATTACCAACTTCGTTTGGTGGGTAGGTATCGGTCACGCAGGTACACTTATCTCAGCCGTATTATTATTATTTAGACAAAAATGGAGAATGGCCATTAACCGTTCTGCAGAGGCAATGACAATTTTCTCTGTTGTTCAGGCTGGTTTATTCCCTATCATACACATGGGACGTCCATGGTTAGCTTACTGGGTATTACCTTTACCTAACCAATTTGGGTCATTATGGGTTAACTTTAACTCTCCATTATTATGGGACGTTTTCGCAATTTCTACGTATTTATCTGTATCATTGGTTTTCTGGTGGACAGGTTTACTTCCAGACTTTGCTATGTTACGTGATAGAGCTATTACGCCATTTACAAAAAGAGTTTACGGAATTTTATCATTTGGTTGGTCAGGTAGAGCTAAAGACTGGCAACGTTTCGAGGAAGTTCACTTAGTGTTAGCTGGTTTAGCTACACCATTAGTACTTTCAGTACACACGATTGTATCTTTTGACTTCGCTACTTCTGTTATCCCAGGATGGCACACTACAATCTTACCTCCATATTTCGTAGCAGGAGCTATTTTCTCTGGATTCGCGATGGTAACAACGCTTTTAATCATCATGAGAAAAGTTTCTAACTTAGAAGACTATATTACTGTTCAACATATTGAATTAATGAACATTATTGTAATGATCACTGGTTCTATTGTTGGAGTAGCATATATCACTGAGTTATGGGTAGCTTGGTATTCAGGAGTAGAGTATGAACAATACGCTTTCTTAAACCGTGCTTCAGGACCATACTGGTGGGCTTATTGGTTGATGATGACTTGTAACGTAATTTCTCCACAGGTTATGTGGTTTAAGAAAATTAGAACTAGTATCATGGCTTCATTCATTATTTCTATTATTGTAAATATTGGGATGTGGTTTGAGCGTTTCGTAATTATCGTTACATCATTACACAGAGACTACTTACCATCTTCTTGGACGATGTTCCAACCTACATTTGTAGACGCTGGAATTTACATCGGAACAATTGGATTCTTCTTCGTATTATTCTTATTATACTCTAGAAGTTTCCCTGTAATTGCTCAAGCAGAGGTAAAAACTATCTTAAAGTCTTCAGGAGAATACTATAAGAAAGAAAGAGACAGTAAAGCGAATCATCAATCTTTAAATCATTAATTCGTTATGAGTAATAAAGTAATTTACGCTATATACAATGATGATGATGTATTGTTAGATGCAGTAAAGGAAACTAGATCTGCTCATCATCATATTGAAGAGATTTATACTCCTTTCCCAGTACACGGCCTAGATAAGGCTATGGGATTAAAACCAACAAGACTTGCAATTTGTGCATTCTTATTCGGATTAGTAGGTTTAGCATTTGGAACAAGTATGATGTATTATATCATGATTGTTGACTGGCCTCAAGATATCGGTGGAAAACCAAGTTTTAGCTTTATCCAAAATATGCCAGCATTCGTGCCTATTATGTTTGAGATGACTGTACTATTTTCTGCTCACTTAATGGTAATTACATTCTTCTTAAGAAGTAAGTTATGGCCATTTAAAGAAGCTGAAAATCCAGATGTTAGAACAACGGATGATCACTTTTTAATGGAAGTAGCTCTTAAAGGTGATGAAGAAGCTGCTGTTGAGTTCTTCAAGAATACTGGAGCAGTTGAAGTTAAAGTAATTGAAAAGTAATTGTAGAATGAAGAACATATATAAAATAGTAGCTTTAGTAGGAGTGTCAGTATTGAGTGCTTCTTGTTTTAATAAAGAGCGTCCAAACTATCAGTTTATGCCTAATATGTACGAAGCAGTACCATATGAGACTTATTCTGAAGTTCCTACAACTGTTTTTGCAGATGGAATGGAAGCTCAATTACCAGCTGAAGGTTCAATCCCTAGAGGGTTTGAACCAGAAGTTTACCCTAATACTCCTGAAGGATTAGCACAAGCGAGACTTTACTTAAAGTCTCCACTTGCTGATAGTGAGAAAAACCTTGAAAAAGGAAAAGAGTTGTACTCAATTTATTGCTCTGTTTGTCACGGTTCAAAAGGAGATGGGAAAGGTACTTTAGTTAAAAACGAAAAGTTTTTAGGAGTTCCTAACTACCACGATCGTGATCTTACTGAAGGTGGTGTTTACCAAGTGATTACTTATGGTTTGAATTCTATGGGTTCTCATGCTAACCAATTAACGCAACACGAACGTTGGTTAGTAACAGATTACGTTTTAAAATTGAAATCAGAATAATAAATTGTAAAACTTATTTGAAAGTTTAGATATGTACACATTATCAAAAAATTTAAAAACCTTTGCGATGGTCCTTATGGTTCTAGGATTAATAGGGATTGCATATGGTTTTTTTAGTGCACCTAAGACAACTGCTGAAGTAGAGCAGATCTTAACTGAGCAAGCACACCACAGTGGAGATGCTCATCAAGAGTCATCGCATGCAGTTTCTGAGGCTGATCATGCTGCCCACGAACAGCACTTAGAGCATGTTTTAACTCAGTTACAAAACAAACCTTGGACTGCAGTATATACGGCTTGTATCTTTGTTATGTTAGTTTCTTTAGGGATCTTAACATTCCAAGCTATTAACCAAGCTGCAAGTGCTGGTTGGTCTCCTATCCTTTTTAGAGTGATGGAAGGTTTATCAGCTTACCTATTACCAGGATCGATTATTTTCTTCGTTATCCTTGTAATCTCAGTAATGGGAGGTAACCATTTATTTATTTGGGCTGACCCAGAAGTAGTAGCAAATGATGTTATTATTCAAGGAAAAACAGCTTACTTAAACGTTCCTTTCTTTTTAATTCGTGCAGTAGTGTACTTATTAGGATGGAACTTCTACAGAATCTATTTACGTAAGCAGTCATTAGCTTTATGTGAAACTGGAGATTTAAGTTACCACAAGAAAATTTTCAAAGCATCAGCTGCTTTCTTAGTTTTCTTCATCGTAACAGAATCAATGGCTTCATGGGACTGGATTATGTCAATCGATACACACTGGTATAGTACATTATTCGGATGGTACGTATTTGCTAGTTTCTTCGTAACTGCTATTACTACTATTGCTTTTGCTACTTTATACCTTAAGAGTAAAGGACATTTAGAGCTTGTTAATCATAGCCATATTCATGATTTAGCTAAATTTATGTTTGGATTAAGTATTTTCTGGACTTATCTTTGGTTCTCTCAATTCATGTTACAGTGGTATTCTAATATTCCAGAGGAGGTTACATACTTCATCTTTAGAATTCAAGAGTTTAACTTACCATTCTTTGGAATGTTATTATTAAACTTTGCTCTACCTTTGGTTTTATTAATCAATACAGACTTCAAACGTTTAGGATGGGTTGTAGTAATGGCTGGTACTTGTATCATCGTAGGACATTACCTTGACTTCTTCTTAATGATTGCACCTGGTACAGTTGGAGGTTCTTGGTTTATTGGTGTTCCTGAAATTGCTTCTTTAATGTTCTTCATAGGATTATTCATCTATGTTGGATTTAGTGCAATTGCTAAAGCGCCATTAGTTTGCCATAATCACCCACTTATTGAAGAGAGTAAACATTTTCATTATTAATATTTAAAGATAAACAGATGACAAGTTTATTAATAATAACTGTAGTTGTATTATTAGGAATTGCTATTTGGCAATTAACTAAGATATTCGATTTGACTCAAGTTGGATCTGGATCAAAAGATGCAGCTTCAGAGATCGCAAATGACAAGGACAATAACATTAATGGTTATTTGAATTTCGCTTTCTTAGGGTTTATCTACGTCTTTACTATTTTTAATTTAGTGAAGTATGGTAGTTTTCCTTTAATGAGTGATTCTGCGTCAGAACATGGTGAAACAGTGGATAACTTAATGTGGATCTCTATGGGTCTTATTGGGTTTACACAAATTTTCACTCAATTCTTACTTTACTGGTTCGCTTTCAAAGGAAGAGGAGTAAAAGGAAGAAAAGCTCTTTATTTTTCAGATAATGATAAATTAGAGGCAATATGGACAATTATTCCAGTAGTTACTTTATCTGGTTTAATCCTTTACGGACTTTTCGCTTGGAACGACATTATGTTTGTTGACGAGGAAGAAGATGTTTTAATTGTAGAGGTTTATGCTAAGCAATTTGGATGGGATGTTCGTTATTCAGGAAAAGATAATGTTCTAGGAAAAGCAAACGTTAGATTCATTGAAGGAATCAACGTTGTTGGAGTAGATATGTCAGATCCAAACTCGTATGATGATCAAATGGCTTCAGAATTACACTTACCATTAGGAAAGAAAGTAGTTTTAAAGTTCCGTTCACAAGACGTTTTACACTCTGCTTACTTACCTCACTTTAGAGCTCAGATGAACTGTGTACCAGGAATGGTTACTCAATTCGCTTTTACTCCTACAATCACTACGGAGGATATGAGATCTCGTGAAGCTATGGTTACTAAGGTTAATAACATTAACAAAATTAGAGCAGAGCGTAGCCAAGAATTAATTGCAAAAGGAGAGGAAGCATTAGATCCTTACCAATTCGATTACTTAATCCTTTGTAACAAAATTTGTGGTGCTTCTCACTATAACATGCAAATTAAAGTTGTAGTTGAAACTCCAGAAGAGTTTGAGAACTGGGTTGACGCACTTCCTACTTTAGGAGAGCAGTTAGCTCAAACAAAAGAAGTAACTAACACATCGGATGAATTTGCTCAAGTTGTAAAGTAAAACACTCGTATTAAAATCAAATTATACTATGTCAGCATTAGGACACGAAATAATTCATGATCATGACCATGATCATCACGATAAAGGGAATTTCTTTACTAAATATGTATTTAGTTTAGATCACAAGATGATCGCGAAACAATACTTGATAACTGGTATTATCATGGGTATTGTTGGGATCATGATGTCTCTTTTATTTAGAATGCAAATTGCATGGCCAGAGGAATCTTTTACGCTTTTTAAATGGTTACTAGGCGAAAAAATGGCTCCTGATGGAGTAATGAAGAACGATGCGTACTTAGCCTTGGTAACAATGCACGGTACAATCATGGTATTCTTCGTATTAACTGCAGGTTTAAGTGGTACGTTCTCGAACTTACTTATTCCATTGCAAATTGGAGCTAGAGATATGGCTTCAGGATTCTTAAACATGTTATCTTACTGGATTTTCTTTATCTCTGCAGTATTAATGATTATCTCATTATTCGTAGAAGGAGGACCAGCTTCATCAGGATGGACTGTATACCCACCATTGAGTGCGTTACCACAGGCAATCCCAGGATCTGGAACAGGGATGACTTTATGGTTAGTTGCTATGGCTTTGTTTATTGTATCTTCTACAATGGGATCATTAAACTACGTTGCTACAGTTATTAACATGAGAACTAAGGGAATGTCTATGACAAGATTACCATTGAGTGTTTGGGCTTTATTTACTACAGCTATCATTGGTATTGTTTCTTTCCCAGTATTATTATCAGCAGCTTTATTATTATTATTTGATAGAAGCTTTGGTACATCTTTCTTCTTATCAGATATTTATTTAGCTGGAGAGGTATTACACTACCAAGGAGGATCACCAGTATTATATGAGCACCTTTTCTGGTTCTTAGGACACCCGGAAGTTTACATCGTTATTTTACCAGCGATGGGATTAACTTCTGAAATTATTGCTTGTAACGCTCGTAAACCAATTTTCGGTTACCGTGCGATGATTGCTTCAATTTTAGGTATTGCGTTTTTATCAACGATTGTATGGGGTCACCACATGTTCGTTTCAGGAATGAATCCATTCTTGGGATCTGTGTTTACTTTTACAACTCTTTTAATTGCAATTCCTTCAGCTGTTAAGGCATTCAACTATATTACTACTATTTGGAGTGGAAATATCCAAATGAACCCTTCTATGTTATTCTGTATTGGTTTCGTTTCTACGTTCATTACAGGAGGATTAACAGGGATCATCTTAGGAGACTCAACTTTAGATATTAACGTTCACGATACATATTTCGTTATTGCTCACTTCCACTTAGTAATGGGTATTTCTGCTCTTTACGGAATGTTTGCTGGTATCTACCACTGGTACCCGAAAATGTTCGGAAGAATGATGAACAAAAACTTAGGATACATTCACTTCTGGGTAACTGCAGTTTGTGCTTACGGAGTTTTCTTCCCAATGCACTTTATCGGATTAGCAGGTTTACCTCGTCGTTACTACACAAATACAGCGTTCCCATTATTTGACGAGTTCTATGATGTTAACGTATTAATTACAGTATTTGCTCTTGTAGGATCAGCATTCCAGTTATTGTTCTTATGGAACTTCTTCTATAGTATTTTCTACGGTAAGAAAGCTCCTCAGAACCCATGGAAAGCTAACACTCTTGAATGGACTACTCCAGTGGAGCACATCCACGGAAACTGGCCAGGAGAGTTACCAGTTGTTCACAGATGGCCTTATGACTACAGTAAACCAGGTTTACCAGAAGACTATGCGCCACAAACTATGCCAATGCAAGAAGGTGAAGAAGAATTACATCACTAGAAGTATTTAAATAGAAATATAAAAAAGGTCATCCAATTTTTTGGATGACCTTTTTTTTTATACTGTTCGTAATTGTATTTTAAAGCAGCAATTTTTAGTATATCTTTGTAGTATGAATGAGAATTTAGACCCTACAGCTAGGCATTTTTCCTCAGAGGAATTTGATGTTGAAAAGAAGTTGAGACCCCTTAGTTTTGATGATTTCGCAGGACAAGAAAACGTATTAGATAATTTACAAGTTTTTGTAGAAGCTGCTAATATGCGTGGTGAGGCTTTAGATCATACTCTTTTTCACGGTCCTCCAGGGCTAGGTAAAACTACATTGGCCAATATTTTAGCCAATGAGCTTAATGTAGGTATTAAAATTACCTCTGGACCTGTTTTGGATAAACCTGGTGATTTAGCCGGTCTTCTAACGAATTTAGAGGAAAGGGATGTTTTATTTATTGATGAGATTCATCGTTTAAGTCCAATTGTAGAAGAGTATTTATATTCTGCTATGGAAGACTTTAAGATTGATATCATGATTGAATCTGGTCCTAACGCTCGTTCTGTTCAGATTAATTTAAATCCATTTACATTAGTTGGTGCCACCACTAGAAGTGGATTACTTACAGCTCCTATGCGTGCTCGTTTTGGTATTCAAAGTCGATTACAATATTATAGTAAAGAACTTTTAGCTGGTATTATAGAGCGTAGTGCTTTTATTTTAGGTGTGCCTATTTCTATAGAAGCTTCCATTGAAATCGCTGGTAGGAGTAGAGGGACTCCTCGTATCGCTAATGCTTTATTGCGCCGTGTACGAGATTTCGCTCAAATTAAAGGTAATGGTAGTATCGATTTGCCTATCGCACAGTATGCTTTGAACGCCCTTAATGTAGATTCTCATGGTTTAGATGAAATGGATAATAAGATTCTTTCGACTATTATAGAAAAATTTAAAGGTGGTCCTGTTGGTTTGTCTACTTTATCGACAGCCGTTTCTGACAATGGAGAAACCATAGAAGAAGTTTACGAGCCATATTTAATTCAAGAAGGTTTCATTGTTCGAACTCCTCGTGGTCGAGAAGCTACTCAAAAGGCTTATCAGCATTTAGGAATTGAGTTTGATCTGGAAGATTAGCACTATTAAAAACGCCTAGTTTTATGATTAATAATCCTAGTTTATATTCTAAGTTAATTAAAGACCGTGCTTTAGAGCTTGGCTTTGCACAATGTGGTATCTCTAAAGCTGATTTTTTAGCTCAAGATGCACCAAGATTGGAAAGTTGGCTTAAAGCTGGTATGCATGGGAATATGCAATACATGGAGAATAATTTTGACAAGCGTTTAGATCCTAGAATTTTAGTTCCCGGTGCTAAAAGTGTTATTTCTTTGTCTTTAAATTATTTTCCCGATAAAGTACAGCTTGGCGATACCTATAAGGTTTCTAAGTATGCCTATGGAGAAGATTATCATTTTGTTATAAAGGACAAGCTAAAGGAATTATTTGCCTTCATTCAAGAAACTATTGGTGATATAGATGGGAGAGTCTTTGTTGACTCAGCACCTGTATTAGACAAGGCGTGGGCTGCTAAGAGCGGGCTAGGTTGGGTTGGTAAGAATAATAATTTAATCCATAAAAAGATGGGTTCTTTCTTTTTTTTGGCCGAACTTATTATCGATCTTGAGTTAGAGTACGATTCTATTACCACAGATCATTGTGGAACTTGTACAAAATGTATAGATGCTTGTCCAACACAAGCAATTGAAGGACCTTATATTGTCAATGGGAGTAAGTGTATTTCTTATTTAACCATTGAGTTAAAGGATGACATTCCAAAAGAATTTAGTGGTTTATTGGATGATTGGGCTTTTGGTTGTGATATCTGTCAAGATGTATGTCCGTGGAATAGATTCTCTAAAGCGCATAATGAACCTCGTTTTTCTGCTAATGAGGCTATTTTGAACTACGATAAGAAGCAATGGAATGAGATAACTCAAGAAACTTTTAATGAAATTTTTAAAAAATCTCCTGTAAAACGTTCCAAGTATGTTGGGTTTATGAGAAATATACAATTTTTAAACGACTGAGTTAAGGAAGTTTGAATGTAAAGTAAAAACGTTACCTTTGTTTGAAATGAAAAACTAGTTTTTATGAACAAAGATAATTTACGTAGGGAGGCATTGAAATACCATGCTGAGCCAATACCTGGAAAAATTCAAGTAGTTCCTACCAAAAAGTATTCTTCGCAAAGAGATTTATCTTTAGCTTACTCTCCGGGAGTAGCAGAGCCTTGTTTAGAGATTGCAAAAAATGTGGATGATGTTTATAAATACACAGCAAAAGGAAATTTAGTTGCTGTTATTTCTAACGGAACGGCTGTATTGGGGCTTGGAGACATTGGTCCAGAAGCTTCAAAACCGGTAATGGAAGGAAAAGGATTATTATTTAAGATTTTTGCTGACATTGATGTTTTCGATATCGAAGTAGATGCCACAGATGTGGATAAATTTATTGAAACTGTAAAAAATATTTCTCCTACTTTTGGAGGAATAAACTTAGAAGATATTAAAGCTCCTGAATCTTTTGAAATCGAAAGAAGATTAAAAGAGGAGTTGAACATTCCTGTAATGCACGACGATCAACACGGTACTGCTATTATTTCTGCCGCTGCTTTATTAAATGCTGTAGAATTAGCTGGTAAAGAGATGAAAGACGTTAAGATGGTTGTTTCTGGTGCAGGTTCTGCTGCTATTGCATGTGCTAAATTGTACGTTGCATTTGGTGTACAGATACAAAACATTAAAATGTTCAACAGTAAAGGTGTTTTAAAGAAGGACGATTCTCGTATTTCTGACTTACAAAGAGAATTTGCTGTTGATCAGGATATTTCTTTAGCGGATGCTGTTAATGGTTGTGACGTTTTTATTGGATTATCTACTGCAGATGTATTAAAGCCTGAGATGCTTGCAAGTATGGCTGAGAACCCAATCGTTTTTGCTATGGCTAACCCATCACCAGAAATCGATTATAACTTAGCAGTTGAAACACGTAAGGATGTTATCATGGCTACAGGACGTTCTGATTTCCCTAACCAGGTAAATAACGTTTTAGGTTTCCCATATATTTTCCGTGGAGCATTAGATGTTCGCGCAACAAAGATCAACGAGGAAATGAAAATGGCTGCTGTAGTGGCTTTAGCTAAATTAGCTAAAGAACCAGTGCCAGAACAAGTGAATATTGCTTATGGTGCTACTAAATTAAGTTTTGGTAGAGAGTATATTATTCCTAAACCTTTTGATCCAAGATTAATTACTATTGTTCCTCCTGCAGTTGCTTTAGCAGCAATGGAAAGTGGAATTGCAAAAGCTCCTATTACAGATTGGGAAGCTTATAAGCAAGAGTTAGCCTTGAGAATGGGGTCTGACAACAAGCTTTTACGTATGTTGATTAATCGCGCTAAAACTTCTCCTAAGAAAGTTGTTTACGCAGAGGCTGATCATTTAGATGTTTTAAAAGCTGCTCAAATCGCTTATGAAGAAGGAATGGTAACTCCAATCTTATTAGGAGATAGAGATACTATTGTTGAACTTAAGAAAGAGATTGATTTTAATGCAGAGATTGAAATAATAGACCCTAAATGTGATGCTGAAAAAGCAAGAAGAACTAGTTTCGCTAAGTCTTATTGGCAAGCAAGATTACGTAAAGGGATTACTTTATACGATGCAGAGAAATTAATGCTAGAGCGTAATTATTTTGCAGCAATGCTTGTGAATGAAAATCAAGCTGATGCTATGTTAACAGGGTACTCTAGAGCTTATCCAACGGTTGTAAAGCCAATCTTGGAATTAATCCCTAAGGCACCTGGTGTGTCAAAGGTGGCTACTACAAACCTTATGATGACAAAAAGAGGACCTATGTTCTTAGCAGATACTGCTATTAATCCTAATCCAACAGCTGAGGAAATTGCTAAAATTGCTGTAATGACAGATAAAGCAGTTAGAATGTTTGGAATGGAGCCAGTAACAGCATTATTATCTTATGCTAACTTTGGATCAGCAGATCAAAGCTCACCTTCAAAAATGAGAGATGCAGTGAAAATGTTACATGAGCAACATCCTGATATGGTTGTAGATGGTGAAATTCAAATTGATTTTGCTTTAAATGATCAAATGCTTAAAAATAAGTTCCCTTTTTCTAAGTTAGTTGACAAGCAAGTTAATACGTTGATTTTCCCTAATCTAGATTCTGCTAATATTACTTATAAAATGTTAAAAGAATTGAATAAGGCAACTTCTATTGGACCTATTATTTTAGGTTTAGATCGTGCTGTTCACGTATTTCAATTAGGGGCTAGCGTGGATGAAATGGTTAATATGACTGCTGTAGCAGTGGTAGACGCTCAAGTTCGCGATAGCCGTAAACGCAAATAAAAAATAAAAATTCGCCTTTTGTTAGAGTGTGATTTTTAATGCTAATAATAGTTAATTTTTATTGCTATTTTTGAGCTTAAATTAAAAAATAACATGATAGCACATATTCAAGGGCGTTTAGTGGAAAAAACACCCACTGAAGTAGTAATAGATTGCGGGGGAGTAGGATATTTAATCCATATTTCCCTGCATACTTTTTCTCAACTAGGCTCAAGTGAGCAAGTTCGATTATATACCCACCTACAAATTAAAGATGACGCACATACCCTTTTCGGTTTTAGTGAAAAGATTGAGCGTGAACTATTCAAATTACTGATTTCTGTATCAGGTATTGGAGGAAATACTGCTCGTAATATGCTTTCCTCTATTAATCCAAATGATCTTTTCAAAGCAATTGCAAATGCCGATGCAAAAACAATCCAATCTGTAAAAGGGATTGGTACTAAAACGGCCCAACGCGTTATTTTAGACTTACAAGAGAAAGTAGTTAAATTATACGATATGGACCAAGTTTCTACTACTTCTAACAATACAAACTTAGAAGAAGCGTTATTAGCATTAGAGGTTTTAGGGTTTGCAAGAAAAGCTGCTGAGAAGGTAGTGAATAAAGTTTTGCAGCAGAATCCTGATGCTAGTGTTGAAGTTATTATTAAACTAGCTTTAAAAAATTTGTAGACATTGAAGGGGTACTATCCTAATTTATATCTTTTGTTACCTATAACAGTTTTATTTTTGTTCTTAACCACCTTTGGTTTTGGACAGAATATTATTGTGCAACCAAGTGAGCCAGAATTTGGGACTACCCAAGAGCTTACTTTAGAGGAGCAAGAAGAAATAGAACAATGGGAAGCCCAAATGCTACAAGATTGGGAAGATTTTGAACTTAATCAAGTCCAAGATTCTTTGGCTCCTGCTTATAAACCAGGAAATATTACTTTTCCTGATCCAAGTTTTATACGCGAAGTTTATTCCTACAACCCAGTTACTGATAAATACTATTACACTAGGGGATTAGATACCTATGATATTAATCTACCTGTAATCCTATCTAGGCCTGAGTATGAGCAATTAGTACTTAGGGCTGAAATTAGAAAATATTTCCAATTAAAGTTTGACGCAATGCATGGCCGTTTAGAAGACGAAGAAGCTATGCGTGATATGTTGCCTCGTTATTATGTGAACTCTAAGCTATTTGAGGGTATTTTTGGATCGAATACCATCGATGTAAAACCAACAGGTTCGGTTGAGTTCGACATGGGTGTACGCTTTAGTAAGCAAGATAACCCAGTTATTTCTCCTCGAAATAGAAAAAGCATGACTTTTGATTTCGATCAGCGTATTAGTATGGGACTTCATGGAATGGTAGGAACACGTATGGGGGTTAATATTAACTATGATACCCAAAGTACCTTCGATTTTCAGAACATGATGAAATTGGCCTACGAGCCAGATGAAGATGCAATTATTAGAAAGATTGAGGTAGGTAACGTAAGTATGCCTATTGGAGGAACCCTTATTAGAGGTGCTCAAAGCCTTTTTGGAGTAAGAACAGAATTGCAATTTGGTAAAACAACCATTAGTGGAGTGTTCTCTGAGCAAAAAAGTCAAACTAGTAGTGTAGTTGCTCAAGGAGCAGGTACCTTAGAAGATTTTGAATTGTTCGCTTTGGATTACGATGAAGATAGACACTTTTTCTTGTCCCAATACTTTAGAAATAATTACGACAGTGCTTTAGAGAAATACCCTTATATTAACTCTAGAGTTAGAATTATACGCGTAGAGGTTTGGGTTACTAATCGCTATAGTCGAATGGGACCTACTAATAATAACTCTAGAAATCTTATCGCAATTCAAGATTTAGGGGAAGGTAGAAATAAAAGAGGTACTGGGGAACGAGTAGTTTCAAAAGACGAACCAGGTTTCTTTGTTAACCCTAATCCTAATGCCTATCCGGATAACAATAATAACTTATACGACCCTAGTAAAATTGGTGTAGGTGGATATTATTTGAGTCCATCTATTAGAAATAGTACCTCTGGTGCACAAGGGTTTAATACTTCTGTGCAAGAGGGAAGGGATTTCGTTAAATTAGAAAGTGCTAGAAAACTAAACAGTAACGAATTTACTTTTCATTCCCAATTAGGGTATATTTCTTTGAATCAGCGTTTATCCAATGATGAAGTCCTTGCTGTAGCTTTTCAATATAGTGTTGGAGATAAAGTTTACCAGGTTGGTGAATTTGGAAATGACACTCAAGTAGCTCCAGAGAATATAGGAACAGTACCAGGGGATGATCAACCTGTATTACTATCAGAAGCTTTAGTGGTTAAACTTTTGAAAAGTAGTTTAACTCTAACGCATGCACCTGTGTGGAATTTGATGATGAAAAATATTTATCAAATCCCAAATGCTTCTTACGTTACGCCGGAAAAATTCAGATTTAATATTCTTTATACCGATCCAAGTCCTTTGAATTACATTTCTTCTGTGGATGGAAATGAATTACCTGAAGGAGTGGAAAGAACAGCTTTATTAAATGTCTTCCATTTGGATAGATTGAATTCAGTGAATGACCCACAAAAAGGTGGGGATGGTTTCTTTGACTTTCTACCTAATGGGGGACTACAAAATATTTATGATCCGAATAATCCTTCAGGTAGTTTTACTGGAAATAACAATAACCAACCTGGCTATGGCTCAAACAATGGTTTTGGAAGCAATGGTAGTTTAAATAATAACAACCAACCAGGCTATGGAAGCGGAGGAGGAAATTATGGTGGTGGTAGCTATAACAACAATAATGGTAATAACCGCAATAGTTTTGATGGAATTACCATAGATGCAGTTAATGGTAGATTAATTTTCACAACTGTAGAACCTTTTGGAGAGTACCTTTATAATAAGTTAGATAAAAATCCAGGTAATAATCCAGATGCTTATTATAACCAAGCTTCTTATAATGAAAATCAACGAAAATATGTGTTTTCTGAGTTGTATAGAAGTACCAAAGCCACTGCAATTAGAAACCAAAGTAATAAGAATAAGTTCTTATTAAAAGGAAAATACTCTAGTCAAAATGGAGAGGGAATCCCTATTGGTGCTTATAATGTGGCAGCTGGTTCTGTTGTGGTTAAATCTGCTGGTAGATTATTAGTTGAAGGAGTAGATTATACGGTGGATTACAACAGAGGAAGGGTGATGATTTTGGATCAGGCTTTGTTAGCCTCTAATGCTCCTATTGAAGTATCTGTGGAAAATAATACGATGTTTGGCCAGCAAACAAAAAGATTCTTTGGACTTAATATTGAACACAAAGTGAATAAGGATTTATTATTTGGTGGTACTATACTTCGATTATCAGAAAGACCTATGACACACAAAAGTGTTTATGGGCAAGAAGCTGTAAATAATACTATTTGGGGGATTCATGGACAATACTCAACCGAAGTGCCGTTTTTGACTCGAATGGTTAATAAGTTACCAAATATCGACACAGATGTAGAATCTAGAGTTACACTAAGAGGAGAATTCGCTTACCTTAAACCAGGAAGTTCTAAGATAGATCAAATGAATGGAGAGGCTACCTCTTATTTAGATGACTTTGAAGCTGCTCAATCCAACGTTGATATTAAAGGATCTTTTGCATGGAAATTAGCTAGTACGCCGTTAGGATTTTATACTGAAAATTCTAGTGATGCGGAAAATTCCTTAGGTAATTACTCCTTAGTGGATGGCTATAGAAGAGCAAAGTTATCTTGGTATACTATTGACCCTACTTTTTATTTAGGTTCTAGACCAAATGGAGTAGATGAATATGATTTGAATTCTAGTAGAACTCGCCGTATATACAGTGAAGAACTTTTCCCTACAAAGGATATTGCTTATGGAGAAAGTAGGGTGATTAATACTCTGGACTTAACCTATTATCCTTTTGCTAGAGGGCCATATAACTTTAATCCTAAATATAAAAATGCAAGCGGTTCAGCTTCCATAGAACCCTCTAGAAACTGGGCTGGTATTATGCGCGGATTAACCACTACTAACTTTGAGCAAAGCAATATTGAATTTGTACAATTTTGGTTGATGGACCCTTTTGTGGGAACTTCTGTGGATAATTTCTCTTCCCAATATTTAAGTGATAAAGGAGAATTACGTTTTAACTTAGGTTTAATCTCTGAGGATGTTTTACGCGATGGATATAAGCAATACGAGAATGGTTTACCAGGAAGTGGACAAAACCAAGTTACCACTATTGAAACTATTTGGGGTAGAGTACCTGCTGCTCCATCTTTAATTTATGCCTTTGATGTAGATGCACGATCTCGTGCATTGCAAGACGTTGGTATTGATGGACTAGATGATGAACAAGAGAGAATCTGGTTCAAAGATTTTGCCCATTTAGATGACCCATCTGGAGATAACTTCGTACACTATTTAGATGCAGATGGAGGAATATTAAATCGTTATTACAATTATAATGGTACACAAGGAAATAGCCCGATTAATGATGGGCGAGGTGGTAATAACTTACCCGATACAGAAGATATCGATTCCGATAATACCATGAATACAATTAATGCTTACTTAGAATATAAAGTTCCAATTCGAGCTAATTTACAAGTAGGTGATCTTTATGTAGCAGATGTTAGAGAAGAATTAGCTCAACTTGCCGATGGTAAATTAGAAAAAGTAAGATGGATTCAATTCAAAATTCCTATCGACAGAAATGGGCTGGCTAAAGGAGACTTAGCTAATTCTGCGGACTCTAGTTTTGATGACGTAATTCGTTCGATACGTTTTATGCGTATGTATGTTACTGGTTTTAAAAGTCAGATAACACTGCGTTTTGCAACATTAGATTTAGTTAGGAGTAATTGGAGAAAGTCAGATAGAGACATGCAAATTAGTTCAAATGGACAGTATCCAGATGAGTCTCAACCTGAACGAATTTCCAATACAGGTTTTGATGTGTCCGCTGTAAATATCCAAGATAATTTTGATAGAAAACCAATCCCTTATGTGACTCCTCCAGGAGTTCGTAGAGAACAAGCTTATATCAATAATACCCTAATTAATCAAAATGAACAGTCTTTAGCTTTACGATTATATCCAAAGGATTTAAACAGCCAGCCTAATGGTCTTCGTTCAGGAGATGCAAGGGGAGTTTATAAAGGCTTTAATGTAGATATGCGACAATATAAGAAGTTGCGTATGTTTGTGCATGCGGAGGCTTTAACTAATGCTAGTGCTGCTGGATTGATGGATGATCAAGCGTATGCTTTCATTCGTTTAGGAAGTGATTTGACTTCCAATTATTATCAAATTAGAATCCCATTAAAGGTAACTCGTCCAGGGGCAAGTACTCCAGAGGAAATTTGGCCTGAAATCAATGAGTTCTTAGTTGACTTAGATCTTTTGACAAAAATCAAAGTGAATAAAATGACCGATAAAGGTCAATCTTCCACTGATGCAAATAGCTTTTATGAATTATCTGCTACTGAATTAGGCGGGGAAAGAAGTGATATGTATATCGGTATAAAAGGAAATCCTAATTTCGCAAATGTTCGTATTATGATGTTGGGAATTAGAAACGAGAGTTTATCTGATTTAGCTGGAGAGTTTTGGTTTGATGAATTGCGTTTATCTGATATGGATAATAAAGGCGGATGGGCGGCAATAGCAACTGTAGATGCCAATATTGCTGATTTTGCAACTGTTTCAGCTAGTGGTATGCGTTCAACAGCAGGCTTTGGTGCATTAGAACAAGGACCAGAGCAAAGAAGTAAAGAGGATTACAAATCCTATAGTGTTGTAGCGAATGTAAACTTGGGTCATCTTTTACCAAAACATTGGGGTGTAGTAGTTCCATTTAACTATGCTATAAGTGAAGAAACAATTACCCCGGAATACGATCCTGGAAACTTAGACTTAAAATTAAGTCTAGTGAAAAGTTATGCAAAATCTTCAGCCGAGGCCGAAGAGATTGAGAAAAGAGCCTTAGATTATACCAAGCGTAAGAGTATAAACTTTATAGGGGTAACTAAGCAAAAAAATCCTGAGAAGAAAAGTACACCAATAGATATTTCTAACTTTACGGTTTCACACTCTTATAATGAAGTCAAACACCATGACTATGAAGTACAGTCCATGTTAGATCAACAAGTGCGTAGTTCGGTGGATTACGGTTATTCATTTAGTCCTAAAACGGTAGAGCCATTAAAAAATGTAAGCTTCTTATCTAATGATTATTTTGCTCTTTTACGTGACTTTAACTTCAATTATATTCCTTCTAATATTACTTTTAGTAGTAATGTTTTACGCCAATACAATAGACAGGAATTTCGATTGTTGGATGTTCAAGGGATAGGATTGGATCCTTTATACCGTAGAAATTATTTCTTTAATTATACCTATGGCTTTAATTTTGACTTGACACGCTCTTTGCGTATAACTTATGTAGGGGGAAGTAATAACGTAGTTAAGAATTACTACGATAGTACAAATGGTATAGTGGATAATACCAATACGATTTGGGATGATTATTTTGATATTGGTACACCAAATCAATTTACTCAGCAGTTAAACTTTACTTATGAGCTGCCAATTAATAAACTTCCATTTTTAGCATTTGTTCGATCAAGCTATAATTATACTGGAACCTATAACTGGCAAAAATCATCTGAATCATTTTCTAATATTGAATTAGATGGACAGTTTTATAATTTAGGAAATACAATACAGAATTCAAGAACACAGGTATTAAATACAACCTTTTCTATGGATGTTTTCTATCGATACATAGGATTGGTGAAAAGTTCACAAAGAGGAAAAAAACCTAAGAGTAACGCGCGTACAGCTGCTATTGTTCCAGGACAAAAGGTAGTGCAACAACCTAGTGGAAATAAGCAACAAGAAAAAGAGCCTTCCAAATTATTGGATGCTGTAATTGGAGTGATAACTTCAGTGAAGAACATCCAAGTAAACTATAGTGAGAATAGTGGAACCATGTTACCAGGATTTTTACCAGGAGTAGGCTTCTTTGGGACTAGTAAACCAAATTTTGGTTTTGCTTTTGGAAGTCAATCCGACATTAGAGATGTAGCCGCAAATGCAGGGTATTTAAGTAACTTCCCTAACTTGAGCGAGTCTTTCTTACAAATTAGTAATAAGACCTTAAATCTGAATGCTACTTTAATGCCTATACCAGATTTGATTATTGATGTTTTTGCCATGAGAAGTAAGTCCGATAATCTTTCGGAGCAATTCAAGATAGAAGACTTTAATTATATAGGCTTAGCCCCTTATAATTATGGTAACTTTAGCATATCTACTAATATGATTTCTACATCATTTAGCAAATCAGATTTAAACTACTCTGATGTTTTTAATCAAATGTTAGACAATAGATTAATTGTTGCTAATCGATTAGCCCAGGCTGATGGGATTGATATTAATAATCCCGCTAATTTAGATGCACAAGGTTTCCCGATTGGTTATTCTTCTAAGAGCCAGGCGGTAATTTTACCTTCTTTCTTAGCAGCTTATACAGGAGGTGATGCAAACGGAGTTTCTACTAGTATGTTTAGAAGTATGCCTCTTCCTAACTGGAATCTTAAATATAACGGGTTTATGAAAATCGGATTTATTCGCAAGAATTTTAGAAGATTTTCTGTTCAACATGGATACTTAGCTTCCTACACATTAGGATCTTATACTTCTAATTTAGCATACTATAATAAGGAAAGTGATTTAAATCCTGTCAGAGGGGATAAACCAGTAAAAGACCTTATAAGTAATGCTACTTTGTATGAACAGTTTAATCCGCTAATTCGCGTTGATTTAGAAACAAGAAGTGCTATTCGTTTCTTAGCAGAGATGAGAAGAGATAGAATGCTTTCTTTAAGTTTTGATAATAATTCATTAACTGAAACCCAAGGGCAAGATTTTATTTTGGGTCTTGGTTACAGAATAAAAGATGTTGGATTTAATTCCTCTTATGCCAATAACGGTTATGGAGGTAGAATTAGTAGTGATATTAATATTAAGGCAGATGTTACCTTGAGTAAGCGACATACCTTAGTGCGTTACTTAGATTATGAGAATAATCAAATGGGAGGAGGACAAAATACTTGGTCCTTGAGATTAACAGCAGATTATATGCTTAGTCAAAATTTAACTGCTATTTTCTTTTATGATCATTCCTTCTCTAAAGCGATAATTTCCACCATGTACCCTATAACAAATATACGAGCTGGTTTTACCATTCGATACAATTTTGGAAATTAATTGCTAGAAGCTTTAGTTTATTGCAATATTATTATACATTTGTCTAAAACTAAATTATAATGAACATACCAGCTAACTTAAAGTACACCAAAGACCACGAGTGGGTTTCTATTGAGGGTGATATCGCAACAATCGGAATTACTGACTTCGCACAAAGCGAATTAGGAGACATCGTTTATGTTGAAGTTGAGACATTAGATCAAACTTTAGACAAAGACGAAGTTTTTGGAACAGTTGAAGCAGTAAAAACTGTATCAGATTTATTTTTACCATTAACAGGAGAGGTTATCGAATTTAATGAAGGATTAGATACTGAGCCAGAATTAGTAAATACAGATCCTTACGGAGCTGGATGGATGATTAAACTGAAAATAACAGAAGTTTCAGAAATCGAAGGTTTACTTTCTGATGAGCAATATAAAGAAATCATAGGTGCGTAACATTATTTTAGGTATAGCACTTTGTTGGACTATACTTATAATAATTTTATGTTTAGTAGAGGCAAATAACTTTGCTTCTAGTTCAAACTTAAGCATACCTTTTAAAGATAAGATTGCCCACTTTATTTTTTACTGTACTTTTTCCTTTTTATGGTTAATGTATTTGATAAAAAGTAATAAAAAGGCAAGTAGAATTTCTCTAACATTGCTTATCTTTACCATAGCTGCTATTCTTGGAGGCGGTATAGAATTAGCTCAATTCTATCTTACCTCAAGTAGAAGTGCAGAATGGGCAGATTTCTTTGCGAATTGTTTAGGGAGTTTAACAGGTTTACTACTCTGCTTAACAATCACCAGAAAAAACAAATAATTTAAAAAGCCCCTTATTTTAAGGGGCTTTTTTATTTAAATATCTACATTATGCAAGAAAAGGATTTAAAAGAGTTTATGGATTCTACTTATTTGAAGCAACCTGAACACGCAGGGTTAACAGTAGAACAAAATAATTTACAAGTAGCTGAATTAGTAAAAGAGGCAATAGAAGAAAACTTTAAGTTAGCAATGATCCGTCCTGAACAAGTTAGTTTTGCTAGAAATTGCATTGATCAAGCTAAAAGTAATGTTTTAGTTGGAACTGTAATTGATTTCCCTCTAGGACATGGAGGATTACAAGCTAAATTGGAGCAAGCTCAGAAGGCTATTGATGATGGAGCAGATGAACTAGACTTCGTTGTGGATTACACCGCTTTTATTAATGGACAAGTGGATAAAGTTAAAGAGGAAGTAAATAAATGTACTGCTTTAGGTTTGAAGCATAAGAAAGTAGTCAAGTGGATTATTGAAAGCGCTGCTTTAACAGATAATCAAATTGCGGAGATAACTAAGTTAATCAAAGGAGAAGTTATCATGCACTTTCCTCAAGAAGTTTTTGAAAAAGTATATGTGAAGTCTTCCACTGGTTTTTTTGTAACTAACGATGGAAAACCTAACGGTGCTACCTTCGAAGCGATTAAAATTATGCTTGAAAATGCTGGCCCATTACCAGTTAAAGCATCTGGAGGGATAAAAGACCGCAAAACTGCAGCTCAAATGATTGAGTTAGGTGTTAAAAGATTGGGAACTTCTTCAGCAAAAGCAATAGTTAATGGGATTGAAGGCTCAAATTCTTATTAAAACTTAAATAAAGGTTATATTCAAAGGTGTGCTACTTGTTTTTAAGGTTTGTTTTAAAATTTGAATTATATTTGCACTGCATTAAAAATAAATAAAACAGCTTTGAGTATATCTTCAAATAATAACAACCCTGTTTCAGTGTTGAAAGAGTTTAAGGAAATGACCAAAATGGGATTAGCCTTTAGCGTAGTGTTTTCTACTATTGCGGGTTATCTGATTGCAATTCCAGATTTTCGAGATATAAATTATTGGGTTCTATTAGCATTAGCAGTAGGAGGCTATTGTATGGTAGGGGCATCTAATGTTTATAATCAAATAATAGAAAAGGATTTAGATGCTAAAATGGATCGAACTAAAAATCGACCAATTGCTTCAGGGAGAGTAACTCCTAGAGCAGCATTTGTTTTAGCAAGTATTTTAACTGTGTTAGGTATAGGGATTCTATATGCAGTTAATCCTAAAACAGCCATGTTTGGCGCGATTTCTATTTTTTTATATGCTTGTATTTACACGCCTTTAAAAACAATAACGCCTTTATCTGTTTTCGTTGGAGCCTTTCCAGGAGCTATTCCTTTTATGTTAGGATGGGTAGCGGAAACAAATCATTTCGGAATTGAGGCTGGAACTTTATTTTTGATTCAGTTTTTTTGGCAGTTCCCTCACTTTTGGGCTATTGGATGGTTTTTATATGATGATTATAAAAAAGGAGGATTCTCTATGTTACCTACAGGTAAAAGAGATACCAAAACAGCCATGCAAATCATTCTTTATACTGTTTGGTTAATAATTATTTCTGTTTTCCCAGCAACTGGATTAACAGGTAGACTATATTTATCGCCAATTGCAGCAGCTTTAGTGTTCATTGCTGGACTTTGGATGCTATGGGCAGCAATCAGGCTATATAAACAGCGTACTGCTAAAGTAGCACGCGCTTTGATGCTTGTAAGTGTAACTTATATTACATTAATTCAAATTATTTATATTCTCGATAAAATTTTTAGATAACCAATGGATACTTTAACACAACAAGAACAATACCTGAAAAAGGGTAAGGCTTTAAAGATAATGTTACTATTTGCAATCGGAAGTATTGCAATGGTTTTTGCTGGACTTACTAGTGCCTATGTAGTAAGTGAGTCTCGACCTGATTGGTTAGAAGATTTTGTATTACCGCCAGCTTTTTTATACAGCACAATAGCAATTTTAATAAGTAGTGGGACATTTCACATGGCATATCGTGCCGTTTTGGATAATAAACAGTCAAAAGCGACAGTTTATTTGCTTTCTACTTTGATATTAGGATTCTTATTTGTTTTTTTGCAGTTCGAAGGCTTTGCTGAAGTTATTTCAGAGGGGTATTTCTTCACTGGAAGTGAAAGTACAATTACTACATCATTTTTATATGTGATCGTAATTGTTCATATTGCTCACCTGATTGGTGGGATGATAGCGCTTATGGTTGTAATTTATAATCATTTTAAACAAAAATATAATGCACAGCAACACATTGGTATTGAGTTGTGTGGGTGGTTTTGGCATTTCTTAGGATTGCTTTGGCTATATTTGTTTTTGTTTTTTACATTCTATAAGTAAAAAAAATAAACTAAATTTGAGAACTTTATAACTAACAACTTTTTATGGGAGCGACAGTTACTACAGCAGCTACTAAGGAAACAACATGGGGTGGAGGAAATGAGCCCTTTAAAGTAAGCTACGGTAAAATGATGATGTGGTATTTCATATTATCAGATTCATTAACATTTTGTGGATTCCTTGTAGGATACGGTTTTACAAGATACAAGTTCATGGATTCTTGGCCAATTGCGGATGAGGTATTTAATCACTTCCCGTTCTTACATGGGGTAGATGCACCAATGTACTATGTAGCATTAATGACATTTATCTTAATTTTCTCATCTGTAACTATGGTTTTGGCTGTAGATGCAGGGCATCAAATGAAACGTAATAAGGTAGCTACTTATATGTTTATGACAATTATCGGGGGATTAGTTTTCCTTGGGTCACAAGCATGGGAGTGGAAAAACTTTATTCAAGGAACGTATGGTGCTGTTGAGACAAGAGGAGGTGCTATCTTACAATTCGTTGGAGCGGATAACAAACAAATTGCATTGTCTGATTTTGCTATTATAGACAAAAATAGAGATGAAACGACTATGCAAAGAAACGACGGTTTATGGTTTATGAATGGACCAAAAGTACCGACGTATTCAATGGAAGAGATCACAAAAGGATTTTTAGCTAATCCTGATCTTAAGATTAGAACACAATTTACTATCGAAGATCAAGAAACTGGTCATAGAGAGAAAGAAGTGTTAACTAGAGAAGAGTCTATTAGCCGTCTTCAAGATGCAGTAATCGTAGTAGAAGGTGCTAACCTTATTCGCAACGAATATGGACACAGAACTTTCGGAGATTTCTTCTTCTTTATTACTGGGTTCCACGGATTCCACGTGTTTACTGGTATTTTAATTAACACTATTATCTTCTTTAACGTACTTATTGGTACTTATGACAGAAGAGGTAGTTATGAAATGGTTGAAAAAGGTGGATTATACTGGCACTTTGTTGACTTAGTATGGGTATTCGTATTTACCTTCTTCTATTTAGTTTAATCTTACAAAAATTTATTTGAAATGGCAGCAGAAGGACATAAATCAAACACGAAAAGAATCTGGAGTGTATTTATCATTTTATCTTTAATAACTCTTGTTGAGGTTGTTTTAGGGATTTACAAACCAGACATGTTACACAACGTACGTCTTTTCGGATTAAGTGTGTTAAATTATATCTTCATTATTTTAACAATTTGGAAAGCATACTATATCATGTGGGCGTTCATGCACTTAGAAGGTGAAACTAAAGCATTTAGATGGTCAGTAGCGGGAGTTCTTTCTTTCCTATGTACTTATTTGATTACATTAGTTTTAATTGAAGGAGATTACGTATTTGAGGTTTACCAACAGTCTCAAATCAGATGGATATTTTAATAACTAATTATAGTTTTAAAGGCGGTTTATTGACCGCCTTTTTTTATTTTTGTACCTGAGTGATTTAACAAAATATAAAATGAAGAAGTATCTTATTTTAGCTTTGCTTTTTATTATGCCTATATGTGCATATCTTTTTTTTGCTACTGGCGTAAACCAATTTCAAAGGCTACCCATTATTAGTGAAAACGTAAACGAGTTACCTAAGGGTAAAACTCTATTGGGTAATGAACCTAAATTAGAAGGTAAGATTACTATTCTTGGTTTTCCTGGTGCTAATCTTTTAGCCGATAAAGGGGATGCTTTCAATTTAAATCAAAAGATTTATAAACGCTACATGGATTTTGAGGATTTTCAATTGATTATGATTCTTCCAATCGGTAGTGAAAAGCAAGCCCAAGCTGTAGTAGATGAATTATCTCCTATTTCAGATATGTCTAATTGGAACTACTTGTTTTTAGAACCACAGCAAATCACTGAATTTTATAACTCTTTGGGACTTGTTGGTAAGTTAGATGATGAATTGGCAAGTACCAATATCTACATTATAGATAAAGATTTGAATGTTCGCGGAAGAAATGGAAAAAACAAAAAAGGAGACTTCGAATATAAAGAAGGATATTCAACCATCTCTGCAGCAGAACTACACAACGATATGATGGATGATGTTAAAGTTGTTTTAGCAGAATATCGTCTAGCATTAAAGCAATATAAACGTATTAATAAACAAGATTAAATATGAAAGATAAATCCTATATCTGGATATCCTTAGTTGTTTTGGTTTTTGGAATTTGGGCTGTACCAAAGATTGTAGATCGTTTTTCTTCTCCAAGTTTACATGTCATGGGTAAAGCTCCTGCATTTGAACTTACCAATCAACACAATAAAATTATTACTCAAGATAATTATAAGGGGAAAGTACATGTAGTAGAATTCTTTTTTGCTAACTGTCCGACAATTTGTCCTATTATGAATCAAAATATGTTGAAACTTCAAAATGACTTTTATGGAAATATGAAGTTTGGTATTGCCTCTATTACTATTGATCCAACCAATGATACTGTTGAGGCTTTAAATCAACATGCTAATGATTTAGGGGTTAAAAATCCATACTGGTACATGTTAACTGGAGATTCAAAGTATATTTATGATTTAGCTGCACAGTTTAATTTATATACAGGTGTTAATCCAGAGGCTCCAGGAGGTTTTGAACATTCTGGGTTATTTGCCCTAATTGACCAAGATGGAAATATTCGTTGCCGTGAAGATGAATTTGGTAATCCAATTTTATACTATGACGGAACAACTGACGAAGGTTACCAAATGATCAAAGAAGATATTAAATTACTATTAGGAAATTAATCATGCAAAACGAAAAAGATTTAGAGAAGAAATATACAAAATGGATTTGGATTTTATCTATTACTATTCCTGTGGTAGTAGCTATTTTATTCGGAGTAAATTTGCAAAAGTTAGGGTATGATGTAAAACCGTTGACGTTTTTACCTCCTATTTATGCTACAATAAATGGAATTACTGCACTTTTACTTGTACTAGCAGTTAGAGCAGTTAAGAAAGGTAATGTAGTTTTACACGAGAGATTAATCAAAGTGTGTATAGGATGTTCCATAGCCTTTTTAGCTATGTATGTTGCCTACCATATGACATCCATTGAAACCAGTTATGGAGGGGAAGGATTTATCCGTTACGTTTATTTCTTTATTTTAATTACTCATATTTTATTATCCATTATCATTATCCCTTTTGTATTAGTTACTTTTGTTAGAGGGATTGCAGGTTCTTATCAAAGACATAAGAAATTAGCGAGAATCACTTATCCTATGTGGCTTTATGTTGCTGTTACTGGTGTGATTGTTTACTGGATGATTTCTCCTTATTATATTCACTAATTTTTTTATAAGACCATGAGAAAGAAATTTAGTTGGCTACTTGTTTTTACTCTGCTAGGAAGCTTTTCTACCTATGCCCAATGTGCAATGTGTAGAGCTGCCTTAGAAACGGAAGAGGGAGGAGTTAAAGCCGAAGCAGTAAATGATGGAATTGTTTATTTGATGATTTTCCCTTATCTGCTTGTAGGTATTGCTTTCTTTTTAACGTATAGAGTTTATAAAGGTAAGACCACTCAAAATAAATAAAATAAAAACCGCTTTTATAGCGGTTTTTTTTATTATTTTAACCTAAGTGTAACATTTGTTGTGTTAGTGCGTCTTATTATAAAATACAATAGGGATGAGAAAAGTTAATATTTGGATTTTTTTAGCATTGTTTGGTAATTTGGGCTTGTATAGCAGTATGGCGCAAGATTCCAAATTATGGACTTTAGAACAATGTATAGAACACGCAGTACAGAACAATATACAAGTTAAGCAAGTACTAATTGAACAGGAGGTTGCTGGGATTTATAATCAGAATGCCAAGTTGGATTTCTTGCCTACTTTAAGTGCCAGCTCTCAACACTCTTGGACATTGTCTGATGTATTAAACACCCAAAGTAATACCTTTGAGAGTCAAACTTTACAAGGAACTAGTATAGCCGGGGCCTTAAGTGTGGATTTATATAAAGGGATGGAGAAGCAGCACCGTATGGTAAAGACTAGATTAGATCTATTAGCTGCAAGTTATTCCTCTCAAAAAATGAAAGAGGACATTTCTTTAAATGTTATTAATGCTTACTTACAGGTTATTTTTAATAAAGAATTGGTTTCAACTAATGAAAAGCAGTTAGCCTATGACCAAAGTCAAGGGGAAAGAACACAATTATTAGTAGATGCTGGATCTGTACCTGCAGGAGATTTATTAGAAGCTAAAGCGACTATAGCCACCAGTAATCAACGTTTGATTTTATCGCAGAATCAATTAGTGATGGCCCGACTTAATTTGGCACAATTATTACAAATACAAGCCTATGAGTCTTTTGATGTGGCAGCGGATGATTATCCAGTTAGTATTAGTGAGGCTTTAAGTTATACCCCAGCTCAAGTAACCCAGCGTGCTTTTGAGTCCTTGACAGATATAAAAACAGCCCAAGTACGTGCAGAGATTGCTCAAAAGAATGTAGATATCTCTAAAAGTGCCTTACTTCCAACCTTAAGAGGGTTTTATAATTTATCGAGTTCCATGAATTATGGAAGTAGGATAGTAGGACAAAGTACAGAAGCCATTGAAACTAGTATAGGTTATGTAGAAGGAACTAATCAAAGAGTTTTGACTCAAAGTTATATGCCTGTCTATGGAGCGGAGGATCCTTTTTTTAGACAATTTAAAGATAATCTAAACTCTAACTTTGGTCTTTCTTTATCCATTCCTATATTCAATGGAAACAAGGCTAGAAATAATGTCAAAATAAATCGTTTGATTTTAGAACAAGTAGAAAACGAGAAAGAACAAGCTATCCTTAAGTTAGAACAATTAGTTTTTAAAGCTTATACCGATACACAAAGTTCTTTGAAGAGTTTTGAAGCTAGTCAGATTACTTTAGAAAGTAGAGAGAAGAGTTTTGAATATGCCCAAGAGAGATATCAAGTTGGATTAATTAATATTTTCGAATTAAATCAAAATCAAATTTTACTAGTAAATGCCCAAAGTGAGGTGTTAAAGGCAAAATACGATTATATTTTTAAGACAAAGATATTAGAGTATTATTTTGGAATTCCCCTTTTTTAAAAAGTTAGTTTTATGAAAAAAAAATATATTTATTTAGGCCTTGCAGTAGTAATTATCTTAGGTCTTGTCTTTAGTGGTTTATTTGATAAGAAACCAGTAATAACCAATGTAGAGGTTAGTGAGCTTGGTAAACGTGAGATTATTCAAGTAGTTTCAGGTACAGGAAAGATTCAACCTGAAATTGAAATAAAAATTTCTTCCGAAGTATCAGGAGAAATCATAAATTTGCCTGTTAAAGAAGGTCAAGTTGTAAATAAAGGGGACTTATTGGTAAATATAAACCCGGATTTATATGACTCCCAAGTGGATAGGAATAAGGCTCTTTTAGCTACTAGTATTGCCAATTTAGCTATGGCGGAAGCTCAGTTAGTAGAAACTAAGTCCAACTATAATAGAAATAGTACTTTATTTGAAAAAGGGGTTATTTCTGGAGCAGAATGGGATAAGGTGATCTCTAGTTTTGAAGCAGCAAAGGCAAGTCATAATTCTGCTTTTTATAATGTAGAAAGTGCGAAAGCTGCCTTGACTGAAGCTCAAAGAAATTTATTGCGTACCACTATCTATGCTCCTACCTACGGAACTATTTCTCGTATAGATGTAGAGTTGGGAGAAAGAGTTCTTGGAACCCAACAAATGGCTGGTACAGAATTATTGCGTATTGCCAACTTGTCTAAAATGGAAGTAGAGGTAAACGTGAATGAAAATGATATCGTAAAGATTAAAGAAGGAAACGATGTTATTATAAATGTAGATGCCTATTTAAAGAAAGAGTTTAAAGGTAAAGTTAGTAGCATTTCTAATTCTGCTTCCAATGAAAACCTTTCTGCTGATCAGGTAACTACTTTTAAAGTAAAAATAAAAATTTTAGAAGATTCTTATCAGGATTTAATTGATACAGAAGTTGAGAATTACTCTCCATTTCGACCTGGGATGACCGCGGCTGTAGATATTATTACAGAGGTTAAGCCCGATGTGTTTTATGTGCCAATTTCTGCCGTAACAGTAAAAAGACCAAGTGACACTATTGCTAATAAAGAGGAGAATTTCGATATAGATAAAGAATTAGCTCGTGAAGCAGTTTTCGTGGATGAAGGTGGAATAGCTAAAATTAAATTTATCAAAACTGGAATACAAGATGATCGTTACATTGAAGTAAAAGAAGGATTAAATAAAGAGGATAAAATTATCACTGGTCCATATACTGTTGTTAGTAGATCTTTAAAACATGGCGATCAAATAAGTAGTACAATAAAGAAAAAAGAAGAATAGTAAAATAAAGAATGGTTACAATATTAAATATAGAAACATCAACTAAAAATTGCTCTGTTTCTCTATCCCAAAATGGGGTCTTAGTTCAAATTAAGGAAATTGCAGAGGAGAATTTTTCTCATGCAGAAAAACTACATGTGTTTATAGAAGAACTCTTGCAAAACAACCAAATGAACTTTAAGGATCTAAGCGCTGTTGCTGTAAGTCAGGGTCCAGGATCTTATACAGGATTGCGCATTGGGGTATCTAGTGTAAAGGGGTTATGTTATGCTTTGTCCATTCCAATGATTGCATTAGATACTTTAGAAATCCTTGCCAGACAAGTAGATTCTCCAAATGCTTGGATAGTAAGTTTGATTGATGCAAGGAGAATGGAAGTATTCTCAGCTATTTTTGATTCTAATTATACTACCCTTCGTGAAATCCAAGCCAATGTTATAGAACCTGGTAGTTTTGATGAGCTGCCTAGCGATCGTCTTGTTTACTTTTTAGGTGATGGCGCCTCAAAGTGTAAAGAAATACTTGAAAAGGAAAATACTATATTCTTAGAAGAAAATTTATATCCTTCTGCAAAAGAAATGGTAGAGATGAGTTACCAAAAATATCTGAATAAAGATTTTGTAGATACGGCCTATTTTGAGCCATTTTATTTAAAAGACTTTGTGATGTTGACAAAAAAAAATAAGTGATGCTACATAGCATCACTTATTTTTTTTGCAGCTCCTAAAACAAGAGAGCTAGCAGAATTGTAATTATCATTTTCTACCCAATATTGTACTGTGTAGGTTATTTTAGTATCTAGTAATTCAGTAATTAATATTTTAGGCTTTGGTTGATTTAATATAATATCGATTTCTTGTAGACTTTCTAATAGTTCAGAAATGAATTTATTGGTATCCTTAGT
This sequence comes from Myroides sp. LJL116, assembly GCF_054871685.1. Lineage (NCBI taxonomy): Bacteria > Pseudomonadati > Bacteroidota > Flavobacteriia > Flavobacteriales > Flavobacteriaceae > Myroides > Myroides sp. LJL116. Next base: position 330,316 of record NZ_JBTXLR010000001.1, read on the forward strand.
CAAAGAGGTTTGAAAGTTTATTTGGGCTCTTCTTAGATTGTTTTGACTTATATTTTTAATCTTTCCATTGGATAATATACCATTGGGTATATAGATGGTGTTGTTCTGGTAATTTACAATTTGCGTGGAAAAAATATGAATTGCTATTACTTTTCCACTTTCTTGTTGGGCTTCAATGATATCTCCAATGCGAAATGGTTTAAACAACACAATTAATACTCCTCCTGCAAAGTTACTCAAAGAGCCTTGGAGCGATAAACCGATAGCTAAACTCATCGCCCCAACAATGGCTACGAAAGAGCTAGTTTGAATTCCCATTTTTGAGGCTATAATTACAAAAAGTAATACGCGTAATCCCCAAATTAAAGCATCTATTAAAAAGCTAGCAAAGGTTGGTTCGATTTTCTTTTCCAAAAAGATTTTTTTTGCGAATCTCTTTAAGATTTTAATAACCCAGCTACCAATGGCTAGTATAATAATGGCGTTAAATATTTCTGGTATAAATTTGAGTATTTTTACAAAGTAGCCATTTAGTATATTATCAAACATGGGTGTAAATTTTTTTTATAGTGTATGTTGTTTTACAAAGCCTAGGTTGTCACTAGCAGGTAAGCAGGTATTATCAGTACAAAAATAGACTGTTAACTCCTGGTTAGTTTTAGGTTTATTCAAATAGGGGATAGAACAATCTTGTACTACAGGAAAAACTAATGTAGTGGTAAGGATTTTTTTTCTAAGTTCTAAAGACAACTTTAGAGCGTCTTCTCCTACTAAAACAAGTTCATTTGGGTTGTTTTTATATAGATGTAGCAATAACCAATTGGAAAAGGCAGAAGGATAATCTACCTGGGTAAGAATTACCTCGAGCATATTATGGGCTATTTTACTGTAATGTGAATTTTGGAATAAGATACCAAGTTGGTATAAATTATGTCCCATAGTGGAGTTACAGCTCACAATTACATTGTCTTCCGTTTCTATGCTATTTAAGATTTCTTCCTGTTTATTTTGGCTATAGAAGAAAAATCCTGATGTAGTATCCCAGAAATGATCTAAAGAATAGTCCGTTGCATGCTTGGCAATTTCTAAGTACTGACTTTGACCTGTGTGCTTGTAAAGGTAGATACTAGCTTGAATAAAAAAGGCATAATCATCCATAAAGGCTAAGGGACCTTTTTGCGAATTAGTATAGCTTCTATAAAGACCTTTTTCGCTACAGTGCATTTTAGTGTAAATAAAGTCAAATACAGCAACGGCTTTGTCAAGATATTGTTTTTGGTTTAAGGCTGTATATGCATCTAATAAACCTACAATATATAATGCATTCCAACTTGCAAGACTTTTATTATCTAAAAATGGTTTAGCTCTTTTGCTTCTATGGGTAAGAAGCAATTCTTCCATTGCTGCCTTTTTTTGCTCTAAGGCCTCTAGAGAAATGGAATATTGCTTAGCAATATCATCTAAAGGTTGGTTTTGAATAAGTACATAGTTATCCTCTTCCCAATATCCATACTCATTTATATTGAAAATAGTGGAGAATAAACTAAAATCGTCTTTTAAAATATCTTTTAACTCTTGTTTGGACCAAACATAGTATGCTCCTTCTTGTAGTTGTTTGGATGAATTTAAGCTATCTGCATCTAAGGCGCTATAATATCCTCCTTGTGCATTAGAAAAGGTATTACTTACAAATTTTATGGTTTTTTCAATGACTTGTTTATATAAAGGGTCTTGTGTTCTTTTATAAGCATCTGCATAAAGGCTTAAAAGCTGTGCATTGTCATATAGCATTTTCTCAAAATGAGGAATATGCCACTTATGATCTACAGAATATCTACAGAAGCCTCCTTCTATTGGGTCAAATATTCCACCCCAAGCCATAGATCTTAAACTCAAATCAACATAAGATAGTAAAGTAGTATTATTATTCCTTACAGCATTCTTTTGTAAATACAGTAAATTATTGGGCATCATAAATTTTGGTGCGATAGCATATCCACCAAATTCCCAATCGAAACTTTTGGCCCATTTATCCATTAGTAGATCTAAATTAAAACGGGTTTTCGGATCTAAAAACGGACCACTACTTATAGCAGATATACCTTGTTGTAATTTCTGAGCAAATTCCTCCACTTTTTCGGGGTCCTTGGCATAAAGTTCTTGTAGTTGGTTTAAATAATCCATCCACTGTTGCCTTGGAAAATAGGTTCCACCCCAAATAGGGTGTCCGTTAGGTAGACAAACCACATTTAAGGGCCAACCAGCTTTTTTAGTCATGATTTGTACTGCCTTAATATAATAGTTGTCTACTTGAGGAAGTTCCTCTCTATCTACTTTTATATTAATAAAGTGATTGTTCATTAATTGAGCAACCTGGGGGTTTTCAAAACTTTCGTGTTCCATTACATGGCACCAATGACAAGTGGAATACCCAATACTAACTAGTATTAATTTATTTTCACTTACCGCTCTTTCAAGGGTTTTTTCATTCCAAGGCTTCCAATGTACTGGATTGGAGGCATGTTGAAGTAAATAGGGGCTTGTTTGCAGATGTAATTCGTTCATAAAATGGAAATGATTTTTAAAGCTTAAAGATACGGAGGTTTTTTCACAGATAAAGTACCTTGAAAGCATAACACTAACTTAACATTGGACAATTGGTTTTTTTAGACCTTTGCAGCTCACTGAAATTAAATAATTAAATTAGAAAATGGAGCAAATTTTTATTGTTATGTTAATTGCCCTTGCACTTTTAGCCATTGTGGATATCATGGTTGGGGTAAGTAACGATGCTGTAAACTTTTTAAACTCTGCTATTGGATCTAAAGCTGTACCATTTAAAGCAATTATGGTTGTAGCATCCTTAGGTATTTTAGTAGGATCAATATTCTCTGAAGGGATGATGGAGATTGCCCGAAGTGGAATTTTTGTACCAAGTATGTTTACTTTTGACGATGTTATGGTCATCTTTTTAGCCGTAATGATCACTGATGTTTTACTACTGGATGTGTTTAATACCTTAGGTTTACCCACTTCCACCACAGTTTCTATTGTTTTTGAATTATTGGGAGCCGCTGTGTGTATGGCAGTTATTAAAATAGTTAACTCAGATCAAAGCTTTGATATTCTTCCTACCTTTATCAATACCGATAAAGCAACAGAGATTGTTTCGGGAATTTTGCTTTCTGTGTTATTAGCCTTTACTTTAGGTGCTTTTGTTCAATACATTTCTCGTTTAGTATTCACTTTCAATATCGATAAGAAATTACAAAGTGTTGGAGGAATCTTCGGAGGAGTTGCCATTACTGCTATTAGTTTCTTTATCCTTATTAAAGGATTAAAAGGTGCAAGCTTTTTAAGTAAGGAAACTAGTATTTGGATTGGAGAAAACCAAATGCTATTAGTTGGAATAAACTTTGTTTTCTGGACAATTTTATCTCAAATCTTAGTAAGCTTTTTTAAAATTAATATCCTAAGAGTTATTATTGTGGTTGGTACTTTTGCTTTAGCTCTTGCTTTTGCTGGAAACGACCTTGTAAACTTTATTGGTGTTCCAATTGCTGCTTTCCAATCTTTTGAGTTCTTTACTGCATCGGGTATGCCTTCTGATACCTTTATGATGGGGCAGTTAGCAGAATCCAACGTGGTGGCGCCATTTTACTTTTTAGCTATTGCTGGAATTATCATGGTATATACGTTATGGACTTCTAAAAAAGCTCATAATGTAGTAGAAACAGAAATGAACCTTTCTCGTCAAGATGCAGGAAGTTCAGATGAGCGTTTCTCTCCAAACGTGTTTTCTAAAGCGGTAGTTCGTTCTATGGTAATTTTAGGAATGGGAATGAACTATATCTTACCTAAAAACTTACAAATTACTTTAGATAAGCGTTTTGAAAAACCAGAAAAATCTACTGTAAAATTAAGTAGAGAAAATGAGCCTGCTTTTGATATGGTAAGAGCGAGTGTGAATTTAATGGTAGCTAGTATTTTAATTAGTATTGGTACTTCTTTAAAATTGCCATTATCTACCACTTATGTTACCTTCATGGTGGCTATGGGTACTTCTTTTGCTGATAGAGCATGGGATAGAGACTCTGCTGTTTACCGTGTTGCTGGAGTAATCAATGTAATTGGTGGATGGTTTGTAACAGCTATTGTAGCTTTTGTTGCGGCATTTATCGTATCTTATATTCTTCGTATAGGAGAGATTTACGCTTTAGTTGCTATGTTAATCCTTGTAGCTATTTTACTGTACAGAAGTAAGAAAGCACATGAGAAGAAAGAGAAAGTTAAAAAGGAAATTGAGATGCAATTAGATAAAGTAGATATCGATAGCATTCAAGGAGTAATTTCCGAGACTTCTTCTCAGATTGCAAAAACTATAGCTAAGGTTAATGAACAATACACTATTGTTATTGATGCAATTGCGTTACAGGATTTAAATAAACTAAAACGCAGCCGTAAGAAACTCAAAAAATTAGAGAAGGAAGTAGATAGTTTAAGAGGAAATGTATATTTCTTTATTAAAAACTTAGATGATACTTCCGTTGAGGCAAGTAAATTCTATGTCTTAACCTTAGGTTACTTACAAGATATGATTAAAGCAATTAGCTTTATATCTCAAAACAGTTATAATCACGTAGATAATAACCATAAAAAACTTAAGTTCAACCAAATTAGAGACCTTAAGTTAGTAGACAAAAAACTACAAGAATTATTTGATAAAATACATGAGTTATTCTCTCAAGAGAAGTTTACTCAAATTCAAACTATTCTTCAGGATAAAGAAGATTTAACTACAACAGTAGATAAGTTAATCCAAAAGCAGATAGTTCGTATACGCACAACAGAAACAAGTGCTAAAAATAGTAAGTTATATTTCTCTATTTTATTTGAGTCGGATGATTTAATTAAATCAACTATCGCCTTATTAGAATTATTTAGAGATTTTGATATAGAATCTAAAGGCAAGTCTTTTAAAAGAATGAGCTAAGGATATTTAATCTATAAAAAAGGGATTGTTAGTTTATAACAGTCCCTTTTTTTGTGGCTTAAAAATAGTAGAAATCCATAAGGGTTGAATAAGCAATAGTACTCCATCTTACTTTTATGATCTAAGCTGTAATAGAAAAAGGGTTTATTGCCAAGCAATAAACCCTTTTTTATCTTGAAATTACCACTATTGGGTAATTGTTTTATCCGTTATATGCCTCTACAATAATTGCATTGTCTTCTAGCATTTGACGTAACATATTCTCAATTCCATTTTTCAATGTAAAAGTAGAAGATGGACATCCACTACAAGCACCTTGTAAAACTACCTCTACCGTATTATTAGAAGGGGTATATTGTTTAAAAGCAATATTTCCACCATCTGCTTGTACTGCAGGTTTAACATACTCCTCTAAGATATTAATGATTCTTTGAGATTTCTCGTCTAAAGAATCAAAATGAGTTTCTTCTTGCTTTTCTAACTCTTTTGTATCTGTAATTAAAGACTCATCTACTGCAAGGTTCCCTTGTTCTAAAAACTCTTTAATAAAAGTTCTTGTACTTTGGATATGCTCATTCCAATCGTATGCATCGTACTTAGAAATAGATACATAGTTTTCATCAATAAAAATTTCTTTTACAAAGGATTGTTTGAACAATTCTTGTGCTAATAAAGAAGATTGAGCTTCATCAATATTTTTAAGTTCTAATGCTTTCTTTGTTAATAGCTTATTGGCAACAAATTTAATTACTGCTGGGTTAGGCGTAGATTCTGCATAGATAGTTACTGGTTGCTTTTTATTTTCTGTTTTAGTTTCCAGTAGTATTTTATTACCTTTATCCAAGAATGTTTCAATCTGCTGAGCAAGGGATTCTTTTACATCATCCCACTCTACAATTGAAAATTTTTCCACTGCAATGAAATTATTTGAGATATAAATCGTTTTAACAAAAGGAAGATAGAAAAGTTCACGCGCAAGAGGAGAGTTAGCAGTCTCATCTATGTTTTTAAATTCGTGATTTTCACCTTTTACTATAAAATCTGGTAAAACAAATTTTATAATTGTAGGATTTGACGTATTTTGAATTTGTATTTTTGACATATTACTTTTTAGTTTTTTCAAAATTAACAAAGAATAAATGGAACAATCAAAGATATAATCTTTTTAAACAATTAATTAACATATAGTAAGCATTAATAATTTAAAGTAACAATTAACATGAGCAAAACAATAGGGCTTTTATTATCTGTCTTTATGTACTTGTTTTTTGCCACTCCCAATTATGGAAAAAGTGGTAGTAGCGATTTTGAAGCAAAAGCGCTTTTCGAAACAGAACATAGCATGGGATTTTTGCAAGAACAGCAGCCTGAAATAAAGTACGGTAAGCCATATAATTTGACCCAATGCGCTGGACCTGCTTTACAAGATCCTGCAACTTTCTATTTACCAGATGCAGTAAGAGGAATTGGAGACCAAGCAAATGGTAAAGATCAAGATGGAGTAGCTATTGTTCCTTTTGGTTTTTTATATGACTTTTATAAAAGTCAAAGTGATGCGGAAATTCAACGCGAGAAAATAAACAGTAGAAATCTTTGGATTAGTTTACCAAGAGATAGTGCTCCTGTTAGTTATTATGTTAGAGTTTATTCGGTACAGGACCCAGATCAGTATAAGGTGTGGGGGTTTGATCTTGTTGTAAAGCAAGAGGATTGTACTATAGCAGATATGATTGTATCTGTAGCGGACTTATATAAAAGTGTTGGCTCGCCAAGTGATAAAGCAAGCTTTAATTTGGGGATAAATGCAAATGAAGCCTTTTTAGGTAATGTTACTTTATATAAAGTACAGCTTTTTGAAGTAGTCCAAGGTGTAAGAGGTCAAGAGATTTTAGATGTAGATAATAATTGGGATAATTATCTAGCCTCTAACAATACTGTGATCGAGATACAGGTGAGCGATGTGAAGAACCCTTCTAATGCTAAAGGACATAAGCGTTTTACTTTGTATACGGAGTTTTTAGACACTAATGCTACTGCTGTACTTTCTGCTCAACAAAGTAACGAAGAAACCCAAGAAGATAAACGAGAAGGAATTTTTGACCTAACACAAGCTCAAAGCCAGATCGGCAATGGTGTAATGACACCTTATTTATCTATTAGCTATTATTCGGATCACAATTTTACCAAGATCATTGAAAACCCAACTGAATTCACTGCTTTAGATGGTACAGTAGTATATGCTAGAATTAGTAATCCACTTTTTCATGCTACCCCTGTTGTGGTTAAAAGTGCTTCGATTACACTGTCTATTATAGCTAAACCAGTTATTGGTGCATTTGATAATCTAACCATGTGTACAGATAATAAAACACAGTGGAATTTTGATTTACTTGTTTTAAACAAAGATATTCTAGGAAGTTACCCGGAAGTATCGGAAGATGGAACAACCGGATATACTGTAGCTTATTTTGACAACGAACAAGATGCTATAAAGAATGAAAATGCTATCTCTAATAGTTTAGATGTTAGATTAAATGAAATTCGCACCTTATGGGTTAGGTTAACAGATGTAGAAACGGGGAATTTTAACCATAAGAGCTTTACTGCTTCTTTAGGATACAGCAAGATTACCACTTATAATTATGCTATAAACTATTGTTATAACGATGTACAGCAAAATACAGCTAATCTTTACGCTGGTGCAAATGGTGTGAAAGGTGCTACCGTTATAGAACGACCTGATCAAGAGTTTTATCCGAATTATGATCAATTAGATGTCTTGTTTTTCGAAAATGAAATCGATGCACAAAATAACACAAACGCTCTAACTAGAGAGCAAGCTCAAAATTATCCTCTTGGGATTGGTCAAAAAAAGCAATTGTTTTCTAGAGTTAAGATGGTGGAAGGATTTGCTTGTCAAAGCGATGATTATAAAACCTATACTATTAGTAGCAATTTAAGTGTGAGCGGAAGTTTTGGACCTGAACAAAATTCTTTACAATTATGTAATAATGGACAAGACCAAGGGACTATTGGTAGTAATGTTTGGTTCGAGCCAAATGACCAACAAGTATATAGAGTTACTCTTTTCAAAGTAGTAGAGAATAATACAGCAATTGCTGTTGCAACAAAGATAGGAAGTAATAAAGAGGAATTAGAAATGGAGATTACACAGGATGGTACGTATTTCCTTCAAGTGACTTATGCACAAAATCCTTATCCAGATTCTACCCCTTGTTCATTGCGTTCTCATAATTGGCAAGTAAAACCAGTATTTAACGTATTTATTTTAAATGCGGATGCTACCAATATGGTAAATTCTTTAGATATCGATCAAAATGGTCGTGCATTTGTAGAAATCGGAGTATCTACCGATGAGGTAGATGATTTTGAATACGCTATTGATAATGGGGCGTTCCAAAATTATAATCGCTTTGATAATATTCCTATTGGAGACCATGTTGCATGGGTAAGAAGTAAGTACAGTAACTGTGCAGTTATGACAGTGTTTTCAGTATTTGGATATCCTAAGTACTTTACACCAAATGGGGATGGATACAATGATACATGGAATATACCTGGGCTAAGTGGACACCCTGAGGCTAGAATTAATATATTTGACCGCAATGGTAAGTTATTAAAACAAATGAGTCCTAACAATATGCAAGGATGGGATGGGCTTTATAATGGTCGCCAATTGCCTTCCACAGATTATTGGTTTACAGTAGAGTTTACTAATGATTTACCTGGTAATGATGAATTAAATGGACGTTCAGTAAAATATACAGGACACTTTTCTTTAAAAAGATAATTAAGTTATGAGAAGAATATTAAAAAAAGGATACCTTGTTTTAGCATTAGCTTTTGCTCAATTGGGGTTTGCCCAAGATGGTTTTGCAGTGTACACGGAGTATTTAGCAGATAACTATTATCTTTTACACCCTGCTTTGGCTGGGATTAAAAATAGTGCTCAATTTCGATTATCCACTCGTCAGCAATGGAGTGGAGTGGAGGACGCACCTAGTTTATTAACTTTTGCTGGAAGTACTAGAGTTGCAGAGCGATCTGGAGTAGGAGTAATTGCCTATGATGATAAAAACGGATACCATAAACGAAGCGGTTTTAAAGCTACTTATTCACACTTTATCACCTTTAGTGAATCACGCTATGATTTAAACTTATTGTCCTTTGGTATTAGTGCAGGTTTTGATCGAACTAGTTTAGACGAGACAGAGTTTGGTGGATTTGATCCTAGTATTAATGGTACTATAGTAACAAAAAGCTCAAACTTTCTAGTAGACGTAGGAGCAGCTTATAACTATGAAAACTTATTTACTATGTTTACTATTCAAAATTTGATTAGTTCTAAAAATAAGCTCTATAGTGATGCACAGGACAATAATTTCAGAAAGTATTTACTTGGTGCTGGATATGCTTTTGGTAATACTAAATATGGACAAGGATGGATCTATGAGCCTTCCACTTTAGTACAGTATACGGAAGAATTAGAACAGTGGACTGTGGATGTAAATATGAAGGTGTATCGTCAATTGGATTTTGGTAGAATTTATGCCGGACTATCCTACAGACAATATACCGATGGAGCCGAGTATATTACTCAAGGAAAAGTAAAAACCCAACGTATGCAGTATATTGCTCCTTTAATAGGAGGTAATTATAAGAACGTGTCCTTTACTTATTCTTACGTAGAAGGATTAGGGGATTTGAAAATTTCCAATTCCGGAACTCACGTATTCACTTTTGGTATAAATTTATTTGCTAAAAGAAGTAGTTTAGATTGTAATTGCCCTCATGTGCAAGATTAATAATAAAAAATAATCCCGATATTTATCGGGATTATTAATTTAACCCCGTTATGAATATACTATCCCTAAGAGGTAAAACTCCTCAAATTCCTGAAGATTGTTTTGTGGCACAGAATGCTACCATTATTGGTGATGTTACCCTTGGTAAACAGTGTAGTGTTTGGTTTAATGCTGTAATACGCGGTGATGTTAACTCCATTAGTATTGGTGATAAAGTAAACATCCAAGATGGAGCAATTATTCACTGTACCTATTTAAAGCACCCAACCCTAATTGGTAATAATGTATCTATAGGACATAATGCAATGGTACATGGATGTCATATTCACGATAATGTTTTAATTGGAATGGGAGCTATTGTGATGGATAATTGTGTAGTACATAGTAATACAATTATCGCAGCAGGAGCTGTTGTAACTCAAAATACAATAGTAGAATCAGGAGCTATTTATGCAGGTGTTCCTGCAAAAAAAGTAAAAGATATTAGCGCATCTGATTTTCAAGGAGAAATAGAGCGTATTGCTCAAAACTACGTCATGTACTCTTCTTGGTATACACAAGAGCAAAAATAAGCCTTTAAAAAAAGCGCCTTTGATAAAATCAAAGGCGCTTTTTTTAAAAATCTTCATAGCGGATTGTTGCATTTTCTTTTACGAAACTCTTCAATATAGTAGGGTCCGTATTGGTAAGTAAAGTATGCGCACCGATTCGTTCTAAATGGTTTAAAAGCCCATTGTCTAACAGTATTTTTTTGGTTTGTTTTGCAACGGCTTGTCCAGAATCTATGATTGTAATATTATTTGGAATAACCTTTTGAATTTGCTGTTTCAAATAAGGATAATGCGTACATCCTAATACTAATGTATCTATTCCTTTGTCTACCATAGGTTGAAGGTATTGCTGTAAGAGAATAGTCATTTGAGGGGAATTGATTTGACCACTTTCTATTAGTGTGACTAAATCGTAGCCTATTTGCTCTATTATCTCTACCTGGGGGTATAGTTTTATAGTTGAGGTGAACAAATCGCTTGTAATGGTTCCTTTAGTGGCTAAAACGCCAATCTTAGATGTTTTAGTAAGAATTGTTGCAGGTTTAATTGCGGGTTCTATCCCAATGATTGGAACTTGGTAATGATTTCTTAGTTCTTTTACAGCATTTGTGGTTGCTGTATTACAAGCTATAACAATTATTTTAGCATTTTTAGAAAGTAGATAATCTATATTTTTCATACAAAGATCTACGATAGCTTGCTTGGACTTAACCCCATATGGTGCATTTTTTTGATCAGCTAAGAATATAGTGTCTTCACAGGGTAATAATGTAATTAATTCCCTCCAAATTGTGGTACCACCAATTCCTGAATCAAATAAACCTATAGGATCTGTATTTTGCATAGGCAAATATAAAAAAAAATCCACTCTAATTTTAGAGTGGATTATATATTAATTATTAGGAAAATTAGTTAACTCCTAATTCTTTTTTAACTGCTGCTAATAGGTTGTCCCCATCTGCTAATAAAACTCCAGATCCCATTGAAGAATCTAATACATAGTTAAAACCTTGTGCTTTACCAACTTTTTGGATTGCAGCTAAAGTTTTCTCTAAAATTGGTTGAGATAACTCGTATTGTTTTTTCTGTAAATCTTGTTCCGCTGTTGTACGGAATTGTTGAATTCTTTGTTGTAAGTTTTCAATTTCTAAAGCACGCTCTTCGTTAGTTGCATCACCAACTGTAGCAGCTTCTGATTGGTATTTTTGAATCTTAGTTTGGTACTCCGTCATCATTGTTGTGAAGTTTTTATCGTAGTCTTCACCAAGCTTTTTTAATTGAGCTTCTGCTGTTTTCATTGCAGGAAGTTCACTCATTAAAACTTGCACATCAATATGAGCTATTTTAGATTGCGCCATTACAGCTGTAGTACCTACGCCGAAAAACATCACAGCTGCAATTAATAAAGATTTCATTTTTTTCATTGTTACTCGATTTTTTGATTTATTGTATATAATTATTTTTCTATTTTTTTGCCTCTTGGTCCTTTTTTAATTGATCCTTTTTATCTTGGATTTCTTTGGCAATTCTTTCTTTTCTTTCTTGTTGCTCTTTGAGAGCTTTCTCTCTTCTTTCTTGAGCCTGTTGTCTAACTTGCTCTATTTCTTTGTTTCTTCTCTCTATAGCTTGCTCTCTATTTATTCGAGCTTGCTCTTGCTTTTTCTCTTGATCAATGCGTCTTTGTTCACGTAGAGCTTCAATATCCAAGGTTGGCTTATTGCTTTGTCTTGCTTGGTTCAACTCTATACGCTTTTGTCTTTCTTGCTCAAGGAGTAAATCTCTTTGCCTTTTCTGCTCTTCGATTTCTCTTTTTTGCTCTTCGATTAAAAGCTTTCTTTCTTCTAAAGCGTCCATTTTAGCCTGCTGGTTTTTGAGCCTTTGTTCTTGCATTTCTGCTTGCTTTTGCTCGTAGAGTTTTTCCTGTTGGGCTATTTTCTCTAACCTAGCTTTTTCTTGTGCTTCTAATTTAGCTTCTCGTTGTCTTTGTAATTCTTCTCTCTTAGCAATAGCAGCTTGTTCTTTTTGGTACTGAGGATCGTTGGCTTGTTGAGCTAAACGTTCTTTCTCTTGTTGACGTAAGATACGATCTGCTTCTGCTTTTCTTCTTTGTTGCTCTTCACGACGCGATTGTCTAAGAGCCATTTGATCTTCTTGTTTTTCTTCCTCTTCCAGCTCAGCAACCTGTTTTTTAGTCATGTTTTGCTTACGCCTTGCACTGTTCATTCTTTTTAAAACAAGTTCACTTATATCATAGCGAGCACTTGCTAGAACCATAGTCGACTCCGTATTCTTATCCAAGACATAATCAAATTTCCTTGCCTGGGCGATATCCTCTACTACAGAAAATACTTGGTCTTGAATGGGTTTAGATAGCATTACTTTTTGAGTAATTAAATCTCCCTTGGTACCAAATCTTTTTTGTTGGTATTCATATAACTCTTGCTCTAAAATGGAAATTTCTTGTTCTTTTTCCTCTATTAGTTCTCGAGTTAATAGAATTCTTTCATTGGACAATGCCTGCTTCAAGGCTTGAATCTCTGCTTGCTTTTTATCGCCTTGGGCTTTCCACTGGTCGGCTCTAGAATCGATAGCAGCTGTAGCTTCTATGTATTCTGGGGTTTTACTAAGGATATATTCCATATCAATAAATGCCACCCTTGCACTACCTCCTTGGGCTATTGCCATGGAGAAAGATAATGTAAATATACAAATTATAGAAGCTAAAACAACTCTCATTATATCGATTTTAAGTATAAACTACATTAAAATGATTGTCCTAGGATAAAATGCGTTTGCCACCCACTTTTTTGTGTTGAACCTGGAACTGGATCAAACCCATATCCAAAGTCAATACCTAAAAGTCCGAACATTGGCATAAATACACGCACTCCAAAACCTGCAGAACGTTTTAATTCAAACGGTTGGTAGTTTTTAAAAGTGTCGTATGCATTACCTGCCTCTGCGAAGGATAATAGATAAACTGACGCGCTAGGTTTTAATGTAATTGGATATCTTAACTCTAACGTAAATTTATTGTATATAGTACCTCCAATTTGTTCTCCTCTATCATTTATTGGAGTTAATGTTTGATTTTGGTATCCTCTTAATTGAATTACCTCACGGCCATCCAAAGAGAAGTTAGCTAAACCATCTCCACCTAAATAGAATCTTTCAAATGGTACGATACCTCTGTGCTTGTTGTAAGCACCCATATATCCAAACTCTCCAAGAGTTCTAAGTACTAACTTTCCTGTAAGGGTAGTGTACCAGTCTCCTTTGAATTTTAATTTATAGTATTCTAACCAGTTGAAACGTTTTTGGTCAATTTTACCTTGATCTGGCGCTGCATCTTGCCATTTAGCAACTGCTTGCCCTTTAGCATTGATGTACTGTCCTTCTGCTAGAGGTAATCCAGTAGATGGGTCAGTCATTCCTTTTTTAGCTCTTAATTTATAAGCTTGTTCGTTTTGTAAGTTTTCATAGTTTACATTGTTGAACAAAGAATATGGAGGGGTAAATTTACCACTGATGCTAAAGAATGAACCAAAGGTTGGGAAAATTGGGTCAAAACCACGGTTATCACGTCTTAATTCAATTTGGTAAGCTAAGTTTTTAGAATCTCCATCTCCGAAGGTGAATAAACCAGTATTATAGTTTTTCATATCGTAGTATTGGAAGCTCAATGTATGAGATAATACAAAGTAATCATCTGGTACATTTAACTGTTTAGCTAGTCCAAAAGATAAAGTAGTAATGTTAAATCCTCTACTTCTATCTGTAGTACGCGTATAATAATCGTACATATTTTGCTGGCTATAAGCAATAGTTCCAAAGAAACTAACTGGCTTTCTTCCACCAAACCAAGGTTCAGTAAAGCTTAAACTATAAGTCTGGTAGTAGCTACTTCCTTGTAAACGAAGTGCTAAAGACTGACCGTCTCCCATTGGGAATGGTTTATATGCATCTTTATTGAAGATGTTTCTCAAAGAGAAGTTATTAAAGGAAAGCCCTAAGGTTCCGATAAAACCACCTCCACCGTAACCACCTTGTAATTCTACCTGGCTAGATCCTTTTTCTACTACTTGCCAGTCAACATCTACTGTTCCTGCTTGAGCATCGGCATTTAAAATGTCTGGAACAATTGCTTGAGCATCAAAAATCTGTAATTGACCTAATCTTCTCATAGTTTCCATAACCTGTGCCTTTGACCAAGTTTCCCCAGGTCTAGTACGAAGCTCTCTGTGGATTACACGGTCATTGGTGTTTTGGTTACCACTAACAGTAATATTATTGAATCTTGCAATTGGACCTTCTAAAACTCTAATTTCAAAATCAATAGTATCATTGGCAGTCTTTACCTCAATTGGTTGGATACTTGAGAATAAATATCCATTGTTTTGGTAAAGGTTAGTCAAATCTTGTGCGTCAGGATTTTTGTTGTCTTGGATTCTTTTATCTAAAAGAACTCCGTTGTACACTTCTCCTTTTTCAAGTCCTAAAACTCTAGAAAGGTAGGCATTGTTATATACAGTGTTTCCGATAAAGCGAATGTCTCCAAAGTAATATTTATTACCTTCTTGTACATCAATATCAATAGCAACTGTATTTGTTATTGGATCATAACCTGTAGTGTCTGCTACAATACGAGCATCACGGTATCCGTTTTCTTTATATTTATCAACAATATTTGCTAAGTCTTCTTCATATTTAGTAGAAATAAACTTAGAGGCTTTAAAAATACGAAGTGGATTCCAAGGGCTACGCACTTTGGTATCTTTCATCGCTTTCTTTAAGGCCTTATCACTTAGTTGTTCATTTCCGTTAAAATGAATATCCGATATCTTTACTTTTTTACCTTTATCTACTCCAATGATTAGATCCACTCTTCTACCAAGAGAATCTGTAGGAATAGTTTGAAGGGTAACTTTAGTATTGTAGAAACCGTCTTTTTTGTATTTATTTAATAAAAAGTACTTTGTTGTAGAAAGGAAGTTTTCATTAACAATTTGTCCTTTTGTCAATTTAGCTTCTTTGATAAGACTTTCTGATTTTGTCTTTTTATATCCATTAACGCGTATGTTATCTAAACGCGGTAATTCATTTAAAGTAAGCTCTAAATTGATTGTATCATTAACCACAGATGTTTCATAGATATTAATATCTGTGAAGAAATTTAAATTCCACAACTTTTTAAGTGCGTCTGAAATTTCCTCACCAGGAACAGCTATTTTTTGCCCTTTGTTAAGGCCAGTAAAGGTTATAACGGTTTGAGGGTTATAATTGTATTTTCCAGTTACGGTGATATCTCCAAGGGTATAAATTTTTGGAGATTCAAAAGAAGGAAAGTTTATACTGTCTTGTGCTTTTGTTTGGGTGCAGAAGAATCCTGCGACTAACAGTGCAAAAAGAGAGGTACCTTTTTGAAACATTATTTACGTTTTTTATTAAAGTTGTTCACTAGTTTTTCCAAATCTTCTTTCCCTATTTTGGTAGGTCAGAAGGGCCTTATAAAATTCTTGTTCACTAAAGTCTGGCCAAAGTACTTCGGTGAAATATAATTCCGCATAGGCGATTTGCCATAGCATGAAATTACTGATTCTCTGCTCTCCGCTAGTTCTAATTAACAGATCCACATCAGGTAAGCTACGCGTGTAAAGATGCTCATTAATAATTGATTCATCAATATCGCTTGGCGAAATTAAGTTATTTTTAACTTTAATCGAAATATTTTTTATTGCTTCGATCATTTCGTTGCGAGAACCGTAACTTAGGGCTAATGTAAGTGTTAATCCTGTGTTAGATTTTGTGGTTTCCATAACTTCCGCTAAGTTCTTTCTCACCTTAGAAGGCAATAGATCTAAATTACCTATTGCAGTTAACATTACATTGTTTTGCATAAAGGTAGGAAGTTCTTTCTTTAAAGATCTAACCATTAAGTCCATCAGCATATCAATCTCGAATTTTGGTCTTGACCAGTTTTCGGTTGAAAAAGCATACAAAGTCAAATAGGGGATTTTGAAGTCAACACAGGTTTTAATAGTAGAGCGAACGGATTTAATCCCATTTTCATGGCCAATTGTTCGTAAAAAACCTTGTTTTTTTGCCCACCTACCGTTACCATCCATAATGATAGAAACGTGTTGTGGTAATTTTTTTAAGTCTATTTCTTGTTCTAAATTCATTTAATCTGCACAATAACATGGGTTTTTTCCAAAGGTATAACTCAATGAAATACCTGAGAAGAAAAACCAATCATTTCGGTTTTTTCCGAAACTATAGGGTTGTCTAATTTCTTGGGTTGGGTGGCTTCCATCTAAATTATTGGTAAAGGTGTAATTAGCCGCAACCTCTGCATTTATGTTCAAAGTTGGAGTTAATCTAAATTTTATTCCCAGGGCAAATGGAATTGCCATGGAATTTTTCTTATCTCCTTTCACTAAATCTATTCTCGAAGAAGGATACATATTATCCTCGGGTTCATCTGGCCTATAATATAAATCTGTATAGCGGATTGCCGATAAACCTAAATACATATAAGGTGTTAAACCAAATTCTTCTTCATGTAAATCAAATTCAAAAAAGTTGAATTCTATACCAATAGCCAATTGATCAATGGTATTTGTGAAATTCAAACCTCTTTCTTTTCTGTAACCCATATCGGATTTGGCGTCATCTCCACTGATTTTAGTTTGTGTGTAACTTAATCGGTAAGAGTGTCTTGGACTGCGATTTAATCTATAAAAAACAGAAAATCCTGGGTCTTTTGGGTTGATAAATTGGGTAGAACCTATATCTCCAACATAATTTCCTGCTCCAATGCCAACTCCTACTTCATGGATTTGCCCATAGCAAAGAGTTAGACTAAAGGTCAATAATAATGACAGTAGGATTTTGCTCATTCTGTTAAATTAATTTACAAATATAGTAATATAGACAAATAATAACGTAATTATTTTTTAGGGAAGTAAATTACCCTATCCTGTTATAACTCTTCCCCTAGCATTTTAGTATATAAGCTGCGGGTTATTTGTTATTGTTAGTTTCGTTTGTCTTCTCCCCAAAGTAGTTTTGTTCTCAGAGTTTTTATAAAGCTTTGAGAAGGGAATTCTACTAAATCTATTGTAAATGAAGCTTTTGAAATGGTAAGTTCTGTCTCGTTATCTATTGCTTTAGTGGTAGTGTCTAAAGAAACTAAAAATTGACTTTCACGGCTACTTACTTTTAACTTTATATCTAAATTGTCTGGAATTACTAAGGGTCTTACATTTAAATTATGAGGAGCCAATGGAGTGATTACAAAGCAATTTGTCTCTGGTTCAATAATTGGACCTCCACAGCTAAGGGAATATCCAGTTGAGCCTGATGGGGTAGAAATAATTAGACCATCTGCCCAATAAGTAGCCAAATATTCGTCGTTTAAATAAGTATCTACAGTAATCATCGATGTGGTGTTTTTTCTAGAAACTGTTACCTCATTCAAAGCATACTGAATATCAAAATCGTTGTTTTTTGCAGGATTACATTGTAAAGACAAAAGTGTTCTTTTTGATAAAGTATAGGTGTTCTCGAAGATATGCGGTAATAAAATTTCTATGTCATCTTGTTGTACGTTAGCTAAGAATCCAAGGCGACCTGCATTAATACCCACAATAGGAATATTCATGCTCTTTATAAAGTTTGCTGCTCTTAACATGGTACCATCACCTCCAATACCTATAAAGAAATCAACATCATCACTTAATCGGTTCTCTTCTCCGAAAGTAGTATATTCTTTAGAAAGTATATTGTTTTGTTTTAGTAGGTGGTAAAAGTGGGCTTCAAATATAATTTCAACCTCATATTCTTTAAAAACATTTAAAAGCCTTAGGATAATATTTTGAACTATAGGCTTACTTGTTTGTCCGTAGATTGCAATCTTCATTATTATATGTTTAGAAATTTATTGATGTATTGAGATCTCTCTTGTAAATCATTTAGGTAATCATCCTCTATGTGATGGGTTATAATTTGATAACCATGACGCCTTAATTCATCTAGGATGATCTTAGTATTGTGTTTGTTTTTCTTTAAAAGGATGTGCATTTGGTCCTCTAGAGTTTGTAAGATAACAATGCCGTATAATTTGGCATTATTGCTTTCTACAATCTGACTAATGGTAGAAATACTATATTGCTGTATATGATGACTAACAACTAAAGTCGTGCCAACTTCATCCAAAAAAAGGGTAGAGGGCCAAAAGTTTAAAAGGCTTTGTTTTTTTACAATTCCAAGCAGTTGTCTGTTTTGGTCAATCACAGCTAGTACATTAGCATCGTTGTTTATTAAAATATCGTATATCTCAAAGACGTTCAAAGTTGTAGGGCTTTGAAGATAAAAATGCTCTAAGTCATAGATGATTTCTTTAATGGAATCATTGGCATTTTCCTCTTGGAAATCTTGATGGTATAAACAGCCCAAAAATTGACCTTGAGCATTGCTCAATGGTAAATGCGAAAGGTTATTTTCCTTTAAAAAGGCCAAAGCTTGCGCAATACTACTTTCTGGGGTGAAAGTAGGAATTGGATGAATTAATTCCGATTTAAAGTCAAACATTATACTACCAGTTTATTATCAACTGCAAAATAATCAAAAATTAATCAATTAAGGTTAATTATACTTTGTATTTTTGTGTTTAAATTTTTTTTAATTATGACTAAATTATCTGTTAATATTAATAAAATTGCCACTCTTAGGAATTCAAGAGGTGGGAATGTGCCTGATTTATTACAAGTGGCTCGTGATGTTCAAAAATTTGGTGCTCAAGGAGTGACTATTCACCCAAGACCTGATGAAAGACATATCCGTTATCAAGATGCTAGAGATTTAGTAGATGTTGTTCATACAGAATATAATATTGAAGGGAATCCTATGGATAACTTTTTAAATCTTGTATTTGAATGTAAACCAACTCAAGTTACATTAGTACCAGATACGGTGGGTCAACTTACTAGCAATGCTGGTTGGGATACGATAAAAAATAAATCTTTTTTAAGCGAGGTTATACAGGAATGTAAAGCAAAAGGTATTCGTACCTCTATCTTTGTTGATCCAGAGCTATCTATGATTGAAGGTGCTGCTTTAGTTGGTACAGACCGTATCGAATTATATACCGAAGAATTCGCTACTCAATATGGTCTTGGTAATTTAAAGGCAATTGAGCCTTATACTAAATGTGCAGAGCTAGCAAATGAATTAGGATTAGGAGTTAATGCGGGACACGACCTTAGTTTAGATAATATTGCTTTTTTCAAGCAAAATATTCCAGGACTACTAGAGGTGTCTATTGGACATGCTCTAATTGCTGAATCTTTGTATTTAGGATTAGAAAATGTTGTTAATATGTATGTTAGAAAATTACAATAATGCAAAATATATTACATTCTAATATCCAAGGTGAAGGAGGTATTCCTTTTATAGTTATGCACGGCTACTTAGGTATGAGTGATAACTGGAAGAGCTTTGCTAGACAAATGGCCAATATAGGCTATGAAGTTCATGCTTTGGATTTGAGAAATCACGGTAGAAGTTTCCATAGTGAAGTATGGTCTTATGAAGATATGGTGCAAGATGTGGTAAATTACATGGACCATCATACTATAGCCAAAGCTATGGTGTTAGGACACTCTATGGGGGGGAAAGTAGCTATGCTTTTGGCTACTGAGTATCCAGAGAAAGTGGAGCGTTTAATTGTGGCCGATATATCACCAAAATTCTACCCAGAACATCATCAGGGTATTTTCAAGGCTTTAAATGCAGTAGATTTTAGCCTTAAGCCCTCTAGAGCTGAGGTGGATGAAATTATATCTTCTCATTTAAAGGATGCTTCTACTAAGATGTTTCTATTAAAAAGTTTGTATTGGGTAGAGCCAGAGCAGCTAGGTTTTCGTTTTAACCTAGATGTATTCAATAATAACCCAAAAGTAGTTGGACAAGCTTTACCTGAAGAAAATATCTATAATGGACCAACCCTTTTTATTAGAGGAGGAGCCTCAGATTATATCCAAGAAGAAGATTTTGAATTACTTCATGCACATTTCCCATTAGCAGTTGTGAAAACTATTTCAAATGCAGGACACTGGTTGCATGCACAAGAACCTCAAATGTTTTTTGAATTTGTAGAAGAATTTTTACAATAATATAAAAAAATGCTTTTTGACATAAAAAAGAGGTGTTTTTAAGAGTAAAAAACTATAAATCAGCCGAATAATCTTTTAGATGATTCGGCTGATTTTTTTTGCAAAAAAAGTAAATCTGCATTTTTTAGGCAATTTACTGGATGGATTTTGAAGTATATTATGGTATTGTGAGATTATAGTCTTAATTTTTTTACAATAATGGCTTTTTATTTAGAAAAATTTAAGTGTGCTGTGTTTTGTATAATTTCGTAATATTTAGATAAAATCAATTATTATGCTTGCATAGTATGTGTTATTATTGATAATAATGTATTTATCATTCTTTAAATGTTAAAATAAGAATTAAAAATTTGTAAAATTATTGTAATCAGTTATATTTGAATAATGACGAAATTTAAATAAAAAACGATTATGATTAGAAAATTAATATCATTGTCCCTGTTGTCTTTGATTTCTTTCTCTGCTTTTGCAGGAGGATATCGAGTTAGTATGCAAGGAAACAAACAACTTGCAATGGGACACACGGGGGTAGCTGTTATTAGTGGTGCGGAGACTTTGTTCTTCAACCCTGCAGCTTCGGTTTTTTTGAAAGATAAGTGGACTTTTTCAGCTGGGGTTAGTTACTTAGTAGCCGATACTAAGTTTGAGAACAAAACCTACGATTGGAAAGATGAAACCCGCAATCCTGGAACTCCTATGTATGCTTATGCTGTTTATAAGCCATTGGAGTGGCTGAGTTTAGGATTGGCTATTTACACTCCTTATGGAAGTAAAGTAGAATGGGATAAAGGATGGCAAGGTGCTCACCTTGTAAATAATATCGATTTAAAATCCTTCTATGTTCAACCAACTGTTGCTGTAAAAGTAAATGAACGCTTTAGTTTCTCAGGAGGACCTATCTTTGTTACAGGAGGGGTAACTTTTAATCGAAATGTATCCAGAAGCTTAGCGGATGAGCAAGGTAACTACACTAATGTTACTGTGAAATCTCATAATGTAACAGCTTGGGGATGGACAGCAGGTTATTTGCTAAATGTGGATGATCATTTGCGTATAGGAATGAATTATCGTTCTGAAATAAAAATGAAGGCTAAAAATGGTACTGCTACTTTTTATGATGTACCAAGTTTTGCACAGGCCCTTTTTAAAGATGGTAAAATTACTGCAGAGATGCCTTTACCAGCTGAGTTAACTGTTGGAGCTTCTTATGAATGGAACAAATGGTTATTTGCTTTTGATTACAATAGAGCTTTTTGGAATGTATATAAGTCCTTGACTATTGATTTTGTAGATAGTCCAGCTATTGGTACTTCTGTTAATCCTAGAAATTATAAAGACTCTAGTACTTACCGTGTCGGAGTACAATATACAGTAAATGATGCGTGGAGTGTACGTGCAGGATGGTATTACGATGAAAGTCCAGTACAAGATGGTTATTTCGCACCAGAAACTCCTAGAAATGACTCTAGAGCATATACAGGAGGATTTACTTATAAATTTAAAAATGGTATTGGTATCGATGTTGCTGCCAACTTTATGAACTTCAGTAGTATAAAGAACTCTTATGACTATTACCTAGAAGATGGTAATTATGTTTCTTTCGGTGGAGTATATAAAAGTGCAGTTACAAGTGGGAGTGTAGGAATTAGCTATAGCTTCTAAGACGTAGACCAACAACCAGCCAACAAAAACTATAAATTATGAAAAAAAGATATTTATTTATACTACCAGCTTTAGCACTTCTTGCGAGTTGTGAACCAGATATTAAGGATGGTATTGATGGGGGAACCTATTATGCAGGGGAAGCAGATTTTTCCACCTATGTAGCTATAGGAAATAGCTTAACTGCCGGATATATGGATGGAACCGTATTTAAAAGTGGTCAGCAATATTCCTTTCCAAACATTTTAGCGGGTCAATTCAAAGTAGTTGGGGGTAGAGAATTTACCCAGCCTTCTTTTGAGGATGACGTTAACAATGTAGGAGGATTATTGTTAGGTGGACAAGTAATTGCACCAACTCGTTTAATTATGAACATGAGTACAAGTTCACCTGAGAATATCAAAGGAACTATAACTATTGAAGTTTCCAATCAGCAAAAGAAAGCTTTTCATAATGCCGGGGTACCAGGAGCTAAGAGTTTTCATCTTCTTGCAAAGGGATATGGAAGTTTAGCTGGTGTTGCCAATGGTACAGCTAACCCTTATTTTGTGCGTACAGCTACCTCAGAGAATGCTAGTGTTATAGAAGATGCAATGAGTTTGAATCCGACTTTCTTTACCAATTGGATTGGTTCAAATGATGTATTGGGATATGCTAGTTCTGGAGGAGATGGTGTGGATCAAAACGAATTAAATGGGTTAGATCCTTCTTTGTATGGTCCAAACGATATTACTCATGTAGGGGTTTTTCAAAATGTTTACCAAACAATTACCCAAGCATTAGTTCAAAATGGAGCTAAGGGAGCTATTGCTACTATTCCTGATGTAACGGCGATTCCTTATTTTACAACAGTGCCTTATAATCCATTGACTCCAGAATTAATTGGAGTTGAAAAGATAGATGCATTAAATACCTTTGTTGGTATGCTAAAAGAAATTTTAGCTAAAGGTGGGCAAGCAGATCGCTTAGAGTTTTTCTCTAAAGACAAAGCTAACGCACTTTTAATTCAAGATAAAACTCTAGCGGATATGTCGGGGCTTTTAAAACTTGGATTAAAGCAAGCTTCTGATGCGGGCTTATTTGTGTTAACAGATCAACAAATAGCTATGTTGTCTATGGTTTATGGACAAGCAAGACATGCGACATCTAAAGATTTGTTTATCCTAACAAGTAAAAGTCAAATTGGACTTCCAATGGGAGGAGGTACTGGAAACCCTACTTTGGATGCATTATTAGTAAATGGGGTATCTTACCCAATGAGCGATTCTTTTGTTTTAAATCCAGTGGAGCAAAAGAAAGTTAAGTTAGCTACCGATAGTTTTAATGCTATTATTAAAGCAGAAGCTGTTAAGCACAATTTAGCATTAGTGGACATGAATGCTATTTTAAATCAAGCTGTGAGTGGTTTAAGAGTAGAAGATGGACAAATTTATACAGCGGATTACTTCCAAGGAATGGGTAATTTAAATACAGTAATGTTCTCTTTAGATGGTGTTCACTTAAATCCAAGAGGTTATGCGTTCGCTTCTTCAGAGATTCTAAAGGTGATTAACCAACACTATAAAGCAAATATTCCGTTAGTTAATCCTGCAAAATATCCAGGGCCAACCTTGTTGCCTACTAATTAATTTTTGATTATTTTTATAAAAAAAAATATGGCATTAATTATTCGATTATTAGTAACAACTGCAATAGTTGTTTTCCTTTGCTGGTTACTTCCAGGAGTATACGTAGAGGGATGGACATCTGCCTTATGGGTAGCTGTTGTAATGGGTTTGTTAAATATGTTCCTACGACCAGTATTGATCTTTTTGACCCTACCAGCAACTATAATAACCATGGGGTTGTTTCTACTTGTAATCAACGCTTTGATTATTCTACTCTGCGCTTATTTTGTTAGTGGATTTGTAGTAGAAGGATTCTGGTATGCTGTCTTATTTAGTATAGTATTGACTTTTTGCCAATCCATTACCAATGGTATTGTTCAAAAAGACAACCTGGAAAATCAATAAAAAAATTAATGATTGAAATACAATCAGTTAAAAACTTGGATGGGTTGTAAAAATAATTTATTTTTGCAACCCAAATTTATTATGTAAATACATCAAAAAATGAATATTACAAAGAATAATGTAGATGCTCTTAATGCAATTGTAACAATAGAGCTTGCAAAAGAAGATTACCAAGGTAATGTAGATAAGGTTTTAGCTAACTATAAAAAAAGCGCTAGTGTTCCTGGATTTAGAAAAGGAGCTGTACCAATGAGTTTAATCCTTAAACAATATGGTAAAGCAGTTTTGTTCGAAGAGGTTAACAAAATCTTACAAGACAAATTAAACAATTACCTTACAGAGGAGAAAATGGATATTTTAGGAAATCCACTTCCTGTATTAAACGAAGAGTTTGACTGGGATGCTGATGTATTAAAATTTGATTTCGAATTAGGTTTAACACCTGAGTTCAATGTAGCTTTAGAAGAGGTTGCTAATTTAGCAAAATACCAAATCGTTGCTGATGAGGCTATGCTTGACGAGCAAGTTGAGTACATCCAAAACCAATACGGTAAATTAGTTTCTCAAGAGTCTGTTGAAGAAAATTCTGAGTTATTAGTTACGGTTCAAAACGAAGAAGCTGGAGTAGAGAATGAAACTAAATTAGCTATTGCTGATATTAGAACAAAAACTAACCAAAAGAAATTCTTAAACAAAAAAGTAGGTGATCAAGTTACTATCTCTACAAAAGGATTGTTTGAGGATGAGCAAAAGTTAATGCAATTCTTAGGTTTACAAGAAGTAGTGGAAATTGATGTGGTAGTTACTATCAAAGAAATCAACGAAACACAAAAAGCAGAATTAAACCAAGAGTTATTCGATAAATTATTCGGAGAAGGAGTTGTAACTTCTGTGGAGCAATTAAAAGAGAAGATCAAAGAAGACGCAGAGAGACAATTCAAAGGTCAAGCTGATCAAAAATTCTTAAGCGACGTTTACGAAAGCTTAGTAGAGTCTACTTCTTTTGATTTACCAGCTGAATTCTTAAAGAAATGGTTACAAACTGCAGGAGAAACTACTTTAACTCCAGAACAAGCAGAAGAGGAGTACAATAAGAGTGAAAGAGGATTACGTTTCCAATTAATCGAAGGAAAATTAATGGCTCAATACGACTTACAGTTAAACTTCGAAGAGATTAAAGAACACACTGTAAAATTAATCAAAGATCAGTTAGCTCAATTCGGTCAAGCTGAACCAGATGAAAAAACAGTAGAAGATATCGTTGCTAGAGTAATGTCTAACCAAGAAGAGGTTAAACGTATTTCTGAGCAAGTAATGAGCGAAAAAGTATTAGCTTTATTTAACGATAAAGTGAAAGCTGAAGCTAAGGAAGTTTCTTACAAAGATTTCGTTAAAGAAATGTACGGAGAATAATTTTCCACGAAAAAAATAAGTATATTTGAGCGTCTTCCCAAAATGGGGAGGCGCTTATTTTTTAGAATAAAAAAGGAATATATATGGACTACGGTAAGGAATTTCAAAAATTTGCTACAAAGCATCATGGTATAAATAGCATGTACTACGACAAAATTGTTAGTAGTATGACCCCTTACATTATTGAAGAGAGACAAATGAATGTTGCTTCAATGGATGTGTTTTCTCGTTTAATGATGGATAGAATTATCTTTTTAGGTACTGCTATCGATGATTATGTTGCCAATATTATTCAAGCACAGTTATTATTCTTAGCTAGTGTAGACAATGATAAGGATATTAGTATTTATGTGAATTCACCTGGAGGTGGAGTATATGCAGGTTTGGGAATTTACGATACAATGCAATTTATTAAACCTGATGTAGCAACTATTTGTACTGGAATGGCTGCTTCTATGGGAGCTGTTCTTTTATGTGCAGGAGCTAAAGGAAAGCGTTCTGCTTTACCTCACTCTCGTGTAATGATTCACCAACCACTTGGTGGAGCACAAGGACAAGCTTCTGATATTGAAATTACGGCAAGAGAAATCTTAAAGTTAAAAGAAGAATTATACCAAATCATTTCTAGCCACTCTGGGCAAAGTATGGAGAAAGTTCACCACGATAGTGATCGTGATTATTGGATGATCGCTCAACAAGCCAAAGAATACGGTATGATTGATGAGGTGTTAATTAGAGAATAAAAATTTATGGCAAAGCAGCAGATGAAGTGTTCTTTTTGTGGTAGACCCGAATCAGAAACAAATATTTTAATAGCAGGTATGGATGCTCATATTTGTGATAAATGTGTAGATCAGGCTTATGGTATTGTTTTAGAAGATACCACACAAGAAGAAGAAGATGAATTGAACCAAGAATTGCTTTTAAAGAAGCCGATGGAAATTCGCGCGTTTTTAGATCAATATGTAATTGGTCAAGACCAAACTAAAAAAGTAATGTCTGTGGCGGTTTACAATCACTATAAACGTTTACTACAAGAATCAAAGTCCGCAGATCAAGAAGTGGAAATAGAGAAGAGTAACGTTATAATGGTTGGGCAAACAGGAACAGGAAAAACCTTAGTTGCCAAAACAATTGCAAGAATGCTAAATGTGCCTTTGGCAATTGTAGATGCTACTGTTTTAACCGAGGCTGGTTACGTTGGAGAAGATGTAGAGGGGATTTTAAGTAAATTGTTGCAAGCAGCAGATTACGACGTTGAAAAAGCTCAAAGAGGAATAATCTTTATTGATGAAATTGATAAAATTGCTCGTAAAAGCGATAATCCTTCAATAACTAGAGATGTTTCAGGAGAAGGAGTTCAACAAGCATTATTAAAATTATTAGAAGGAAGTATTGTAAATGTTCCACCAGAGGGAGGACGTAAGCATCCAAATCAAAAGTTTGTTGAGGTGAATACTAAAAACATTCTTTTTATTGCAGGAGGAGCTTTCGATGGTATTGAGCGTATTATTTCTAAGCGTTTAAACTTCCAAGCTGTAGGATATGGTTCATTAAAAGAAGGTGATCAAGTAGATCGTACTAATTTGATGCAATACATTATTCCGCGTGATATTAAGGACTTTGGATTAATCCCTGAAATAATAGGGCGTTTACCTGTTTTAACGCACATGGATCCTTTGGATAAAGAAACATTACGTTTGATCTTAACAGAGCCTAAAAACGCTCTTATTAAGCAATATGAAATGTTGTTTGCAATGGATGACATTAAGCTTGAGATTACAGATGAAGCTTTAGACTATATTGTAGATAAAGCTTTGGAGTATAAATTAGGTGCTCGTGGGCTTAGATCATTGTGTGAGGCAATTTTAACTGATGCAATGTATGAGCTTCCAAGTCAAAAAGATGTTCATGAATTAATAGTTGATGAGCAATATGCAAAAAATGCATTAAATAAAAATTTACTGCAACGTTTAGAGTCAGTAAGTCAAAACTAAAAAAAAGACGTATTACCTTGTAATACGTCTTTTTTTGTCCTTTTATTTTAAAAAAGGGAATAAAAAAAGGAGACTTGTAAAACAAATCTCCTTTATGGTACTCGGAGCGGGAATTGAACCCGCACGAACATTACTGTTCACTGGATTTTAAGTCCAGCGTGTCTACCAATTCCACCACCCGAGCCTGTGGGCTTTCCTTGTGGATTGCGAGTGCAAATATAGGGCAAAAATCTTTTGAAACAAGACTTTTTGTTGAAAAAAAATCATTTTTATTGCAGTTTGTGTATATGTTATTGGTAATTAGTTATTTAGTTAATGAAAAAAAGTCAGATAATAATTTTATTACTTTAAGATCTCTTTCGTGTGGCAATAATGGTTTTTAGATGCTTTTAAAACTATACTAATACTTATCAAGACCTATATATTTAGAGGGGAAGGCCTCGCTGTTATAAAAGGCTTTTAAAGGCATATCAATCCTGGTTGAGGTCTTTATAGGTAAAAAGGGTTTGTACTGTTATAAAGGGCTTTTAAAGCCTTATTCAACCTAGTTAAGGTCTTTGTAGTTTGAAATTTTTTTTTGTGACTCTAATAGGTTTTTAAAACCTAAAGAAAGGACATAAGATATTAATGAGAGCTCTTTGCTGAGTAAAGAGAATAAAAAAAGGAGATTTGTAAAACAAATCTCCTTTTATGGTACTCGGAGCGGGAATTGAACCCGCACGAACATTACTGTTCACTGGATTTTAAGTCCAGCGTGTCTACCAATTCCACCACCCGAGCCTGTGGGCTTTCCTTGTGGATTGCGAGTGCAAATATAGTGCAATTATTATATCTGACAAGGCTTTTTTAGAAAGTTTTTTTATTTTTTTTCGTTAGTTGTTTTATCTAGTTGGTAAGCAGTAATTTAAAGTTAGTATTTTATTGATTTTTTTTTCCATTTTAAATGGAACTAATTCTTAAGCCTTAATTAAAGGCGTAAGAGGTAGGTTTTAGTAAGGAGTAGGCTTTTTAAAATAACAGTAATCTTTAGTAATGGTAAGAAGGGGGTGAGGTAAACTTAGTAGAAGTACGAATTCTAGTGGGATAGTTTAGCAATAGCCGTTGAGTTTAATGCAAAAAAAAAGGAGACTTGTAAAACAAATCTCCTTTATGGTACTCGGAGCGGGAATTGAACCCGCACGAACATTACTGTTCACTGGATTTTAAGTCCAGCGTGTCTACCAATTCCACCACCCGAGCCTGTGGGCTTTCCTTGTGGATTGCGAGTGCAAATATAGAGTAAAAATCTTATTACACAATAGTATTTTGGTGAAAAAAAATATTTTTTTTCATGTTTTTTTCTTCATTGGAACTACTTGCTTAAAAAACAATTGTTTATCTTTTTATAGTAGAGATAACAAAAGTAATATTAAATGGATTTAGATATGGTTATTCCATTTCTTGCGGTATATCTTCGAATATATTTATACTAAAGTCAAGAATTTCTGCCTTTGTAAAACTCTTTTGAACTTCTTCAATGGCATTAGCAAAACGAATGGCTGTGTTGAATTTTCTAGAAGTAGCATAGATGTTTTGATCTATGGATAATTTGAAATAGAACTTAGCACTAGTTGTTTTATATCTTAAGATGGTAATTAGCTCAAAGTTTTCTTGTAAAAAGCCTATTGTGGCATAAATAGCTTCTTTACTGGGATACTCAACACTAGTTAATAAAGTACGACCTCTAGAGTGTTCAAAAGTGTATTTGAATTTTTCATTCTCTTTTACACTTATTACAAAAGCGCTCATAGCAAATAGGGTATAAATAAGAGTTAATATAAAATAGGATAAAGCTAAAGTAGGGTAAGTTTATAGCAAAAAAAAATCCTAAACAAAATGTTTAGGATTTTTTGGTACTCGGAGCGGGAATTGAACCCGCACGAACATTACTGTTCACTGGATTTTAAGTCCAGCGTGTCTACCAATTCCACCACCCGAGCAATTGGATTTGAGCGAAAAACGGGGTTCGAACCCGCGACCTCAACCTTGGCAAGGTTGCGCTCTACCAACTGAGCTATTTTCGCATTTTGTTTCTTTTTAAGAACGTGCATTACTTCTGTATTGCGAGTGCAAATATAGGAGGTTTTTTATATTCTGCAAACTTTATCTGTAAATAATTTTAAAGTTTTTTATAACTATTTGATTTGCAAGAAGGAGTTAAAGATTTTTTTTTCTCTTTTTATTTAAATAATCAAAAAAAGCACTCTCCAAAGGGGAGAGTGCTTTTTGTTATTTTATCTTTTTTTGTATTTCATTTAGCTTCATTAGCGCCTCTACTGGGGTAAGAGAGTTAATGTCTATACCTAAAATATCCTTTTTTAGTTGTTCCAATAGTGGGTCTTCTAAATTAAAAAAGCTCAATTGTACATCTTTTTCAATTGGTTTAAGGGTGATTTTAGCCTCAGGTGCTACTTTACTTTCTAATTGGAGTAACATTTTCTGGGCATTTTCTAGTACCATTTTTGGCATACCAGCCATTTTGGCTACATGAATTCCAAAGCTGTGTGCGCTTCCACCAGGTACAAGTTTACGAATAAAGAGTACATTGTCTTTTAATTCTTTCACAGAAACATTAAAATTCTTTATGCTATCATAGTACTTACTCATGTCGTTTAGTTCATGGTAATGTGTTGCGAATAGCGTTTTGGCCTTTGTAGGGTGTTCTACGATGTATTGAGCAATTGCCCAAGCAATTGAAATACCATCATAGGTACTTGTTCCTCTACCAATCTCATCCAATAGAATTAAACTCCTTGGAGTAAGGTTATTTAAAATAGAGGCTGTCTCATTCATCTCTACCATAAAAGTAGATTCTCCCATTGAGATGTTATCCGATGCACCTACTCTTGTGAAAATTTTGTCCACAATACCCATCTCTACTTTAGAAGCAGGTACAAAACTTCCAATCTGTGCTAGTAAGACAATTAAAGCTGTTTGCCTTAATATTGCACTTTTACCAGACATATTAGGTCCCGTTATCATGATGATTTGCTGGGATTCTTTATCTAGGTATACATCATTGGCAATATAGGGAACATCCATGGGTAATTGTTTTTCAATCACCGGGTGTCTTCCATCTTTAATATCTAAATCAAATCCTTCATTTAAAATAGGTTTGACATAATTATTAGATAAGGCTAGTTGTGCAAATCCACATAAACAGTCGATTTGTGCAATTACTTTTGCGTTTTGTTGTATTGGAGTAATATAAGAGGTACACCATTGAACAAAATCTTGGTATAATTGTGTTTCTAGTTGGTAGATCTTTTCCTCTGCACCTAGAATTTTACTTTCATATTGCTTAAGCTCTTCCGTTATATAACGCTCTGCATTTACCAGAGTTTGCTTTCTAATCCAAGAAGAAGGAACTTTGTCTTTATGTGTATTTCTTACCTCTATATAATAACCGAAAACATTATTAAAAGCTACTTTTAAAGAAGGAATTCCTGTTTGTTCAATTTCTCTTTGTTCTAATTCGTCTAAGAAGGATTTACCAGTGGAGGAAATTGCTCTTAATTCATCAAGCTCTGCATTTACTCCCTTTGCGATTGCATTTCCTTTTGTAATAGAAACAGGAGCTTGCTCAGAAATAGTCTTTCTTATTTGCTCTATAAATACCTCACAATCCTTTAAGGTAGAAGCCATTGCCTTTAAAGAGGCGTTGTCTGAACTTTGTCCAAGCTTTTTTACAGGTAATATAGCTTGTAAAGATTCCATTAATACAATTAACTCTCTAGGAGATATTTTATTAGTGGCAATCTTAGAGGATAGTCTCTCTAGGTCAGATATTTGTTTTATTTGTTGTATAAAGCTATCTAAAAGCGATGTTTCTTTACATAACTGCTCAACTATTTGATGTCTTTGCTGTATTTGCTCTAAGTCCTTTAGAGGTAGGGCTAGCCATCTTTTCAAAAGGCGCCCTCCCATAGGGGAAATCGTTTTATCGATTACATCCAAAAGGGTAATAGCATTGAAATTGGTACTTTGGTAAAGTTCTAAGTTTCTTATTGTAAAGCGATCCATCCATACATATGCATCTTGTGCTATGGGCTGAATACTAGAAATATGTTGTATTTCTGTGTGTTGGGTTTCTCCTAAATAATATAAGATAGCCCCGCTAGCTATAATACCTAAATCCAAATCTGCTATACCAAATCCTTGTAGAGAATTAGTTTTAAAATGAGCCGTTAAGGATTCAAAAGCATAATCTTTTTTAAAGATCCAATCATCTAAGAAGAAAAGGTTGTACTGGTCTCCAAATTGTTCTAAAAATTCTAATTTATGGTGCTTTTGAATAAGGATTTCACTTGGAGAGAAATTCTGTAATAATTTATCGATATAATCTTGGTCTCCTTGTGAGGTTAAGAACTCTCCTGTAGAAATATCTAAGAAAGAAATACCTATATATTTTTTATTAAAATGTAAAGCACAAAGGAAGTTGTTGGAAGTAGATTGAAGTACTTCATCATTGAAAGCAACTCCTGGAGTAACTAATTCAGTAACTCCTCTTTTTACAAGTGTTTTTGTTGTTTTAGGATCTTCTAATTGATCACAAATAGCCACGCGTAAACCTGCTTTAACTAATTTTGGAAGATAAACATTTACCGAATGATGTGGAAATCCCGCTAGTTCTATTTCACTAGCTGTCCCTGGACTTCTTTTTGTTAAAGTGATACCTAGAATTTTAGCTGTTCTAACAGCATCTTGTCCAAAGGTTTCATAAAAATCTCCTACACGAAATAAAAGACAAGCATCTGGATACTTTCTTTTTATATCGTTGTATTGTTTCATTAATGGAGTCTGCTTTTTATCGGAAGACTTAACAGTCATATTGGAATATTTAAATTGGATATCACAAATATACTCTAAGTATTTGGATTGCATAAAACCATGCAGTCAAACTCTACTATGTCTTAGGTTAAAGTTTTATTTAAAGGAATATTGTGTTTCTTTTTTAAAGCTCGGATAATAATACTTGTACTAACAGTAATTGCTAAACCTATAAAACAGCCAAGTGTTACAGATAAGGCTCTAATTAACGGAGTAGCCTCTACAATTTTACTAGCTTCTTGACTAGGTTGAGGTTGAATTAAAATAATGATTAAAGCAACAAGCGCTACTCTAGCCATGTTTAGAATATTAAAAATAAAACAGGTAATAATAGTTAAAAAGAATCCAAACAAACACATCCAAAAATCTGGAGAAGGTTCAATTTCTAAACATACCAATCCCGCTATAGATCCTACTAAGTTGGATTTAAATCGTTCAATAGAAAGCTTTTTCGAGTTTTGACCCTCAGGGGATATTACTAAGATAATAGAAATCAATGTCCACATCATTTGGTAATCGGGTAACTTTTGTAGTAGTATGTGACCAATTATCAATGCAAGTGTACAACGTACAGAGTAGATGATAACTGGGGTAGTAATGATGTATTTAATAAATCTATTAAACATTTTGATTTTTAATTTTAGCCTGCAAATTTACCACCCTTATTGTCGTTAATCAATATTTATCCTATAGGATTTTGTTAAATATAAGAGGAAAGGTTTGTTAAATCTATAAAAGCTCTCGTATAATTAACTGTCTAACTCTCTTGGTATTAGGCTAGTTGGGGCAAAGTGAAAAGCAAAAATCAGTTTTGTATATTTTGGTCATTAAGCCTATTAATGCATTAAAATATTACTTAATTTTGCTGAAAATATAGATTTTATGCGAAAACTTGCAAATAGTGAACTAGATAGAATAAATGTTCAAGAGTTTAAGGAAAAGGAGAAAACGCCTTTAATTATCGTTTTAGATGATGTTAGGAGCTTACACAATATTGGTTCTGTTTTTAGAACTTGTGATGCATTTTTAATTGAAAAAGTTTATCTATGTGGTATTACAGCCACTCCACCAAACAAAGAGATTAACAAAACAGCCTTAGGTGCTACGGAAAGTGTAGAATGGGAATACGCTAAAGACATTGTTAGTGTTATTGAGGATTTAAAGCAAAAAAACGTAAATATTCAAAGCATTGAACAAGTAGAAAATAGTGTTATGCTAAATGAGTTTACCCCTGTTAGTGATCAAAAGTATGCTTTAGTTTTTGGAAATGAAGTAAAAGGAGTAAGTCAGAAAGTAGTAGATTTAAGTGATGGGGTTATTGAGATTCCTCAATTAGGAACCAAACACTCTTTGAATATTGCCGTTAGCGCAGGAATAGTAATATGGGATCTATTTAGTAAAATGCGATCTTAATAAAAAAGCCTTCTATAATAGAAGGCTTTTTTATTAACTGTTCTTTTGATTTATCTTTTCTTGGATTTGATCCAATAGGTGGATGTAATCTTTTTGGTTAGCTACAAAGTCAATATCTGAAATATCGATAGTAAGAACTTTATGAGGCGCAAGGGTTTTAATATAATTGAAATACCCTTTGGTAACACTGTCTAAATAATTTGCAGTAATTTCACTCTCATAGGACCTACCTCTTTTTTGGATATTCTCTAATAAACGAGAGGTATTCTGGTAAAGAAAGATATAAATATCTGGCTCAGGAGTTTCTTTATACATAATTTCAAAGATCTGCTTATATAAGCTAAATTCATCTGGCTCAAGGGTGATTTGAGCAAAAATCAGTGATTTATGTACGTAGTAATCGGAAATGACAAATTCTTTAAATAAGTCCAATTGAGCTAAATCGTCGGATAGCTGACTATAGCGATCTGCTAAAAAAGACATTTCTAAGGAAAAGGCATAGCGATCAGCATCCTGGTAGAACTTTGGTAAAAAAGGATTGTCTGCAAATCCTTCTAAGATTAACTTGGCATTGAAATCTTGGCTAATTCTAGAGCTTAGAGTTGTTTTACCTGCTCCAATATTACCTTCTATGGCTAGAAAATTTATAGTCGAGAAATCATATTTTTTTAAAGGAGAATCCAAAGTGGTTATAAATTCACCTTTTGTTTGGTCTGGACATTGTTGTAATAGTTCTTTGACATCCTTTTTTAAAATAGGATGTTCCCAAGATGGATTTAGCTCCATCATTGGTTCTAATACAAACTTTCTTTCCTGCATTAAAGGATGCGGAATAGTTAGGTTGGGCTCTTGATAAATTTGCTGGTTGAAACTAATAATATCAATATCAATCACTCTAGCTATATAACCTGGAGAGTCAGATCGAACTCTACCTAAAATTTGTTCGATTTCTAAAACCTTAGAAATTGCTTGTTGTGCATTTATTTTGCTATGAAGTAGTATGGCACAATTGTAAAAGGGTTCGCTTTGAAATCCCCAAGCAGGATACTGGTATATAGAAGAAGTTTTCACAACCGTACCTACTTGATTATGAATTAATTCAATAGCTTTTTTAATGTTAGCTATCTTATCTCCCATATTGGTCCCAATGGATAAAACGATGTTGTTTTGTGTATACATGGGGGCAAAGTAACTAAAACAAATTCAATTTTATGCTATTTTACCTATAGTTATTGGTCACAAAGTTTTGTAAAATGTGTAACAAATAGTAGATTTATACAACTAATAGAAGTAAATAATAAGATATGAGATTTTTAGGTAATGTATTAGCTACAATATTGGGGCTATGTTTGTTTTTTGGACTTTTATTTGTCCTTTTAATAGGCCTTGGAGCTGCAATGGGAAGTAGTGATACAGTAGTGGTGAAGGATAATTCTGTGATTGTACTAGATTTATCTAAAGTTAAGTACGACTATAGTGGTAAGTTTAATTATAAAGAGTTTAGCTTTAAAGATCAGCCCAAAAATGGTCTGAGTAATGTTTTAGAGGCAGTTAATCGAGCAACAGAGGATTCACGTATTTCCGGGATTACTTTAGTTAACGAGCACTCTGGTTTAGGAATTGTTCAAATGAGAGAATTGCGCCAAGCTTTACAGGATTTTAAAGATTCTGGAAAGTTTGTAATGGCATATGCAGATTACTATACTCAAAAGGACTTTTACTTAAATTCAGTAGCGGATTCTATTTTTTTAAATCCTGTAGGAATGGTTGATTTCAAGGGATTATCTGTGGAAATCTTATACTTAAAGGATTTACAAGAAAAGACAGGGATTAAAATGGAAGTTTTGCGTCATGGAAAATACAAAAGTGCTGTTGAGCCTTATTTAGAAAATAAGATGAGTGAAGCAAATCACATTCAGACTACAGAATTTTTAAATTCTATTTGGACTACTATTGCCACAGATATTGCAAAGAGTAGATCGGTTTCTTTAGAGCAAATAAATGATGCAGCTAGTAATTTATATGGTAACACTGCTTTAGGAGCTTTAGAGCATAAATTAGTGGACCGTGTTGCTTATCAAGATGAATTTGAAGCTAGTGTAAAATCCTTAGTAGACGTTGCACAAGATAAAGAATATAATAAAATTACTATCCTAGATTATATTAAAGCTCCTTCTAGTTCTAATGTAAAACTATCCGCGGATCAAATCGCGATTGTATATGCCCAAGGACAAATTTTAAGTGGAGAGGGGAATGTCAGTTATGTAGGAGAGTTATCTATCAATAGAGCTTTAAAGAAAGCTCGTGAGAATGATAAAGTAAAAGCAGTAGTTTTACGAGTGAATAGTCCAGGTGGTAGTGCACTTACCTCAGAGTTAATTTGGAGAGAAGTGGAGCTTACCAAAGCTGTTAAACCTGTAATTGTATCTATGGGAGATGTTGCAGCCTCTGGTGGTTATTATATTGCATGTGGAGCGGATTATATTTTTGCCGATCCTGCTACTATTACTGGAAGTATAGGTGTTTTTGGTATGCTGCCTAATGTTAGTACATTAAGTGAGAAATATGGGGTTAATCCT
This sequence comes from Myroides sp. LJL116, assembly GCF_054871685.1. Taxonomy (NCBI): domain Bacteria; kingdom Pseudomonadati; phylum Bacteroidota; class Flavobacteriia; order Flavobacteriales; family Flavobacteriaceae; genus Myroides; species Myroides sp. LJL116. Next base: position 366,806 of record NZ_JBTXLR010000001.1, read on the forward strand.
CAAATCGTTCAAACCCATAAAAATGCTGCTAACTATAGTATTTTTGCGCCATTATCACCAGAATATAAACAGACCGTAACCCAAAGTATTGAACAAATCTATACTACTTTTGTTTCTCGTGTTGCTACAGGAAGAAATATGAGTTTTGAGCAGGTAGATGAATTAGCCCAAGGAAGAGTATGGGTTGGTGTAGATGCTTTGAAAAATGGATTAATTGATGCTTATGGTGGATTAGATCAGGCAATAGCTTATGCTGTTGAAAAGACAGAAATCCAAGATTATAGAGTAGTGGAGTACCCAGAGTATGAATTAAACTTTGAGGATTTATTAAATAATTACTTCGGCTCATCTATTTTCAAAAGCCAAGATCAGCTTATCTTAGAAAAAATTGGAGAGCAGAATTATCAACTTTTACAAAGGTTAAATTATTTTTCCAACCTTCAAGGTAACCAAACCATTTTGCCTTACGAACTAAATATTCAATAAATAAGAATAAGATAAATAATAAAAAAAGCCCATAAATAATTTTATGGGCTTTTTTTGTATCTATATTTATTAGGATAGGATTTCTAGTGAAATCACTGTTCCTTCATTGCTTCTAACGTTGAAAACGGTACCGTCTTCAAATAATAGGTATTGTCCTTTTACACCTTTTAAAACCCCTTGATAGCTTGGAGTTTTCTCCAAGTTAAGAGTTTTTATCTTTGTTGGGTACTGCAATACAGGGTAGTTTAATTCTATTAAAGAACTTGGGGTAGAATCAAAATAAGGCTGTACTTCTAAGGGAAGCTTATCTTTTAAAGATTCTCTAATTTGTTGAATGTCGAAGTCTCCTATTTCATTGACTAGCATTTTTCTCCAATTGGTTTTATCGGTGAATTCTTGCTTTAAGGCAACCTCTGTAATACCTGCTAAGTATCTATTTGGCACCTCTACAATTTCAATGGCCTTAGAGGCTCCTTGATCAATCCATCTAGTAGGTATTTGAGATTTTCTAGTTACCCCAACTTTTACATCACTAGCTAAAGCGAGGTAAACACTATGAGGTTGTAGTTGGCATTTTTGTTCATAAGCCAAATCTCTATCCTCAATCCCTAAATGAGCAGTACTTAACTCCGGACGCATAATCCAATCTCCTACTGCAGGGGAGCTATAAAAACACTCATAACAAAATCCTTGTCGAAATATTTTCTTATGTTCCTGACAGTTTAAACATTGATAGTCAAGGAAGTTAATTCGTACTTTTCTATCTAATATTTGGTTGATATGAATAAAGTTACTCTCCAATACTAAAAAGTATTCAATAGGATTGTTAAACTCAGTTTGCATTTTGTTTAAAACTCCTTCGTAAAGCATAAATAAATTGTTATTTTTGGGTAGGTGGTAAAAATACGAAAACATTTCGTATCCCACTATTTACTTTATCCAGTAATAAAGTAAAGGATTTTTTAAATGAAGGTTTATTATGGCATTTACAATTATAAATTCAATCGCATCTTGGATTTTAAAAAAGAGAATTCATCAAATTGATGTATTTCGAACAAATCCCCATCAGGTACAACAGGATCTGTTTTTAAGCTTAATGAAAACAAATCAAAATACGCTTTTGGGAAAGCAGTATGATTATGCTAGTATAAAAAATTACGAAACCTTCGCTAGTAGAGTTCCTTTGTTTAAATATGAAGAATTCGAGCCATATATAGAGCGTTGTAGAAGAGGGGAGAACAATATTTTTTGGCCTGAGCCTATTCGCCTTTTTGCTAAAAGTAGCGGAACAACTAATGCTAAGAGTAAATTCATTCCAGTAAGCCAAAGTGCTTTAGAAGATTGTCATTATAAAGCTGCTAAAGATTTATTGTGCCTGTATTTGAATAATAATCCAGATAGCCAACTCTTCACAGGAAAAGGTTTGCGTCTAGGAGGTAGTAAAGAACTATACCAAGACAATGATACTTTCTTTGGAGATTTATCTGCCATTTTAATCGATAATATGCCTTTTTGGGCAGAGATCAGTAGCACCCCTTCAAATAAGACTTCACTTATGAGTGAATGGGAAACTAAGATGGATGCCATTATAAAAGAAGTACGTCACCAAAACGTTACTAGTATAGCAGGAGTACCTTCTTGGATGCTGGTTCTTTTTAACCGTATTATAGCTGAAACTAAAAAAGAAAACCTTTTAGAATTATGGCCTAATGCTGAGGTGTATTTCCATGGAGGAGTAAGTTTTGAACCTTATAGAAAGCAATACGAACAACTTTTCCCAAGTCCTAAGATGAAGTACTATGAGATTTATAATGCTTCAGAAGGTTTTTTTGCTATCCAAGATCAAAATGATTGCAATGAGCTGCTTTTAATGTTAGACTATGGTATTTTCTATGAATTTATTCCTATGGATACCTATGGAACATCTAACCAAAGAGTAATTCCATTATCTATGGTGGAGCTAGGAAAAAACTACGCTATGGTTATTACTACCAATGCTGGTTTATTACGTTATGAAATTGGGGATACAGTACGATTTACTAACCTTTTGCCATACCGTATTAAAATTACAGGTAGAACCAAGCATTTTATAAATGTGTTTGGAGAAGAACTGATGATTGAAAATACCGATAGAGCTTTGGCTAAGACTTGCGCGGAGTTTCAAGTAAGCGTTTTAGAATACACCGTTGGACCAATTTTTATGGAGTCTAAACAAAATGGTGCTCATCAATGGGTTATTGAGTTTGAGAAAAATCCCCAGGACCCAGCACTATTTGCTAAGGTTCTAGATAAAAACTTACAAGAACTAAATTCCGACTATGAGGCTAAAAGAGCAAATAATATGACCTTAAATCCTTTAAAGTTAACTTTAGCTAGAAAGAATTTATTTTATGATTGGTTGAAAAATCAAGATAAATTAGGAGGACAACATAAGATACCAAGATTGTCCAACGAACGTACTATAGTAGAGCAACTTTTAAAAATGCAAGAGTTGCAAACCGTATAAAAAAGAAAAACCTCGCAATAATGCGAGGTTTTATTTTTTAGCCTAAGCTATTTTTGAAAAATCAAAAATTACTTAGCTGCTTCTTCTGTAACAACTTCTTCTGTTGCAGTTTCTTCAGTTGCACCTTCTTCAGTTGCAGGAGCTTCTTCAGTAACAGTTTCTTCAGCTACTGGAGCTACTTCTTCGATAACTTCAACACCTTCTTCTGTTGCAGGAGCTTCTTTAGCTGTTTCGTTACAAGAAACAAAAGATACTCCCATCATAGCTACTAAAGCAATGCTTAATGCGATTTTTTTCATCTTGATTAATTATAAAAGTTAATTATTAATTCAGAGCAAATATATGATTTTTTTAATTTGCTAAGATTTTTTTGCAAAATATTTTATTAATTTTTCATAACGCATAATTTGCTAATAATCAATCAGTTATTTATTTACCCTTAGGGTAAACTAATTCCATTTCCTCTATTAGATGATGAGCGCCTGCGAATTTGTCGATGATAAATAAAATATAACGCGCGTCCACCATAATATTACGACAAATACTAGGGTCATAATAGATGTCACTCATGGTACCTTCCCAAACTCTATCAAAGTTTAATCCTACTAAATTACCATAGGCATCTAAGGCAGGTGAGCCTGAATTTCCTCCTGTAGTATGTGCTGTAGAAATAAAGTTAACTGGTAGCTTTCCATCTTTTTGAGCATAGTGTCCGTAGTCTTTACTTTGGTATAGTTCAATTAGTTTTTGTGGAACATCAAACTCATAATCTCCAGGTACATATTTTTCCATAATACCATCTAAATGGGTAATTGGTTCGTAGTATACTGCATCGCTTGGAGAATAACCATCCACAATACCATAAGTAACTCTTAGAGTTCCATTGGCATCTGGGAATATTCTAGCCTCTGGGTATAATTCTAATTGAGCTTTCATATAAACGCGTTGTAAAGCGCTTATTTGTTGTTCTAAGTCTTGGTATACAGGAAGGATATTTTGGTTGTAATTTTGAAAAATTTCTTTAGCAAAACTATATGCTTTGTCTTGATTCAGTTTTTCTAAAACTTGTTTTGCATCTCCTTGTAATAATTCTTGTAAACCTTGGTAAGAAGTTAAGGCAGATTCAGCAAAAATCTCATTAGTAAGTTCTTGTGCATTAATATTCACTAAGTTTTTAGGTAAAAACTCTTTAGGAGCGTCTTTAGCATATTTTTGGATCATTGCTTGGAAAACTTCTTTGTCTACTTTAGTAGAGTAGTTTTTGTAGAAGTTTTGCGCTTTATCTAAAATATCCTGTTTCTTAGTTTCAAAATTCTTTGCATTGTCTAAGCTTTTTTCAATTGCATATACTCTTGAAGCCATACTTAAGATTTCTGCGTTACGCAGTGCAATTTCACTATAATACTCTTTACTTACTGCATAAGGAGTAATTTGAGCATAAAGTTTTTCAAAGGCTGGAATTAAATCAGCATATTGTTTGGTTGCTGTATTTTGTGAGGCACGCTTTACAAAGTCTTTTTCAAAATCTTGTTTTGCTTGAACAGCATTTGATTTTTTTAAACCTTGGCTCTCTCCAATCCATTTTTTCCAGTAGTTTGCAGTTCCTGCAAATTTAGAAGCATATTGAATTTTGATTCCTTGATCTTCTCTCATGAATTGATCTGTAATTTTCAAAGAAATATCTCTAATTCCAATTCTAGCAGGGTTTAGACTTTCTGTGATTTGTTCTACTGCAAAAGAAGGTAGGTATTCTTGGGTTCTTCCAGGGTAACCAAATACCATAGTGAAATCATCCGGTGAAACACCATCTAAGGAAATAGGGAAGTAATGCTTAGGAGTATAAGGTACGTTATCTGGAGAATATTCTGCAGGTTTGTTATTCTTATCTGCATAAATTCTAAATAAAGCAAAGTCTCCTGTATGTCTTGGCCATACCCAGTTATCTGTGTCAGAGCCAAACTTACCTATAGAAGATGGAGGGGTTCCTACTAAGCGAACGTCTTTGAAGGTTTCTGTAACAAATAAGATATATTGGTTACCTTCATAAAAGGCTTTGATTCGATTTTCTTGCCATCTTTGTTTAGGAAAAGTCTTGATGGTTTTCTCAATATTCTTAGCGATTTTATCCTTTTTTACTTTCTCGCTATCACTTGGTTTGATACCCTTTGTTACCTCTGTGGTAACATCTTGTATTTTTACCATAAAAGTTACAGAAAGATTTTCATTAACAAGTTCCTGGCTTTTGTCCTTTGCCCAGAATCCATCTTGAAGGTAGTCATTCTCTATAGTGGAATGTGCTTGTATTTGACCATAGCCACAATGGTGGTTAGTTAATAAAAGACCATTTGGAGAAATCACCTCAGAGGTACAACCTCCATTGAAATGAGGTACAGCATCCTTTAAGCTAGAGTTGTTGACATCATAGATATCAGAAATGGACATCTTCATACCCAATGTTGCCATTTCTTCTTGGTTCATTCCCTCTAATAAGGAAGGAATCCACATACCACCTTGTTGACTAAAAATAGGCATTGCAACAAGAAGTAGTGCTACTTTAAAAATGTTTTTAATGTTTTGATTCATGTTAGTATTAGTTAGCATTCTAAATTCCTTGGCAATATAGCATTTTTGAGGCTAACCTTATGCTTATCAAATGGATTTAACACCCCTAGATTATTTCTATTTTAGGGTTTGTTTTGACTTTGTGAGTAAATATGTCAAATTGAAGTATTGTGTTAAATTTTAAGATAAATTTTCTAGGATGAATTTTGCAGTAATAATTATATAAATATTTGTTGTTAATACTCTTTAAAGTTTGTAAATTGTACAGAGTAAAAACTATAAAAAACCATTTGATCGTGAAACACTATAAACTACAAAATGGAGTTCTAATTCCAGCAATTGGATTTGGAACTTGGCAAATTCCTGAAGGTAATGCAACTATAAAAGCGGTAGAAGAGGCCTTGGAAGTTGGCTATCGTCATATTGATACTGCAGCTGTTTATGGCAATGAAAAATCAGTAGGTAAAGCTATTAATGAGTCTAAAGTAAAAAGGAATGATATTTTCGTAACTACTAAACTTTGGAATACCGATCGTGGATACGAGCCTGCAATACGCGCTTTTGAGCATTCTTTGGATCGTTTAGGTTTAGATTATATAGATATGTACCTTTTACACTGGCCTTGTTCAGAGAGTCAGAACCAGAATTGGAAGGAATTAAACGCACAGAGTTGGAAGGCTTTAGAGCATTTATATACCAAAGGATTGGTTAGAGCAATTGGAGTTTCTAACTTTATGCCTCATCACTTAGAGGCTCTACAATCCATGTCAACTATTACTCCTATGGTAAACCAAGTTGAATACCATCCAGGATTTACTCAAAAAGAAGTAGTTGACTATTGTCAAAAGCACAATATTTTAGTAGAAGCTTGGGCACCACTTGGACAAGGAAATGTCATGGATAATAAGACTTTAGAGACCATGGCAAAGAAATATAAAATAACTACTGCTCAATTGAGTTTAGCTTGGATTTTATATAATGGACACTTACCATTACCTAAATCAGTAACACCTGCTTATATTAAATCGAATTTTGATGTATTTGATATTGAATTGGATCCAAGTGATGTTGCTATTTTAGATAATTTGGACTACTTTGGAGGTTCGGGATTACACCCAGATAAAGTAGACTTCTAATAAATAAAAATAAATTATACCCTAGGTATATATTAATTATTAATTCAAATAAAAAGGTAAATAACTTTTGTGTTATTTACCTTTTTTATTTTATTGTATTTTATCCATGATTTTTGCCGTAGCATCTTTATTTTTATTTATAAAGTCAAAGGCAATTTTACCTAATTGCTCTCGCTTGGTGTGATCATGTAAAAGAGTATCTAAGTTTTGATCTAGTTCTTCTTGGTTATGAACAACTAAGGTAGCCTTTAAGGCAATAAGGTCTTTAGCTTCTTGGAATTTTTGGTATTTAGGACCAATGATAATAGGAATTCCAAAAGTGGCTGCTTCTAAGATATTATGTATACCATGGGTAAAACCTCCTCCCACATAAGCTATATCACCATAACTATATGCTTTTGTTAGTAAGCTATAGGCATCTATAATATATACTTTACACTCAGATAGATTTGCGTTTTCACTTTGGGTGTGTAATACAGATTTTTGCGTTAGAGCGTTTTGTAAGTTTTGGATTTGTTCCTGTTTAATATTATGAGGAGCAAAGATAAATTTGACATCCTCTTGGGTGTTTTGATTAATATATTTGGCAAGCATTTTCTCATCATCTGGCCAAGAACTTCCAATTACAATGGTTTTTGTTGTTTTGTTTAAGGTAAAACGATCTAAGAATTCTAGATTATTATCCCTTTGTAAAATTTGACTTACTCTATCAAATCTTGTATCTCCAACTACTTCTACATTATAGTGGTTTAATTGATGTAAAAGCTCTAGACTTTGTTGATTTTGGACAAAAAAGTAAGTAAATGTATCCAAGGCCTTTCTATAAAAGCCAGCATACCATTTAAAAAAGATTTGATTTTCCCTGAAAATCCCAGAGATAAGATAAGTTGGAATATTATTTTGCTTTAATTGATGTAAATAATTTGGCCAATATTCGTATTTTATAAAGAAAGCCTTTTCAATATTTACATACTCAAGTAATTTTTTAGCATTTGCAGTAGTATCCATTGGTAAATAAATGGTACAGTGGGCAAGGGTATTGTTTTTTTTGACTTCATAACCCGATGGGGAGAAGAAGGTCAATAGAATTTTATGGGTAGGATACTTTTCTATAAGGGCTTCCATAAGGGGAAGACCTTGCTCGTATTCGCCTAAGGAGGCTACGTGTACCCAAAAAACTTTATCCGTTTTACTTAGGTTTTGTTTTATTTTTGCAAAGGATTCCTCTCTACCTTTTACAAATAAGGAAAGCTTTTTATTAAATAAAGCAATGATTTTAATAAAGAAATAAGCAATATGGATAATGGTATTGTATAGAAAAAACATAGGTAATACTTTGATTTAGCGAAATTACGTTTCTTTTATGGAATAGAGAGGTTTTCAAGTGTAGAATTTGTTATTTTTGTAGGGAGAAATCAACAAAAAACACAGGCTAGTTTAATGGATAATTTAGCCTTAAAATATATATTATAAAGGATAGAAGAATGAAAAAAATTCAAATGGTTGACCTGCAAAGTCAATATGAGACAATTAAAGCTCAAGTTAACGAATCGATCCAAAATATTTTAGAGACTTCCACGTATATCAATGGACCGCATGTACATAGTTTTCAAAAGAATTTAGAAAACTACAATGGAGTAAAACACGTTATTCCATGTGCTAACGGAACAGATGCTTTACAAGTGGCAATGATGGCTCTTGGATTAAAACCAGGGGATGAGGTAATTACTGCAGACTTTACTTTTGCTGCTACTGTGGAGGTGATTGCTCTTTTACAGTTAACTCCTGTACTAGTAGATGTAGATCCAATTACTTTTAACATTGATTTAGATGCAGTTGAAAAAGCAATTACACCTAAAACAAAAGCAATTGTTCCAGTGCATTTATTTGGACAGGCTGCCAATATGGAAGGTCTTATGGCAATCGCTGAAAAACACAACTTATTTGTAATTGAGGATAATGCACAAGGAATTGGTGCAAATTATTGTTTTAGTGATGGTAGTAAAGTAAAAACTGGAGGAATTGGACATGTAAGTGCTACTAGTTTTTTCCCAAGTAAGAATTTAGGTTGTTATGGAGATGGTGGTGCAATTTTTACAAACGATGATGCCTTAGCTCATACAATCCGTGGTATTGTAAACCATGGTATGTACCAAAGATATCACCATGATGTAGTAGGAGTGAATTCAAGACTGGATAGTATCCAAGCTGCTGTTTTGGATGCTAAACTTCCACATTTAGATACTTATAATCACAATAGACGCTCTAGTGCAATGTTGTATAATGCGCTTTTAAAAGATACTAAGGAGCTTATTGTACCGCAAATAGCTAAACAAGAGGATTCCCATGTTTTCCATCAATATGTTTTAAGAGTAGTTAATGGACAAAGAGATGCTTTATTACAACATTTACAAAGTAAAGATATCCCATGTGCTATTTATTACCCAATAGCTCTTCATAAACAAAAGGCGTATTTGGATCCACGTTATAAAGAAAGCGACTTCCCAGTGACCAATGAACTAGTGGAGCAAGTATTGGCTCTTCCAATGCACTCGGAATTAGAGAAAGAACAAATTGAATTTATTTGTACTACAATAAACGATTTTTTTAAAAAATAGATAAGCCCTTTGCTTAACGAAAAAAGACTAGTAATTTACTAGTCTTTTTTGTTTTATAATAGATTGCAATATCTTTAGTTTGCTTTATTTTTAGTAAAATAGTTGATAGAAAAGCTACATATAGCACAGCAAAGTAGGGTTAAGGCTACAAGTGGCATATAACCATCATTCAAACTATTTAAAACTACACTTGTAAAAAAAGTAAAAGCCAATTGTAATGCACCAAATAAAGCTGATGCAGTACCGCTTTGCTCCTTAAAAGGTGCTAAAGCTAAAGTAGTGGCAGTTGGGAAGATCATTCCTAAGGGAAGTATAAATAAAGGTAATGGTACTAATTGTAAATAAATCCACACATCCAAGCTAATGAATAACCAAAGCATAAAGGCTGCTATAATTTGAATAGAAGTTGCAAGGGTTAAAATGGTTGTTGGCGCTAATTTTTTACGTAAGATACTCGAGGTCAAAAAAGATCCACACATAAGTGAAATAGAGTTAACCATAAATACAATAGTAAAAATAGTAGAAGATAATTTTCCATGTTCCATTACCAAAACTGGCGCATTACTTATGTAAAGCATTAAACAACAAAAAGCAATACTACCTATAGAGGTATAGGTAATAAAGGTTCTGCTTTTAAATAAGCTAAGATAAGCGGCTATGATTTTTTTAAAATCTAAGGTAGAACCTAGTTGGGTTTTGTGCTCTTTTAAATTAATCAAAGTCATCCCTATCCCTATTAATGCAAAAAATGCCATAGCTAAAAACACTACTCTCCAAGGGAAAAATCCTATTAAAACATTACCTACAATAGGAGCTAAAATAGGAGCAATTCCACCAACTACTGCTAAAATACTAAAGATCTTCAAGGTTTGTTCCTTATCAAATCTCTTATTAACGATAGCTCTTGCAATTACAACTCCTCCACTACTACCAAAGGCCTGTAAAAAGCGATATAACCACATCATCTCAATACTTTTTACCCATAAACAAGCTAGGGATGAAATAATGAAAATGCTTAAAGAAAGTACAATGGGTGCTTTACTTCCATATTTGTCCGATATAGGCCCCCAGAATAACTGACCAATGGCCAATCCTGCTAAAAAGGTAGATAGAGATATTTGTACTTTACTTAATGAGGTATTTAGATCTACCGCAATTTTTGGGAACGCGGGAAGATACATGTCAATAGCAATTGGACCAAGTGCTGTTAAACTTACTAAAGTAAGGACAAGTATCCATTCCGAATAAGATATTTTTTCCAATGAGGTTTTTTTTAAATATAAAATCCTTGATAGAACTATCAAGGATTTTGTTTTTGTATAGGTTTACTTTTAATTAAGCTGAGTGAGTTTGGGCTTCTTTGTCAATTTTCTTAACTAGTCCAACTAAAACTTTACCTGGTCCAACTTCTGTAAATGAGCTAGCACCATCTTTAATCATTTGCTCTACACACTGCGTCCATTTTACTGGAGCTGTTAATTGAGTGATTAAGTTTTCTTTGATTTGTTGAGGATCAGTTACTCCTTGCGCAGTTACGTTTTGGTAAACAGGACAAATAGGAGTATGGAAAGTTGTAGCTTGAATTGCTTTTTCTAATTCCTCTTTTGCAGGTTGCATCATTGGAGAGTGGAAACCACCACCTACAGGAAGTAGTAAAGCTCTTTTTGCACCAGCTTGTTTTAAAGCTTCACATGCTTTTTCTACTGCTGAGGTTTCTCCTGAGATTACAAGTTGTCCTGGGCAGTTGTAGTTTGCTGCAACCACAACACCATCTATACCATTACAAACTTCTTCTACAATACTATCCTCTAGACCTAATACAGCAGCCATTGTTGAAGGAGTTACTTCACATGCTTTTTGCATAGCTAAAGCTCTTTTAGATACTAATTGTAAAGCATCTTCAAAAGTTAAAGTACCATTTGCAACAAGAGCGGAGAATTCCCCTAAAGAGTGACCAGCTACCATCTCTGGTTTAAAATCCTCTAAAGTAGCAGCTAAGATAACAGAATGTAAAAATACTGCAGGCTGAGTAACTTTGGTTTGTTTTAGCTCCTCTGCGCTACCTTCAAACATAATATCGGTGATTCTAAAGCCTAATATTTCATTGGCTTTGTCAAACATTTGTTTTGCTTTTTCATTAGATTCATATAAATCTTTACCCATTCCGGTAAATTGCGCTCCTTGACCAGGAAAAATATATGCTTTCATATGTATAGGTTTAATTTTGTGGGACAAAAATAAGATATTTTATTTAGTAAAACTATTGTAAAATAAAAGCCACCTTTTATTAAAAAGGTGGCTTTATAAAATTATTTAAAAGTAGATTATTGATAGATGTCTAATCTGTAATCTTCTATTTTAGCATTGTCTTTTAATACTTTCATAATACGCATTTGTGCGTTATTTTGATCTGTACCTTCAATTCTTGTTCTATATGCGTTGTAATTGTTTAACTCAGGAGCTTTGTTCACTTGAGTAGTTTGTATCATATAAACACCGTTTTGCCCATCAATTAATCCAGAGAATCCGTTTAATTCAGTAGCAAAAGCAACTCCAACTACAGTAGCTTCATATCCAATAGATGGAATAAGTGGAGCCTTTAAAGTAAGGTTACTTGCTGATTGTACAGAAGCATTACTGCTACTTGCAACTTGATCAAGAGTAGCACCAGTCATTGTTTTTCTAATGATTTGTGCTTTTTTCTGGTTCATTAAAATTGGCTCAACTATCTTTCTAGCCTCTACCATTGGAAGTAATCCTGAGTTATCTACAGTAGTTACTTTAACAATGATGTGACCTAAAGCAGTATCAAAACGTTTGATTGCATTTTGCTTAGTTGCAGAATTAAATGCCCATGATACTATGTTAGATTGCTCTCCAACTCCAGGTAATTGATCTTGGAATGGGTAGATAATAACATTGCTTTGTGTTGTAAAAGCTTGCTCTTGTGCTAAAGCAATAAAGTCTGTGTTATCTGCAGCTGATTGCTCTAAATTAGTTGCTTGCGCATAGATTTGGTCAGCTGTAGTATCTGAAACTTCGATTTCTCTAATTAAGTTAGCTAATTGAACAGTGTTCACTTTGTCTGTTACTTTCACAATGTGGTAACCAAAAGTAGTTTCGATTAAACCTACTTTTCCAATTGGATTAGAGAAGATATAAGTATCAAATTCAGGAACCATCATTCCTTTTGATATACCTTGGTAAAGACCACCATTTTGTTTAGAACCTGGATCATCTGATTCTAAAGCTGCTAAACCAGCAAATAAAGATGGGTCTTTTTGGATTTGTTGTAATAATTTGTCTGCTTTCTCTTTAGCTTGTTCTTTTGTCAAAGCTGACATAGAAGAAGGAGCACCTTGGTAAGAGATTAAAATATGTGCAGCATCTACTTGATTACCTACTTGTTTATCTACCATTTTAGTGATAAATAAACTATTTCCAATTTCATAAGGACCGTAAACCTCTCCAACATTTAAGTTAAATAATTGGTCTTGGAAACCTTGTGGAAGTTGGCTTTTCGAGTAGTATAAAGTATCGAATTTTTGATCAGAGTTAGTGTTAACAAAAAGAGCTACATCTTTTGTGTTTCTAAATCCAGCAATAGTATCGTTTGTTTTAGTATCTACATTATAAGCAATTGTAGGTTCTAACAATTGTACTAAAGCCTCTTTTACTGCTTCTTTATCTTCTTGTGAAGGTAAGCTTTGAATATAAGCATATTCAATTACTCTTGTTGGCTCAGAATGGAATCTGTTGCTGTGTTGCTTCATGTAAGAAGTGATTTCTTGATCGCTTACACTAGCTTCTTGGTCGTTAACAGAAGAATAAGGAACAGCTACATAATTGAAGCTAACTTTATCATTTTCTAATAAGTAAGCCGTTTTAGCATCTAAATCTGTTGCGTAAATTCCTCCTTCAATTAAAGAGAAATACATTTGTTGAAGTCCAATTTTCTCTAATTGAGCTTCAAAGTTTAACCAAGCATTCCATTGGTCTGGACCTTGTTGTTTCATCATTAAGACGAAAGAATTGAATTTATCCATAGAGAAGTTACCTGCCTCATCTTGGAAGTTTGGATCCCCTGCAATAGATGGATCATTTTTGATTACGTTTATTAATTGATCTGGACCAATTTTTAAACCTAATTTTTCTATTTCTGTAGCTAGTAAAATCTCGTTTACATCGTTATTCCAAACTGCAACAACAGCTTGAGAATTTGTCCACTGGTTGTTGTTTTTGGCTTGCTCAACCTTATAGTTGAACTCCATCGTATTAATGTCTTGTCCATTAACATGCCCGATGTTTCTCGATGCCCCATTTCCTGTACTACTAAGTACTCCTTCTATGACGAATGCTAATAAAGCAACTCCGATTACTGCAATTAACAGTGCGGACCTTTGTCTAATTTTTGATAAAACTGCCATGCTTTTTTGTTATGTGTAATTTTTTTCAGTGAGCGAAAATACAATTATCTTATTAATAATAAAAGACCTAAAGGTAATATTTTAGGCTATTTGTCAAGTTTTAGCTTTAGAAAGTTACCTAAAGCCTTAAAAAAGTATTTTCATCTAATAGGTTAATAAATTAATGTTAGTTGTTTGGGATATTTTTTTGTTAAAAAGTGGTAAGATAAAAAAAATACCACCTTAAAGAGTGGTATTTTATTTTTATTATTTTTTATTGTTTCTATCGTCCATTTTTTTTGCAAATTTACGTCTGAAAAAGAACATAAAGATTGCAACAGCAGCTACAACTAAACTAATCCAGAAGTCCTTTTGACCTGCTTGGATTTTTGTAACAGCATCATAGATAAATAATAGAGCTATGAATAAATAGAAGTAGGGTATAATTCGTAGTGCTTTCATTTTAATTTTGTTTTTTTATACTTTCCGCATAGCTGTTTTGGGCTCTGACGATATCTAAATTACTATTAAAGTCTAGACCTACACCTTGGGTGAAATTCTCTGCATCGGTAGAGGCTTTGTATTTTCCAAGGGTATAAAGCCAATTGTTTTTTTGATCATAGTACAATTGGTCGGCCTCTAATTTTTTACCCTCATGAGTTGTAATTACTACATCTCCTCTTAAATCAATAAGTTCTGTAGTAGAATAAGAAATAGCATAATTGGCCACTACGGTGCTTTTATTGTCTTGTTTGTCAAAAAAAGTAACATGTACTCCCTCAGGAAATTCTGTAAATGGATTAGAAACATTGGAATAATCTAACATTTGCTTTCCTACCAGAATAGCCTTTACTCGGCCAGAATCTACGTACTGTAAATGTATGTCTTGAGCCTCTCCAACTGGAAAGAAGCTAGTTTGATTAAATTGTTGTATTTGCTTTAGGTCATTATCACAGGAAACCCCTAGAACTGCTAAGGCAATCACAGATAAATAGCCAATAAAGCTTTTAATATCTTTTTTCATGTTAAAGATAGGGATTACTCAAACTTTCTACGTTTAAACCAAATATCGTTTAAAGAGAATCCTACAGACATATTAAAGTAATTTTCTCTAAGTAAATCTTTAGATGTTGTTCCTCTTTGCCCGTATTCAAAGCCAATATTAATATTAGTAAGTCCTCTTACAGGAAGACCAAAACCAACCGATACAGCATAGTCTTTAATAGATTGTTCTTTTAATACTAGACCAGTGTTTTCATAACGAAAACCTGCTCTATAGACAACTCTATCCATGTAACTTGTGAAAGAGTTGTATTTTGGAATATAAAAACCTCCTACAGAATATCGTCTAGTATCCTCATAACCTGAGATAGATGTAGTATTCCATGCATTGGCTAATTTGCTGTTTTCAACATAGGTGAACTGCCCAGATACAAACCATTTGAATTTTTTACCAAAACCAGCTCCTATTGCTAGGTTCTGTGGGTTTATAAAAGTGGCTGTTTCATCCACAAGTACTTCTTCTTTTGACGGGTAAGAAGGAGCGAAAACATCATATATTCCTATTTTAGTAGTATTGGTTACATCCCACTTAGTTTGTGGAGCATAGGTGATGTTAGATTGAAAATCATATTTGTTTATTTTTGCTTCATATTGAGCAGAAACTGTATAAGAAAAACCTTTGTAATCTAGGTTTTTATGTTCTAGAGTTTGTGTAGATAATGGAGTACCATCTCCTATATCCTTCATCCAAGTAAAGGTTTTATTGTCTGTTTTTCCAAAGTGGTAACCAGCATCAAAACCTACACTCAAGTTAGAGGTAAGTTCTACACCTGCTCCAATAAATGCACGGTTCACTCCACCATCTCCAGTAAAGCTATTTGCAGTGGTTTGACCTAAAGGATTGGTAGTTTCTTGTCCCATGATTTTATAACCTACATTAGAATAGGGAAGAATACCAAAAACTACACCAGCCTTTTCAGCTATTGGGAAACCTAAAGTAAAATAATCAAAAGATTGTCTTTTTGCTTCATCTTTACTTTGATCGGATTTGAAACGATAATAATGAGCCGTTGCCCCAAGGGATAAAGTCGTATACTTTAATTTGGCAAAAGACGCTGGGTTTTTTAAATTTACATGGATACTATCCGCATAAACACTAGTGCCTCCCATTGCTTTGTATTCATTGGTACCGTTGTAATTAACATTACCTAAACCGTAAAATGAATACGGAGTAGCTGTTCCTTGCTGTGCTATTGCAGCTGTAGCAAAAACTAAGCTAAGACTTACGAGAATTTTTTTTATCATTTTCAATTATGGATTGATATAAAGCATTCAAACTCTCTAATAAAAAGTTTGAATTAGCAAATATTACATTTTTTAATCTTTTTGCCAAAAAAAGTGTATCACCACCTGTTAAAATAATTGTTAAATTAGGATATGACTTTTCATATTGCGCAATAAAACCCTCTATTTCATAGGTAATTGCATTTACAATTCCAGCATGTATACTTTGGCTGGTATCTTGTCCAATATAGTAGGAAGTATCCATGGGATCCAACAAAGGTAGCTTTGCGGTGTAGTGATTTAAAGCATTATAACGCATTTGTAGTCCAGGGGATATAGCTCCACCTAAATAATTGTTATCCTGATCAATGAAATCATAGGTTATACAAGTGCCCGCATCGATTACTAAACGGTTTGTGTTTTGGTATCTAAGGGTAGCTCCTGCAGCTAGAACCATTCTATCTATTCCTAAAGTAGTGGGGGTTGCATATTTATTTGTAAATGGCATCTCACTTTTATGGGTGATTGTAGTCAAATGTACATTTTTTTCTAACCAAAGTACTATTTCATTTTTATTTTGTGCCACACTTGTTAGCACAACTGGAGTCGTGGGGTCGAATTTAGAAAAAAAAGATAAAAATTTTTCAGTGAATTCTCCAGTGGGAAATTGTATTTTTTCCACAAGGCTATTGTTTTCAAATTGAGCTACTTTGGTGGCTGTATTGCCTATGTCTACTGCTAAAATCATGGATGTTTTCTTTGTGAATTCAAAGATAGCAAATGATTTTTTTAAGAAAAAGTTTTGCAAGTATAAAAATCTATTCTATATTTGCAACCGCTTAAGAGAACAAGTTTCTCTGTTTGTAAAAGGCTAAATGGTGCCTTAGCTCAGTTGGTAGAGCAAAGGACTGAAAATCCTTGTGTCCCTGGTTCGATTCCTGGAGGCACCACAAAAAACTTTTACAAATCAAGTAGAAATACTGGTGCCTTAGCTCAGTTGGTAGAGCAAAGGACTGAAAATCCTTGTGTCCCTGGTTCGATTCCTGGAGGCACCACTAAATTTCCACTTTATAAGCACAACAGGTGCCTTAGCTCAGTTGGTAGAGCAAAGGACTGAAAATCCTTGTGTCCCTGGTTCGATTCCTGGAGGCACCACTTGTTGAAAATCCCCGATATTTTCGGGGTTTTTTATTCTTTTAGAATAGAAAATATCTTTTTTAGATACCTTATTTTTTAGGTGCCTTAGCTCAGTTGGTAGAGCAAAGGACTGAAAATCCTTGTGTCCCTGGTTCGATTCCTGGAGGCACCACTAAAAAAACTAAGTGTATAAAAAAAGGGTGCCTTAGCTCAGTTGGTAGAGCAAAGGACTGAAAATCCTTGTGTCCCTGGTTCGATTCCTGGAGGCACCACAAAAGCAAAACTTCAAGAGAAATCTTGGAGTTTTTTTCATTTATACCCATTTTATCTTAGTGGGGTAGAGGTTATAAAAAAAGCCATCTTTAATATAAAGATGGCTTTTTTCTATTTACTTGGTTAAAGTTTCAAATTGTAAAGTAAGTTTTTTTACTTCAAATTCTGCTTCTGTAACCTTTGTTTGTAGTTTTAATAAAACTGCTTTTGTTTTTAACTCTTCAATAGGAGTAGTTTTTCCTAAAGCTTGTCTAGTTTGGAACTTGGTAGTTGCTTTATTGAATTTGTCTTGTGCTTTGTGTAATTTACTAGTTGCTTTATCTAGTTTATTTTGAGCACTGATAATTTCTTTTTGCTTTTTTAATTCTCTCTTATGTTCCTTTTCTTGCTGTTTTTGGGCTTTTAGTTCTGCTTTTAATTTTTGATCTGCAATTTTTTGCTCTTGTTTTAAGCGTTTTGCTTCACTTAAATTATTTTCAAGCTCTAACTTCTCAATCTGAATTTTTGTGTCCAAAGCAGCTTTCTCTTGTGCTAAGTCTTCTACATTTTGAGTTAAAGTAGAGATAACTTTAGGTTCTACTTGTTCTTGTGCATTTAGGGTATTTAATGCTAGAAGTAGGGATGCTGTTAAAAAGAAGTTTCTTTTCATTGTCTGAGTTTTTATGTAATTATTGTTTTATTGTTTGCCATGCAAGGGCAAGAACCAACAATGGAATATTACCATTCATTGATTTTATTTGCATCGAGTTTTAAAAAGATAAAAAGTAATACGGTAAAAGCAATTAAGCTAGAACCTCCATACGAGAAAAAGGGTAGGGGAACCCCAATAGTTGGAAATAATCCAATTAGCATAGATAGATTAAAGGCAAAGTGGATAAATAGAAAACAAATCACACAGTACCCATAAACGCGATTAAATCTTTTCTTTTGTCTTTCCGTTAAATAGATTAGTCGGTAAAACAAACATAGAAATAAAGCGATAACTACCGTAGCTCCAGCAAAGCCCCATTCCTCTCCAACGGTGGTAAAAATGTAGTCGGTATGTTGTTCTGGAACAAAACCTCCTTTGGTTTGGGTTCCTTGTAAAAAACCAGTTCCAGTCCATCCCCCAGAGCCAATAGCAATAATAGATTGGTTTAGGTTATAGCCTTCGGCTTGCATATTTACATCTTCCCCGATTAATACATTGATGCGGTCCTTTTGGTGGGGCTCTAAGACCTTGTCATATACATAGTCTACAGATAGCACAAAGGTAGACATAATAATGGTCAGTGCTATATATATCAAAGGGTTCCTTTGTATGGATTTATTCATATAAAAATGAAGTCCAGTCAAAAGTGCAATCAGCGCTACGATGATTAAAGGTTTAACAAGCAAAGCGCTTATAAAAAGTACAATACAGATAAATCCTGTCCATAAATACCAACTAGGAAGGCCTTCTCTATAAAGTACAAAGATCAACGATACAAAAAGCATTGCACTTCCAGTATCGTGTTTTAAAATAAATAGAGTAGGAATACCAATAATGGTAAGTGCCATGATTTGTTCTTTGACAGTGGCTAAATGGTCTTGATTATCCGAGAGGTATTTAGCTAAGAGCAAAGCAGTGGTAGTTTTTACAAACTCAGAAGGTTGTATACCAAAGCCACCAATAGAATACCAGTTAGTCTGTCCTTTGACGCTCTTTCCAAAAAAGAATAAACCTAAAATGGATAAGAGTCCTATGATGTAGAAGATTAAGGCATATTTTTCATAAAACTTTGCATCTATAGATAGTATCAGTATAATGACAGGGATAGTTGCAAAAATAAACATAAGCTGGCGCCCATAAATTTGATCTAAATCAAAAATAGAGGTAGTTACTGCTGGTAAAGAGGCAGAATAAATATTTACCCATCCAGCAAAAACTAATAAAAAATATATTAGTACCGAGATCCAATCTATATTTCTATGTACGCTTACGCTTCTCATTTTGTCTTTTTTGGTGTATTGCTATATAATTGTAATACTTTGTCGTATTCGCTTTGTAGACTTCCGTTAATCATTCGAGTTTCTAAATCTTTTCTAACTATCTCGCCTAAAAGATATTTTTGTATCATCAAAGAGCTAATCGGACCTGCCCATCTTGAGCCCCAATATCCATTTTCAATGAAAACTGCTACAACAATTTGAGGATCATCCACTGGAGCAAAAGCCACAAATACCGAGTGGTCAGTAAGCTGGTATCTCTTGCCGTTGATTCTGGTAAAGTTTTCAACTGTTCCAGTTTTCCCACCCATTTCTATTTCTGCTACAGCTACACTACGACCTGTACCAGTGTGGAATACTTCATTCATCCCTTTGATTACTACATCAAAGTGCTTTGGATCAATAGTAGTTACATGTTTAGTGGTAAACTTAGGATCAATAGGTTGATGCTCTATATTTTTAATAATATGTGGAGTGTAGTAATATCCTCTGTTAGCTACTGCTGCAAAGGTATTGGCTAACTGCATTGGCGTCATTATAATCTCTCCTTGACCAATAGAGTTAGAGATCGTAGTTGTACTACGCCAACCTCCATTTGGATACCATCTATCGTAATAGTTGGAATCTGGGATATGTCCTTTTCTACCCTCAGGTAAATCATAACCAAGAAATTGCCCTAAACCAAAACTTTGTAAATGCTTATGCCAAGCATCAATACCAACTTTAGGACTTTTGTATTTTTCGATAATCCTTTTATAGGTTTGGCCAAAATAAGTGTTACAACTCTTTGCTGTTGCTTCATAGATGTTCCAGCTACCATAATCGTGACAACCCATCCAAGCACCTTTACCATAGAAGAAACCTCCTTGGCAAGGGAAAGTAGTATGGGTATTGATCACTCCTTCTTGCAAACCTATTAACGCTGTTAATATTTTAAATGGAGATCCAGGGGAGTATTCTCCTGAAAGAACTCGATTATAAAGTGGTTTTGCCAAAGAATCGTTATAAAGAGCTGTATAGTTTTTAGAGCGTTCTCTTCCCACCAATAAGGAAGGGTCATAAGAAGGAGCATTGACAAGGGCTAATATTTCACCTGTTTTAGGTTCTATGGCAACAATACCTCCACGCTTATTTTGCATTAAAAGTTCTCCATAGGCCTGAAGCTGGCTATCGATAGTTAAAGTAATATCGTCCCCTTTTTTAGCCAAAGTGTCGTATATACCATCTTTAAAGGAACCAATTTCTCTGTTAAAACGGTCTCTTTGTATGTATTTAACTCCCTTTTCTCCTCTTAAGATACTTTCGTATTCTTGTTCAATTCCCTGTATTCCTATAAGATCTCCTGGTCGATAGTAGGGATTTTTTTTAATATTATAATCTGTTACCTGACGTATATAACCAAAAATATTTGCCCCTGAAGAAACTTGGTAATCTCTTAGGGATCTCTTTTGGATATAAAACCCATTAAAGTGTCTAATTTTCTCTTGGAAAGCCGCATATTCTGCTTTGCTTAACTGAGGTAAAAAGATCGATGGAAGTCTAGGGCTATATCTTCTAGCCTTATCTAATTTAGTTTTAAAATCCTCTATGGGAACTTGCAGTAAATCACAAAGAGCCAATGTATCAATATTGACCACTTCTCTAGGGATTACCATAATGTCATAAGAAGGCTGGTTGGCAATTAATAAAGTGCCATTTCTATCAAATACATATCCTCTTTCAGGATATTCATAAACTATCTTTAAAGCGTTATTTTCTGATTTTTTAATATAGGTATCGTCTACCACTTGTAAGTAAAAAAGACGACTTAATACTGTTATTGAGATTAGACCAATAACAATGGGTAATAAGTACTTTCTCATTTTCTAACAGGTTTCATTAAGAATAAAATCAAAATACAAGTCAGTAGGGTAGCTACTGTAGTTAGAACTATTCTCAAGCCTAGTTCCAAAAGGAAATCAAAGCGTAAAAATTCTAAAGTAAACAAAACTACATGGTGTACTAAGATACAAATAGCCAAGTAACCAAAAACCTCTAAGGATTTAAATAAATCAGAAGTTACTTTTCTAAATATGTTTAAGTTGTGGTATTCATAGGATATACCAAAGGAAAATTTCAATATAGAAGGTCTTGCAAAAGCAAGAATTAAACTTGCAGCTGCTTGTACACCTCCTGAATTTTCAAAGGTATCAATACATAGACCTAGTAAAAAACTAGAGATATAAAAAAGTGCCTTATTTCCATTTACCGGATATAGAATAATAAATAGGATATAAGGATAAGGATTTATAAAGGTGAATAGGTCTATATTGTTGAAAATAAGAACTTGTGCCAATAATAGACAAGTAAACCTTACGATATTTGATAATACAATACTATTCATTTTTTAATTACTGTGTTCTAGTTCATTAATTTCTTGGATGTCATTATTTTTCAAGATGTAAACATAGCCCAAATTAGTCATGTCATTAAATAGACGTACGGAAATTGTGAAATAATTAGAACTTTCGTTAGTGAAAGCCTTGTCAATTACTCCAATTGGGATGTTTTCAGGAAAAATAGTAGATCTACCTCCAGTAACGATAGTATCTCCTTTATAAATCTCAGCTAATCTAGGTACATCTGTTAAATTGACATAACCTGTGTTTTTGCCATCCCATTGCAAAGTTCCAAAATGATTAGAACCTTTGATTTTGGCGTTTATCTGAGATTTTATATTAAGTATGCTTTGAACAGTAGAGTAATTAGCGGAAGATTTTTCTACAATACCAAGTACTCCCTTACTATTTATAACCCCTAAGTCTTTAGTGATACCTTGGTTTTCACCTCCTTTTATGGTTAAGTAGTTTTCCTTTGTATTAAAGCTATTTTTAATTATTTTGGCTACAATAATGGAGTAGTTTTGGGTCTCACTTGGCCTATATTTCTGGATTTCAAGAGAGTCTAAAACTGATGTAGTATTGTAGACAATAGATTTTAAGTAAGCGTTTTCTAAGACAAGAGCATCATTTTCACTCTTTAAGTGAACGTATTCTTTTAAATCGTTCACATTCTCATATACGTATCCTGTCACATCGTTTGCTGAACTAATAAAAGAACTCTTGTGAAAAGCATGAGTTCTTATTATTAGTGCAAGCGATATGAATAAAAGCAGCAAAAACAGTAGCTTAGTACTGTTTTTTATAAAGAAGTTAATTATCTGCTGCATAGTTGTTTATTTATTTGATAAGTACGCTTTTATACTTGTCAATATTTTTAATTGCTAAGCCAGTACCTCTAACTACTGCGCGAAGAGGATCTTCTGCAATATATACAGGTAAGTCTGTTTTTTGAGAAATTCTCTTATCTAAACCTCTTAATTGAGATCCACCTCCTGCTAAATAGATACCTGTGTTGTAAATATCTGCAGCTAATTCTGGCGGAGTTTGTGATAATGTTTCCATTACTGCGTCCTCAACTCTTTGAATAGATTTGTCTAAAGCTTTAGCAATTTCTCTATAAGATACTGTTACTTGTTTAGGTTTTCCAGTTAATAGGTCACGCCCTTGAACAAGCATATCCTCTGGTGGTGTTTCTAAATCTTCTGTAGCTGCACCAATTTGAATTTTTATTTTCTCAGCAGTACTCTCTCCAACAAATAAGTTGTGTTGTGTACGCATATAATAAATAATATCGTTTGTAAATACATCTCCAGCAATCTTCACTGATTTATCACAAACAATCCCCCCTAAGGCGATTACTGCAATTTCTGTTGTACCACCCCCTATATCTACAATCATATTACCTTTAGGTTGCATGATATCTACTCCGATACCAATAGCAGCACTCATAGGTTCATGTATTAAATAAACCTCTTTACCATTAACGCGTTCACAAGATTCTTTTACCGCACGCATTTCTACCTCTGTAATTCCAGAAGGAATACAAACGATCATACGTAGTGCAGGAGTGAAAAGTTTCTTTCTTAAAGAAGGAATGCTCTTGATAAAGAGGCTTATCATTTTTTCAGATGCGTCGAAATCAGCAATAACTCCGTCTTTTAATGGGCGAATGGTTTTTATATTACCGTGAGTTTTACCTTGCATTAGGCTCGCTTCTTTTCCTACAGCAATAATTTTCCCCGTGGTCCTATCACGAGCTACAATAGATGGGTTATCCACCACCACTTTCCCATCGTGAATGATAAGAGTATTGGCTGTACCTAGGTCAATGGCGATATCCTCGGTCATAAAATCAAAAAATCCCATAAAATTAAAAAGGCTTTTAGAGTTAATATTTTTTACTACGCAAAAGTAATAAATTAATGTTTAAAATGACGTGTTCCAGTAAATACCATTGCCATATTATTTTGGTCACAGTATTGGATGCTTAATTCGTCTTTGATAGATCCACCAGGTTGAATTACACTAGTGATACCAGCATTGTTTGCAATTTCTACACAATCAGGGAAAGGGAAGAATGCATCACTAGCCATAACAGCACCATTTAAATCAAATTCAAAAGAAACTGCTTTTTCAATTGCTTGACGAAGTGCATCTACTCTTGAAGTTTGTCCTGTTCCAGAGGCGCATAATTGTCCGTCTTTTACAAGTACAATAGTATTTGATTTTGTGTGTTTACAAATCTTAGAAGCAAAAATTAAATCATCGATTTCTTTTTCGCTTGCTTGTTTGTTTGTCACTTTTGTTAAGTGTTCTTTACTATCTGTGATATTATCTTTGTCTTGTACTAAAATACCGTTTAAACAAGTTCTAATTTGTTTTGTAGGTAAAACAATATCGTTTAAAACTAAGATAATTCTGTTTTTCTTTTCTTTTAATATTTCTACAGCGTTTGGCTCATAACCTGGTGCAATAACTACTTCACAGAATAATTTATTGATTTCTTCTGCAGTTTCAGCGTCAATGATAGTGTTAGAAATTAAAACTCCACCAAAAGCTGAAGTAGGATCACCTGCTAATGCATCTAAATAAGCTTCTTTGATTGTGTCTCTTTGTGCAACTCCACAAGCGTTATTGTGCTTTAAAATAGCAAAGGTAGGTTTATCACCAGCGAACTCATTCATTAAGTTTACTGCTGCATCTACGTCTAAAAGATTGTTGTAAGATAATTCTTTACCGTTTAGTTTTTCAAATAAAGATTCAAAATCTCCATAGAATTCTCCTTTTTGGTGTGGGTTCTCTCCATAACGTAAAGAAGTACCTTTGTCTATACTAATCTTTAATGTATTACTTTGGTTGTTGTTAAAGTAATTAAAGATTGCAGAGTCATAATGAGAAGAAGTATGGAAAGCTCTAGTTGCTAAGTATTGTCTTTGCTCTAAAGTCGTTGCTCCTTCATTTTGTTGGATCATCTCTAAAAATGTAGCGTACTCTTCTACAGAAGCTACAATGTTAGTGTCTTTGAAGTTTTTAGCTGCTGCTCTAATTAAAGAGATTCCACCTATATCGATTTTTTCGATGATTTCTGCTTGGCTAGCTCCTTGTGCAACTGTTTTTTCAAAAGGGTATAAGTCAACAATAACTAAATCAATTTGAGGAATATCAAATTCCTGCATTTGCTCCACATCACTTGGGTTATCTTGTCTGTTTAAAATTCCACCAAAAATTTTAGGGTGAAGTGTTTTTACACGTCCTCCTAGAATAGAAGGGTAAGAAGTTACATCCTCTACTGGAACTACCTCAATACCTAAATCTTTAATAAAAGCTTCTGTACCTCCTGTTGAATAAATAGTTACATTGTGCTTATGTAATTCTCTAACAATAGGTTCTAATCCGTTTTTATCAAAAACAGAGATAAGTGCTGATTTAATTTTTTTTGCTGTGTTCATGTTGTGTTTTTAATTAGCACACAAAATTAAGTATTGTAAGTGTAATTATGAAGTTTAAAACAGAAGTTTTATCTTTATTTATAAAGTTTATTTTGTAACGAATCCAATTTTGTTTCGTCTTATAGATATTGTATGTCTTTTTTTAATCCCAATCGACTATGTTTCTGTACTTTAGGTTATTGTCTAGTAGTTTTGTTTTTGCTTTAAACGCCCTTAGAACCAATAAGTTGAGGGCTGTTTTATCTCTTTTAGGAGTAACTGTAGGTATTTTCTCCATTATTGCTGTGCTTTCAGCGGTAGATTCTTTGGAAAAGAATATTAAAGAGCAGCTAAGTAGCTTTGATTCCAATATGATTTATTTGTTTGATTCTTCCTTTGGACCAAGCGATGTACCTAGTTGGAAGCAAGAGCAATTTCCCGATGTTACCTATGAGGAGTATGAGTATTTAAAAAGAACCGTAAATGCTGCTCAATATATGAGCTTCGTTCTTTTTACAAATCGTGAAAATATCATGTACAATGGAAATTATGCCAATTCCATTACTATACAAACTGCTATGGTGGATACCCAGTTTTTAGACAATATAAAGATTGATCAAGGCAGATTCTTTACAGAAGCGGAGGACAATAGTGGAAGCTTTGTAGTGGTATTAGGCCATGAGGTGGCAGAAAGTCTTTTTAAAGGAGTAGATCCAATTGGGAAGAAGGTAAGGATATACGCCAGAAATTTCACGGTGATTGGGGTAATGGAAAAGCAAGGTGCTAGTAGTGTAAATATAGGAGGGAATATGGATGAGAAAGCCTATATTCCAACCAACACTTTGCGTATGCTCTATGGGGATAATAGTACCATGACTAAGCCTGTTATTGTAACTAAACCTTTTGATTCTTATGATATGAATTCCTTTGAAGATGAATTAAGAGGTAAGTTAAGACTCTTTAGAGGGTTGAAGACAGACGACTTGGATAACTTTTTTATCAATATTTTCGGTGGGCTAATGGACTTTATAGATAACATTATTTCCCAAATGAATGTAGTAGGGTGGATTGTAAGTGGATTTTCCTTACTTGTAGGAGGCTTTGGAATTGCCAATATTATGTTTGTGTCTGTAAAAGAAAGAACACATTTAATTGGAGTTCAAAAAGCCATAGGTGCTAAAAACCACTTTATTTTAATTCAGTTCTTATTCGAGGCAATTATACTTGCTTTGATTGGTGGTTTAGTTGGTGTTTTCTTTGTGTGGATTATTGCTTTAGTGGTTAGTGCTACAACAGATTTTCATTATATTCTAAGCTTCTATAATATAATAGTAGGATTGGGAATCTCCATGATTATTGGAACCTTATCTGGTTATTTCCCAGCTAGAAGTGCTGCGCATTTAGATCCAGTGGAAGCTATTCGCTCTGGTATATAATCCCTTGAAGTAAGAAATAGAAGTATAAAAAAAAAGCACCTTTTTAAAAGGTGCTTTTTTTTATTATCTCATTGGTCTATTTAAAACTAAGTCTAAATATTGATTTACTTGATTTTTTAAGTTTTTACGGTGAACGATAAAATCTAAAAATCCATGTTCTAATAAGAACTCAGAAGTTTGGAAACCTTCTGGTAAATCTTTACCTGTTGTATCTTTAACAATTCTAGGCCCAGCAAATCCGATTAACGCTCCAGGTTCAGCAATATTAATGTCTCCTAACATTGCAAAAGAAGCAGAAATACCTCCTGTTGTTGGATCCGTACATAATGAAATGTAAGGAATCTTAGCATCGCTTAGTTGAGCAAGCTTTGCAGATGTTTTAGCCATTTGCATTAATGAGAAACCTGCTTCCATCATTCGCGCTCCACCTGATTTTGAAATCATCATAAATGGAATTTTATGCTTTAATGAATAATCTATTCCTCTAGCAATTTTTTCTCCTACCACAGATCCCATAGAACCACCGATAAAAGCAAAATCCATTGCTGCAACTACTAATTTTTCTCCTTTTGATTCTCCCACAGCAACTCTAACAGCATCTTTCAATTGTGTTTTAGTTGTTGCTTCTTTCAAACGATCTACATATTTTTTGGTATCCTCAAACTTTAAAATGTCTTTTGAAGAAAGGCTTTTGGCTATTTCCTTGTAGTCGTTATCGTCAAAAAGAATTTCGAAATATTCTTTACTACCAATGCGAACGTGATAATCATCCTCTGGAGATACCCAAAGGTTGTCTGCTAGTTCATCAGAATCAATAATTTTTCCAGTTGGAGATTTATACCAAAGTCCTTTTGGAACATCTTTTTTGTTTTCTGTTGGTGTTTGAATTCCTTTTTCTTTCCTTTTAAACCAAGCCATAAAATGATTGTTTTGTTTATATTAAGTTTGAAAGCAAGGAGTCTATAACGTATTCACGTTATTTAGATCTTTAAAAGCTTGTTCTAAACGTGCAATTAAAGTCAATTCTCCTTGTCTAACCCAAGTTCTAGGGTCATAATATTTCTTATTAGGAATATCATCTCCTTCTGGGTTACCTATTTGAGTGTTTAAATAGTCTATTTTTTGAATCATGTAATCTCTTACTCCTTCTGTGTAAGCAAACTGAGTATCTGTATCAATATTCATTTTAATTACACCATATTCGATAGATTCTTGGATTTCAGCTTGAGAAGAACCAGAACCACCGTGGAATACGAAATCAATTGGATTATGTCCTAAGTTAAATTTCTCTGACACATAATCTTGTGAATTACGTAAAATAATAGGAGTTAATTTCACATTACCTGGCTTGTAAACCCCGTGAACGTTTCCAAATGCAGCAGCGATCGTAAAACGATTACTCACTTTAGATAGTTCCTCGTAAGCATAAGCAACTTCTTTTGGTTGTGTATAAAGACGAGAGCTATCCACATTTGTGTTATCTACTCCATCTTCTTCTCCTCCTGTAATACCTAATTCTATTTCTAAAGTCATTCCTAATTTATCCATACGCTCTAGGTAGGATTTAGAAATAGCAATATTTTCCTCTAATGATTCCTCAGAAAGGTCAATCATATGAGAACTAAATAAAGGTTTACCATACATCTTCATGTGCTCTTCTCCAGCCTCTAAAAGTCCATCAATCCAAGGAAGAAGGTTTTTAGCAGCATGGTCAGTATGTAAAATAACCGTTACCCCATAAGCTTCTGCTAAGGCGTGAACATGTTTAGCACCAGCAATAGCACCAGCAATTGCTGCTTTTTGGTTTTCATTAGAAAGCCCTTTTCCAGCTATAAACGAAGCTCCACCATTAGAGAATTGAATAAAAACAGGAGCATTTAATTTTGCAGCAGTTTCCATTACCGCATTAATCGTACTAGAACTAGTTACGTTTACTGCTGGCAAAGCGAAACCTTTTTGTTTTGCATATTTAAAAATTTCTTGCACTTGATCTCCAAATGCAACTCCTGGTTTAATATTATGTGCCATGTGTTGTGTGTTAAAAAGTTTTGACAAAAATAGTAATTATTATTTGATTAAAAGGGATAATTAATCCCAACATTTATCACAGACTCTTTAAAGTTAAATTCCTGAAACCATTTTCTTTGGGTTTCTATCGAAGGATTAAAGGTCTTGAATCCCATATCTAAACGAAATACAAAGAAACTAAAATCATAACGAATACCAAAACCTGTGGCTACAGCAATGTCTTTAAAAGACGAGACGCCATTAAAGGTGTAGTTCTTGTCTTTTATCTCGTCAAATATATTCCAAATATTAGAAGCATCCATAAAAAATGCTCCATTCCAGCTTCCTGTTATATTAAAGCGGTATTCTGCAGAAAACAAAAGCTTCATGTTGGCTTCATTGAAATCATTGATACCTCCGCTTCTTCCTGGGCCCAGACGGTAGGATTGCCATCCTCTGTTATCATTAGAACCTCCTCCAAAGTAACTTCTTGTAAAAGGGATGGAATTAGAGTTGCCATATGGTATTGCTAGACCTGCAAATCCTCGAATAGCTAGTACTTTTTTTCTACCTAAGTCCCAGTATTTTACGAAGTCTAGTTCCGTTTTTAGATATTGAGAAAACTCTACATCAAAGAGTGTCTTATGGCCTGTAGGTCCTTTTTTGTCCTTGGAGCTAGTTAATAGGTCTAATAAAGTACCGGCAGATTCCACCTTTGCCCTAAGGGTATAGAAGTTGTTGTCGTTGATACTTGTTTTTGTGCTTCGTGTAAATAAAATACTAGAAGCAAAAATTAGATTGTTTTCCGATAAACGCACTTTTCTCTCGTGTATTCCCCTTACTATTCCATAGTCTTGTGGAGTCAAATCTAAAGGATTATCACTTTGTAAAGCTAGGTCTATAAAATCATTTGTAGCATTGTTTTGTATATCTAAGTCTCCTTGGTCATTAAAATAATCCTCAGGTAATTGGTCTTTATAATCCTGTGCTATAGTACTTAATCGTCTATACGAAGATTTATATACACTAAAGTAGTTACCTGGATTGGTATTTCTAACATATTGGGCATTTACCAGATCTAAACTAAACGAATTATTTCGAGTAGGAGTCCATCTATAATTGATAATAGCTGTGAAGTTATCCTTGTCTAACCCAATGTTTCTTTGCTTAGAAATACCAAATGCTGTAGTGGTGGTTGGAAGCATCGTTTTTGGGATAATTCCATCGGTTTTAATAGGAAAGAATAGTCTAGGAAAGGTTAATTTAACGTCTGCTCCGTATTCGGTTACATTAAAAAACACATTATTTGGGTTACTCATTTGTCTAGAGGAGCCAATATTTCCTTTAATAGCAAATTCTAATATTTCCGCGCCTTTGAAAACATTCCTAAAAAGTAAACCTACCCCTCCAGCAATACCAAAATCTTGTATATTCGAGTGAGTGATATCCAAAGAAGGACTAAAGGTCTTTCTCTTTCTAGAGGTTAAGTAAATATTGGTAATTAAGGAAGATCCTGTTGAGTCTCTTTTATCCTCGGTGTATTCAATAACAGGATAATTAAAAACCCTTAGGTTACTAATTGCTCTACTGGTTAAAATACGTTTAGAATCACTGAATAAACTTCCCTTGGTGATAAATATAGCATCTGTAATTGCCTTTGGCTTGTATTGTAATTTAGTTGAACTAAAGATATGGAAGTCTTTATATTGTATACTATCTAGAAAGTAGGCTTGGTTTTTACTACTGTGATCGGTATAGATATTGACATCACTAATAGTATAAATTTTAAAAGGCTCTTGGATAAGCTCATCTTCCATCTTTACCGTTCTTGGTTCTACAATAAGGTGGATGTTTGCTTTTTGTTTTACCCCTAAAACCGTGTCTACTTCATAACGAATATTGAGTTCTTGGAAATAATAAGCCCCATTGTTTCTAAAATCTGTGGTAATTCTTGTGCGTTCTTGATCAAAGTTTTTGATATCAAAAACCGTATTGCTTTTAATAAAGCTTTTTGCTTTATTTTTTTCGAATATTTCTTTTAGAGCTTCTGTAGAAAAATCAGAGCTTAATGTATCGATGTAATAAGGTAGTCCAGTTTCTACGGTATAAATTGCTTTTACCTTTTTAGGCCCTATAGTATCTACTTTAGTGGTAACATTGGTATCAAAGTAACCTTTATTGAAATAGAAGTTTTTTAGGCGTACAATAGATTTCTCTGTACGTAGAGTATCGTAAATAGCGGGAGCTTCACCTGTGGTGATTAAAAAATTATTGAATCCTGAGATAATAAAAGATTCCCCTAAGCGCTCTACTTGTTTTTGGGACAATAGGGCGGTTAAGTTTTTATTGGTCTTTGGATGGTCTTTTAACCAAATGTGATAAAGGGAGTCTGCATTTTGTTTTGCTAGGTTATACATTTGCAAACGCAGTCGCACTCCTAGAAAAGGAATGGAACTATTGGGTGGTTGATAAAGAAGTTCACTAATTTCTTCTTTATTGTTTTTCTTATTGTTTTCAATAATGGTATTTTCCATAAGTAGCATGCTTCCATCTGGAACTCTTTTGGTTAAGGAGCAGGAAAAAAAACTTATGCTAGTTAATAGAATTAATACTATTTTTGTTAAAAATTTACTCAAGGCCGTTTGTGTCTATAATCGTTCAAAAATACATTTTTTATGGTTACCAAAAACCAAATAAAGTTAATTAAAAGTTTACATCAAAAAAAGTACCGAAAAATCCATGGTTTATTTATAGCCGAGGGAATCAAGGTAATTCAAGAGTTGCTTAATTCCAGTATTGCTTTGGAACATTTATATGTGAGCGAACCAATTGATTTTAATGTAGCCTCTGATCAGTGTACCCTTGTAAAGCAGAGTGATATGCACAAGATGTCTGCTTTATCGGCTCCTAGTAATGCTTTAGGAGTTTTTTATATACCGCAGTCTAAGCAAGTAGATTATAAGGATTTGGTGGTGGCTTTGGATGATGTACGAGATCCAGGAAATTTAGGGACTATTATTCGCCTTTGTGATTGGTTTGGTATTTCTCATATAATATGTAGTAGTTCTACTGTGGATATGTTTAATCCTAAAGTAGTGCAATCTACCATGGGATCTTTATCAAGGGTTAACTTAGTGTATGGAGATTTGAAACAGATGATTCAACAAAGTCCTAACCCTTCTATAGTATATGGTACTTTTATGGATGGGGCTAACATTTACAAGACCCCTTTGAAAAAGGATGGTATTCTTATTTTTGGAAACGAAGCAAATGGTATATCACCAGAACTTGAGGCGGTAGTTAGTCAAAAAATAAGTATTCCTCGCTTTGGAGATTTACAGCAAACAGAGAGTTTAAATGTTGCCATGGCAACTTCTATTGTTCTAAGTGAGTTCAGACGAAATCTATAAAAAGGAGTGTAATCAATATAAAATAAAAACGCAAAATAGGATCTATTTTGCGTTTTTTATATCTTTTAATGAAAGGTGAAGTTAATAAAGACACCTCTTGATTTCATGGAGGTAATACCCGATGTCCATGGACTATTGGAGTTGTTATCCGGAATCAATTCATTATCTAAACCAAATACTCCCCTAATGGAAGGAGAAAATTTAAAGTATTGAAAGTAAATATCAATACCTGCTCCTAGTTCATAATTAAAGGTCCACTTCTTCATTCTCCAAACTCCTTCATAGTTATCTTCCTGGGAAGTACTATTGCTACTTAAATTTAAGTCAGTAGAGAATCCTCCTAAAATATACGGACGTATGTTTCCAGTTCTTTTAGCAGAAAACTTTAAAAGTAAAGGTAAATGAATATATGTACTACCAACTTCTTTGGTAGAGGCCATATCTATTTCTCTACTAGTAGGATTTGGGTTGTTATATTGTTTATCAAAATAATGGTAAAAGATAGCCTTTGGATAGTGTAGGGTTCTTTTAGTATAATATAAACCTGGTTCAAAACGAAGGTCTAAATACTCCATTAACCGCAAGTTCCCAATAAGTCCAACGTTAAAGCCTATAGCAGAAGTTACTTGAATTTCACTATAATCTCTAGGAGTTTGTTCTTTATAGGTATCTTGGTATTGTTTTAATTGCTCATAGTAATTCTGATCATAATTAATTTTATAATTATAGGAGTTAAACCCTAAGTAGTATCCCCAATGTACGCGTTGTTTATCCCAATCCTGCTTGTTTAAAATAGGATTTCTAGAGAATAACCCTTGTGAAAAGCTTGGGATAGTAGCAAATAGAACTACTATAATGCAAATAAATTTTCTCATATTATTTTGACGATCTATAAATGGTAGCAACACCCATAGTTTGAGGGAAGTGTTGTACATCTTTAAACCCAACTTTGGTTAAAATATTGTTCAATTCTACACCAAAAGGGAAGTTTTTAGCCGAATCAGACAAATATTCATAAGCTTGTTTATCTTTTGAAAATAATTTCCCCATTAAAGGTAGGAAAGTTTGTGTGTATAGGAAGTAACCTTGTTTAAAAGGAAACTTAGTAGGTACAGATGTTTCTAAAATAACAAAAACACCTCCTGGTTTTAATACTCTTAAAATTTCACCTAAACCTTTTTCTAGATTTTCAAAGTTTCTAATTCCAAAACCAACTGTGATTGCATCAAAGCTATTGTCCTGGAAAGGTAAGTTTTCTGAATCTCCTTGAATCATTTTTATTTTTGATTCTAGGTTTAATGCTTTTACTTTTTGTTTTCCAACCTCTAACATACCAGCTGAAAGATCAAGACCTGTAATACTTAAAGCATCCGATTTGGATAAAAGTATAGCCAAATCTCCCGTACCAGTGGCAATGTCTAAAATGTTGACAGGGTTAGATTGGCTAACCATTTTTAATACTTTCTTTCTCCAACCTTGGTCTGTTCCTAAAGAAATCATTCTATTTAAATTGTCGTAGTTCCCTGAAATGTTATCAAACATTTGTTCAACTTGCTTTTTTTTGCCTAAATCTGATTCTTTATATGGAGTTATGTTTTTTGACATTGCTTATTAATTTTTGAGCAAATATAATTATTTAAAGCCAATAAGTAAGTTTACTTAAAGGGTTAATTCCTTTATTTATTACTTAAATAGCTAGCTTTGTTGGTAAAAAAAAGTCCCAAGTGTTTTTTACTTGGGACTTTATATCTTAGATATACATATTGTAATATTCTTTTTGGGCAAATTCTATAATTTCTCCTTGCTTAAAACCTAACTTTTGGTAAAGCTTCATAGCTTGGGGATTATCTAAATCTACAATTAACCCTACTTTTTGATGACCGTTTGCCTTGGCATGATCCACAATAAAGTTTAAAAGCTTTGCACCAATTCCTTGACCTTGGGCCATTACACTTACAGCTACAGTGTCAATGTAAAATTGATCTTCCCCTGTTTCTGCCTCAGGTACGTAGTCATTGTTATATTTTTGTTTCATATGCTCTAAAACTGGTTGTCTTAAAGCTTCAAACTTTGCACCATCATAACCTGTAATACAACCTAAAACTTCTTGGTCTTGATTTACAGCAACAAAAGTATTTTCATAACTATATAAATTGTTCTTTTCTTTGAAAAGTACAGTCAAGAATTGTATAGCCTCTTCGATATCTTGTTTTTCAATGAAAGTAAAAACGATTTCCTCCATTGCCTGAAGCATTAATTCAGGGACAATATCATAATCTTCTTTACATGCTGGTCTAATTGTAATATCCATATTGAAGTTATTTTTGTTTTATAACTGGCAAAGGTACAAAGGATTTATATAATTTATTTTGCCTGCGCTTGTTTTTTGGCAAATTCTGCTTTTTTCTCTGCTGCAACTCTGGTCCATATTGGACTTACGTTTTTAATATTAACTGTAGCAGGGTCGAAAATTGGATCTAATCCTTGTCTGAATTGCTTGATATAATCATCCAAAGCAACCATGGCAGGTTTGTATAATAACAAAATAGCAATAAAGTTCAGCCAAGCCATAGCTCCAACACCTATATCTCCGATAGCCCATGCTGTACTTGGTTCATTGATTGCTGCAAAATATACATTGATTAAAATAACAATACGCATGATCCATCTTAGAATAACGTTTTTCTTTTTGCTCAAATAATCAAAGTTTGTCTCTGCAATAAACAAATAGGACATAGTGGTTGTTAAGGCAAAGAAAGTTAATGCAATGGCAATAAATTGAGAAGCAATAGATGGAAATTGAGTTGCTATAGCCCTTACCGTGTAACTAGCACCGGCTTCTACATCTGGTAGGTTATGAACAATATAGTTTCCAGTAGCATCTAAAACATTATACTGGTTGGTAAACAAAATCATAAAGGCTGTTGCAGAACATACAAATAAAGTATCTACATAAACAGAGAATGCTTGTACCAATCCTTGTTTTACAGGGTGAGAAGTTTCCGAAGCAGCCGCAGCATGTGGTCCAGTTCCCTGTCCAGCTTCATTGGAATATATACCTCTTTTTACTCCCCAAGCAATAGCAGCTCCAAAAATACCACTAAAGGCAGCTTCTTGGTTAAAGGCAGAGCGTACAATTAATGCAAATATCTCTGGGATTGCTTGATAATTAATTCCAATAATGGTAAGTGCCATTATAATATAAGCTGTAGCCATGAATGGAACAACAATTTGTGCGATTCTTCCTACGCTTTTTGCTCCTCCAAAAACAGAAATAGCTAAAAAGACACAGATAACAATACCAGTAATCCATTGCGGAACTGCAAAGGCTTCTTGTACACTTATAGAAATACTGTTTGCTTGAATACTTGGTAAAAACAAGGAACAGGATATGATTGTAATAATGGAGAATAATAATGCGAAAGGTTTGTTTTTTAAACCTTGTTCTATATAAAATGCTGGTCCACCACAATATTGACCGTTTTTCTCGGTCTTGTATATTTGGGCTAGGGTTGACTCAATAAAAGAAGATGCACTTCCTAAAAAAGCAATCATCCACATCCAGAAAATTGCACCTGGTCCCCCAGCGGCAATTGCAGTGGCAACACCAACGATATTTCCAACACCAACTCTACCTGCAATAGCAATGGAGAAGGCTTGAAATGGACTAACTCCTTTCTCGGAGGATCCCTCTGTAAAAAGTAGCTTGACCATGGATCGAAAGAAGCGTACTTGTATAAATTTTGTCTTGATTGTAAAAAACAATCCAGCAGCTAAACAAAGGATGATAAAAACGTTAGACCAAATCAGTTCATTGGCGATTTTAATTGCATTTTCCATAATTATTATTTATTCAGGGTAAAAAAGTAAGGATATTCTTTTAAACTACAAATTTTATTTTCAAATTGATGTTTTCATAGTGTTATTTTTGAAAGATTGTTAGGTACTAGAAATGTTGTTTTTTTTTCGCTAAGGTATCTGTAAGTATTTTCAGTTTAGCGTATTTGGGTTTGCTTAAAACAAGATACGTTTTGTAAATGTAATTGAAAAGCACAAAAAAAAGACATTTGTCCTAAATCAATATTTATAATAAGACTTATTAAAAATAAGTAAATTTGAGCTGTTTATTGGAATTATGCAATTTTATGGCATTATAGTTTAGCCCTATCTAAAAGGATGGTTTGATTGGCTGTTTTTTGGTAAAAATGGACCGACAAATTTGGTGAAATCTCTTTTTAAACGAATAATATTCTTTTTTAAAACCAATGTGGGTTTTAAGTAGTCTAAGACAAGGGAAGAATGGGGCAAAATACTTTACTATAGCTTTGTAGAAGAAGTGTCTTTAAAGGCCTTTAAAAGGCAATAAAAAAAGCCAATCTATTATAGATTGGCTTTCCTATGTTATTAGAATCGGATGCTGAATAATCCTTCTTCTTTATTTTCGATGTTTTCGAAACGTTCTGTACATTCTTGGATCATTTTTAAAGCTGCTGCTTTATCTCCGAATCCATTTGTTGTAACTTCTTTTTTCTCTAAGTCTTTGTATACTTTAAAGAAGTGTTCGATTTCTTCTTTTAAGTGCTCATTTACGTCACAAATATCATTTAATTTGTTCATAATTGGATCAGATACTGGAACACAAATGATTTTTTCATCTTGTCCTTTATCATCTGACATATAGAAGATACCTACTGGTTTAACCTCTACTACTAATCCTGGTAAAGAAGGTTCAGTAAATAAAACTAAAACATCTAATGGATCTCCATCTAAAGCTAAAGTTTCTGGGATAAAGCCGTAATCTGCAGGATATCTCATGTTAGAGTATAACATTCTGTCGAATCTTAATCTCTTTAAATCAAAATCATACTCGTACTTGTTTCTGCTTCCTGCTGGTATTTCAACAAAAGCGTCAAAAGTTTCAAATTTACTCATATTCTTAATTTTTAATCTCTTTTCTAAATTGGTTGCAAAAATACTCTAAATAGTGATTTAGAACAAGTTTTAATAACGATTTTAAAAATAAAGTGCAAAAGAACCTTTCACAACGAAATTGCGGGAGTCAGGCATGTCTTTGTAGTTTCCTTTCCAAGAGAGATCAATTCTAATGATTTTAAAAATATTGGCAACAGCTACATAGTATTCATAATAGGTGTCTGTAGGTGCTTTATATACCAAATTAGAAGCATTAATGTCTATGTTGTTTTGTGAAATCTTTCCATGTATAGCTCTAATTCCAATAATCTCTCTTAAGTTTAAATCGCGTAATACAGGAACTCTAGAGAAAAGACGTCCGTTGAAATTATGCTCTAAATGAAGAGAAGTATATTGGTCGGTAACAAAATCATAGTAGTCTAAGTTAGAGAAAGTATTCTCTATTAAGAACCAAGATTGGTTACCTGGAACTACACTTAATAGTCCAAGAGGTACAGTCCCAAATGTTTTACCAATTTCAAAAGTAGGGGTAAGGGTTCCAAAACCTCCTAAAATAATTGGTTTTCTAGCATAGAACTGCAGTTTTTCATAAGCAAAGTCACTTTTGAATACACCTTTAAAGCCTTGGCTGTATTTTAAAAATAAGCGTAAATATCTTGAGTCTAGATCAGTTCTATCTACACCAAAGCCTATAGGGCTTCTTCCAGGGGTATAATCTACTTCAAAACCAAGTTCGGATTGTCTGGTTTCATTGGAAATAATATTATCGGCCTTATTGACATAATAATCTAAATTAAACTCCGGCCCAGCAGGTTTTAAGGTTCTATAGGTAAAGATTGTTTGGAATTTTAAATTTTTCCAAGGTTCAATCTCTAGCCCTAATGTACTCAAGTTAATGGAGGTTAGTTTGGTATTGTCTCCACTACTAAATAAGGAGCTAGAAGCAAAGCTTCGACCTAGTACATCGGATGTTTCCGTTAAACTAACCCCTATTTGTTCAATATCTCTTCGATTACCTCCGTGGAGTATTAATCGATTGTTCTTATTAAGTAAAAAACGCCCACTTATACCATATTTAACCTGATGGTCTTTAAAACCATAAGCAGTATATCCCTCTAATCTCCAAGGGTCATTTTGTCCAAAGTAAGTTCTTGCTCCGAGTCTTAATCGCAGCCCTTCAATGTCATTATAGCCAATAGTGGAGAAAATAGGTCCGTAGGATATCTTGCCTCTATTGTAGTAGTTACTGACTATGGTTTCCGTTATATTAAATAACATTTTAAATTTTGGAACCGTCTTTAATGTATCTAGCATTTGATAAACTCCAACCTCGTCTTTACTTAGAGGTTCAAAGCGGTAAGTACTCCAGAACTCTTCATCCCTTTGATACATGTCCGGGTCGAAGTGGTTTACTTTTTCTACGTAAAAGTCTCCTGGATGAGGTATATTAAAACGATGGTTTTGGTATAAAGTAGTTCGTTTACCATACATTCCTTTAGAGGTTTCTTTCTTAGATAAGGCAAAATCACTCATAAAGTGATCTCTTGTCAATAGAAAGACAGAGTCATTTACTACATCAAACTCTTGTTCAATATAAATCTCTTTTACCCAGTTAATATTGGCATCTCTACTTGCCTCCATATTAATCTTTTTAATAGCAAAAGTAGTGTCGTTCACCCAAAAGTCTCCTTTAAAGGTTAACTCTCCTTTACGTCTAGGGTAGTATATGATATTGTAGCACCATTTATCATCTATATAGGTACTATCGGCTAATATATAGTTGTAAACATTAATTCCTGTTCTTGATAAGGGGCTAACAAAATCTTTGTCAAAAATCTTAATGTAGTTGTCATAGATATTGTATTGGGCATATAAGTCCTTTACAAAGGCAATAATACTTTGGTTGTTGTCAAAACCAGAGTTCTTATTTCCAAGGGATTTTTCTATTTTTCTACCACTAGTATTATCTCCATATACAAAGGCTACACTCTCATTGATAAAGATGGGAAGGTAGGTTTTCCCTGTCACTTTAGAAGTATCAAGTTGCTGGAAAATAAACTCCATTCCCTTGAAAATCTTTTTACTTTGGTAAGCGCTATCTATACTATTTAAGTCAAATTCTACTTTTTCGTACTTATCTAATTCGTATTGGTCAAACATATAAAGACCATTTTTGCGCTTGCGCTCCCAAATCTTACGTAAGATATCTAAGGCTGGGTTGTCTTTTTTGGAGGTTTTCCCTGCGAATATCTTTACCTCTTCTAGTAAGTTATCGGTTGTTAGAACAATTTCTAGATCTAAATTTACTTTGTTTTTTAGTTCTATTTCTAGGGTTTGGTAGCCTAAAAAGGAAATAACCAAAATAGGATGGTTCTTAGGAGATTCTAGATAGAATTTAGCATTTTCATTGGCAATTACCCCTTCTGTTGAATTTTTAAAGTAAACCGATGCAAATGGAACTTCATTATTTTGGTCATCGATAATTTTACCACTAACTTTTGTTTGAGCTAGAAGTAAAAATGGGCACAGTAGAAAGTAAAATATAAATATTAGCTGGTTTCTCATAATAGAATATAACGCATAAAAAAACTCCATCTTAACACAAATTAAGATGGAGTTACCAAATATAGTTTATTTTTTACTTATAAAGAACTTTATTCATTATTTATAAAGAACTTTTTTCACTGCTTTAACTACGTCATTAGCGTTAGGTAACCACTCTTGTAAAAGTAGTGGAGAATAAGGCGCAGGCGTATCTGCAGTAGTGATTCTTTGAATAGGTGCATCTAAGTGATCAAATGCTCTTTCTTGTACTTGGTAAGAGATTTCAGAAGAAATACTACCAAATGGCCAAGCTTCTTCTAAAATAACTAGACGATTTGTTTTCTCAACTGATTTTATTACTGTATCAAAGTCAAGTGGACGAACTGTACGAAGGTCAATAACCTCACATTCGATTCCTTCTTTAGCTAGTTCATCTGCAGCTTTGTAAGCCTCTTTGATGATTTTTCCAAAAGATACAATGGTAACATCTTTACCTTCTCTTTTGATATCAGCAACTCCAATTGGAAGTACGTAATCTCCTTCAGGAACTTCTCCTTTATCCCCGTACATTTGTTCTGACTCCATGAAAATAACTGGATCGTTATCACGGATTGCAGCTTTTAATAATCCTTTTGCATCATAAACGTTAGAAGGAACAATTACTTTTAACCCAGGTACGTTTGCATACCAGTTTTCAAATGCTTGTGAGTGTGTTGCTCCTAATTGTCCTGCAGATGCTGTAGGTCCACGGAAAACAATTGGAATGTTAAACTGTCCTCCAGACATTTGACGCATTTTAGCTGCGTTATTTATAATTTGGTCGATTCCTACTAAAGAGAAGTTGAAAGTCATAAATTCAACAATAGGACGGTTACCATTCATAGCGGAACCAACACCAATACCTGCAAATCCAAGCTCTGCAATTGGAGCATCGATTACACGCTTAGGACCGAATTCGTCCAACATACCTTTTGAGGCTTTGTAAGCACCATTGTACTCAGCTACTTCTTCACCTATTAAATATATTGATTCGTCGCGACGCATTTCTTCGCTCATGGCTTCACATATGGCCTCTCTAAATTGAATCGTTCTCATAATGTTATCTATTAGTCGTAATTAATTTACTCAAAAGCAAAAGTATAAAAAAATATTATAAAACACTTATTTAGTTGTGCCTTTTATGATTTTTAAAGCATTAGCCCTATTTAGCTAGGACTTAAAGCAAAACTATTGCCTAAGGGTGAGATTAACCAAGGTGATATTTGCTATACAAATGGTATTAGACCTTTTTTTTAACAAATCAGATGGGTTTGTAGGAAATACACCAAGGCTGACCAGTAAATATATTTGGT
Source organism: Myroides sp. LJL116 (assembly GCF_054871685.1). NCBI lineage: Bacteria > Pseudomonadati > Bacteroidota > Flavobacteriia > Flavobacteriales > Flavobacteriaceae > Myroides > Myroides sp. LJL116. Next base: position 407,674 of record NZ_JBTXLR010000001.1, read on the forward strand.
GATTTTACATGTATAATACAAGAGAGATTTGGGGTAAATCTATGGAAATGGGGTGTTTTTTGTTTTTTTTATTTGTGTAAAGTAGAGAGTTTGCAACTGTTTTTTTACCGATTAAATCCCTGTGCTTTAGCAGAGGTAAATGAAATGCACTTATAAAACAAGGCTTATATTTTTAGAAGTAGTTTGATTTTTGTATGCATGCATAGTAAAATATCGGAAAATATTCTTATTTTCGTCACTCTGAGAATAACAAAAATCAAAAAACTATAAATAATGAAAATACTAGTTTGCATCAGCCATGTGCCTGATACTACATCGAAAATTAACTTTGTTAATGGCGATACTGAATTTGATACAACTGGAGTTCAGTTTGTAATTAACCCAAACGATGAATATGCTTTAACCAAAGCAATTAAATTAAAAGAAGCTCATGGAGCCAGTGTTACTGTAGTAAACGTAGGAGATGCTTCTACCGAACCAACTATTCGTAAAGCACTAGCTATCGGAGCAGATCAAGGTATTCGTATTAACGAAAAACCTATCGATAGTTTTTCTGTTGCTAACGCTATTGCAAAAGTAGCTAAAGAAGGAGAGTACGACTTAATTCTTTGTGGAAAAGAGTCTTTAGATTATAATGGTGGAATGGTACCAGGAATGGTAGCAGCTTTACTAGGTTATGAGTTTATCAACTCTTGTGAAGGTTTACAAATCCAAGATCAAAGTGTAACTGCTATTAGACAAATTGATGGAGGAACAGAAACTATTTCTGCAAAACTACCTTTAGTAATTGGTGGACAAAAAGGATTAGTAGAAGAGAAGGATTTAATCATCCCTAATATGCGTGGAATTATGACTGCACGCTCTAAAGCTTTAAACGTTGTTGAAGCTACTGCGGATGAATTAGCAACTCAAACAGTGAAGTTTGACAAACCAGCTCCTAAAGGTGCTTGTAAAATGATTTCTCCAGATAATGTTCAGGAATTAATCGATTTACTTCACAATGAAGCTAAAGTAATCTAGTGCCAATTTTAATTTTAAAACTACAATTATGTCTATTTTAATATATGCTGAGTCAGCAGAAGGAAAATTTAAGAAAGTTGCATTAGAGTTAGCCTCTTATGCAAAAAAAGTTGCAGAATCATTATCAACAACTGTTGTTGCAGTTACCATTAACCAAGAGGACGTAAGTGAATTGGGTAAATATGGAGTAGATAAAGTGATTAATATCAACGCACAAGGATTATCTACTTTTAATGCTAAGGCTTATGCTAAAGCAATTCAAACAGTAGCACAAGAGCAATCAAGTCAATTAGTAGTACTTTCAAGTAGTACAGATAGTTTATATTTAGCTCCTTTATTGGCTGTGGATTTAAAAGCTGGTTTAGCTACCAATGTAGTTGCTTTACCAATTAGCACTTCTCCTTTTGTAGTAAAAAGAAATGCGTTTTCTAATAAAGCTTTTAACGAAACACAAATCAATACAGCTGTTAAAGTTATTTGTTTAGCTAAAAACTCTTTTGGTTTAATCGAGACTCCTGTAGATTCTACAGTAGAGCAAGTAGACCTAGCAGTAGATGCAGCTAATTTTGGTTTAAAGGTAGAGAAAACAGAAAAAGTTTCTGGAGTAGTAACTATTGCAGATGCTGATATAGTTGTATCAGGAGGAAGAGGATTAAAAGGACCAGAGAACTGGAAAATGATTGAAGATCTAGCAGATGTGTTAGGAGCAGCTTTAGCTTGTTCAAAACCAGTTTCTGACTTAGGATGGAGAGATCACGAAGAGCACGTTGGACAAACTGGAAAACCAGTTTCTGCTAACTTATATATCGCTGTGGGTATCTCTGGAGCTATTCAACATATTGCAGGGGTAAACTCCTCTAAGGTGAAAGTTGCAATTAACACAGATCCAGAAGCACCATTTTTTAAAGTGGCTGACTACGGAATCGTTGGAGATGCTTTCCAAGTAGTACCAGAACTTGTGGAAAAACTAAAACAGTTTAAGGCAAACAATCAATAAAGACCAACTCATTTGGCCTTATAAAGGTTGCAAATACTGCCTAAAGTGAAAATAAAGTTACGGGCAAGTAAAACGAAGTTTTTTTTATACCTTTGTTTTACTTGCCTTTTTTTATATTGAGAATACTAAAGATATGAGTTTAATAAAGTTAATGGTCAAAGGAATTTCCTATAGCCATACCCAAAATGGAGCATATGCCCTTATTTTAGATGAGGAGAAGGGAAATAGAAAATTACCCATTGTTATTGGAGCTTTTGAGGCCCAAAGTATTGCCATTGCAATAGAACAGGAAATCAAACCACCAAGACCTCTAACTCATGATTTATTCAAAACCTTTGCAGATTGTTTTGACATTGTAATCAAACAAGTCATTATACATAAACTAGTAGATGGAGTGTTTTTCTCTAGTCTTATCTGTGAAAGAGATGGAGTAGAGCAAATTATTGACGCTAGAACTTCAGATGCAATTGCTTTGGCAATTCGCTTTTATGCCCCTATATTTACCTATAAGGACATTATGGATAAAGCAGGTATTGTACTTGAAGTTAGAGAGTTTGAAGAAGACTCCTTTGAGGAAGACCAAGAAGTTAAGGATGGCAATATTGTAGCCCAAGTAGAGCAAATATTAGAGAATCCTTCTTCTGATCAAGCCTATAGTTCTTTTACTTTGGAGCAAATAAATTCTTTATTAGAACAAGCCATTAATAACGAGGACTATGAAAAAGCAGCTTTACTTAGAGATGAGTTAGCTAAGAGAAAATAGATAATTACAAAAGATATAATGAAACAATATAAAGACTTATTACAGCAAATAGTAGACCAAGGTGCAGGGAAAGAAGATAGGACTGGAACTGGAACTATTAGTATGTTTGGACATCAAATGCGTTTTGATTTAAGCCAAGGATTTCCTTTAGTTACTACTAAAAAAGTACACTTAAAGTCTATTATTCATGAATTATTATGGTTTTTAAAAGGAGATACTAACATTGCTTATTTACAGCAAAATGGAGTGAAGATTTGGGATGAATGGGCCGATGAGAATGGAGATTTAGGACCTGTGTATGGTTACCAATGGAGAAATTGGAACGGGGAGGGAATCGACCAAATCAAACAAGCTATTCATACTTTAAAGACCAATCCAACTAGCCGTAGAATTATGGTTACAGCATGGAATCCAAGTGTGATGCCTGATACTACTTTATCCTTTAGTGAAAATGTAGCCAATGGTAAAGCTGCTTTACCTCCATGTCACTCTTTTTTTCAGTTTTATGTAAACGATGGTAAATTATCTTGTCAATTATACCAAAGAAGCGCAGATGTGTTTTTAGGTGTTCCTTTCAATATAGCATCTTATGCTTTATTAACCATGATGGTTGCTCAGGTATGTGATTTAGAATTAGGAGACTTTGTACATACTTTTGGTGATGTGCATATCTACAATAATCATATGGAGCAAGTAAAAACCCAGTTAGAAAGAGAGCCAAAAGCTCTACCTACCATGGTTTTAAATCCAAAGGTGAAAGATATTTTTGATTTTACTTACGAAGACTTTACTCTTGAAGGGTATGATCCCCATCCTGGTATTAAAGCAAAGGTTTCGGTGTAGATAGTTTAATAGAATTAAAATATAAGATATGCAAGACAATCAAGAGTACAAAATGTATGATTATGCTAAGGCTAGAATAAAGCAAAAGAGATTATTGTTATTTCACTTTATACTATTTGCCTTAGGTAGTATTTTAATGTATTGTATTAACAACTTTATACAAGACCCTTTACTTGTTGGAGATTGGTGGATGTGGGCAGTAAGTGTATGGGCTGTTGTTCTGTTAATTCAAGTGGTAAATGTAGTCTTTGTAGAGCGTTTTATGGGTAAGGCTTGGCAGGATAGAGAGATGGAGCGATTAATTGCCTTACAACGTAAGAAAATTGAAGAATTGCGTAAAACGGTGGAAAAAGATTTTCCTTTAGTAAATGTAAAGAGAGACTTAGCGCAAGCCCCAACTACAGAACAAGATACCCTAGAGGATGTTTCTAAAGAGAAGGGAAAAGACGATATTATTTTATAGAAATTGCTTAAAAATGATTATATTAATAGCAGCAATAGGCAAAAATAAAGCCTTAGGTAAAGACAATAAATTACTTTGGCATTTACCAGACGATTTTAAGCATTTTAAAAACCTAACTACGGCTCATCACATTATAATGGGAAGAAAAACCTTTGAATCTTTTAAAGGGCTTTTACCCAATAGAACCCATGTGATTATTACCAGACAAAAGGACTATAAAGCCCCTGAAGGATGTATAGTGGTACATAGCCTAGAGCAAGCCTTAGAGGTTTGTAAAATGCAAGAAAAAGTTTTTGTTATCGGAGGTGGTGAAATTTATACTTTGGCTTTAGAACATGCAGATGTATTAGAGCTAACTCAAGTAGATAATGACTTTGAAGCAGACGCTTTTTTTCCAGAATTTTCTTTAGAACAATGGGAATTAACCAAAGAGGAATTTCACCCAAAGGACGATAAGCACCTTTATGATTTTACATTTTTAACTTACCAAAAAAAATAAGTTATGCGTTATTTAGTTTGTATTATACTTCTGTGGAGTAGCTGGAATAGTTTAGCACAAGATACTTTGAGTACTCGTTTTTCGAATTCAGAGAATATCGGAAAGGACCAAGTATTTATAGCCAAAGATATTTATGATAATACTTTTTTACAGCAGGATAATACATTACTAAAAATTAGTAAATACAATTCATCTAATTATACTAATTCCCAAATGGATTCTTTAACCCAAGTAGACATTACACTAGCTTTGTCTCCTTTGGTATTTTATAAAGAAAACCAAGTGGTTTTTAGTTTAAGCAGAGAATTAGCTCAAGTAAGTCGCATTGATTTTTCAGAGAAATTCCCTAATATGCAAGCCGTTTATGTAGCCAATAGTGCTGCAAGAAGGCTTTGGATTGTAGATGCTAATCACACAGGGGCTATTCGTCAGTATAATACTTCTTCCTACGAGAGACATTTGATATATACTTTAGAATCAGCCGAAAACAAAGATTATTATTCTACCTTAAACCACCTTTTTTGGGTAGATAAAAATAATGTTCTTCATGGTATTGACACCAAAGGAACTGTAGTTTTAGAATATGCTTTACCTTCTTTATACGATAAAATGCAAGTTTTGGATCCCAAAAAGCTATTTTATTTATACCAAGATAATCTCTATTATGTTGATATAGTTAAAGATAAGGTATATCCTATAGCATTACCAGATAAAAGCATTTTAGGGTTCTTTTATAACACCCAAAAATTGAGTATTTTTGTGGGCGAAAAATTAAACAATTACATAATAAAATTACCATAATGCATATAGCTATAGCTGGAAATATTGGAGCAGGGAAAACTACTTTAACTAAAATATTGGCTGACCATTATCAGTGGGAGCCTCATTTTGAAGATGTAGTAGATAATCCCTATTTAGATGATTTCTACCATCATATGGACCGTTGGTCTTTTAATCTGCAGGTGTATTTCTTAAATAGCCGTTTTCGTCAAGTATTGCAAATTAGAGAAAGTGGAAAGCATATTATTCAAGACCGTACCATTTATGAAGATGCACATATATTTGCACCTAATTTGCATGCTATGGGATTGATGAGCCAAAGAGACTATGAGAATTACTCTTCTTTATTTGAGCTTATGCAAGGTCTTGTTAATGGACCAGATTTACTTATTTACCTTAGAAGTTCAGTGCCTAATTTAGTGGATCAAATCCGTCAAAGAGGAAGAGACTATGAGAACTCTATCTCTGCGGAATACTTATCTAAGTTAAACGAACGCTATGAACAATGGATTAAGGGGTATAATAAAGGAAAACTTCTTATTATAGATGTAGATAATCTAGATTTTGTTGGAAAACCAGATGATCTTCAAGATGTACTTAAAAAAGTAGATTTACTTTTAGAGGATATAAAATAAAAATAGAAAAGCCTTTTAGCATGTTGCTAAAAGGCTTTTTTATTTGGGATACCTATCAAAAGTTCGCTTAATACTAAAGATTTTCACTTGTTTTAAACGACTAAGAGTAAAGGTCATTGGATAAAAAATCTTATTTGTCGAGTTTTTTAAGTGTTTATAGGTAAATATTCTTTATCTATATATTCTTTAAGTGTAATATTCTGTAATTAAACCTTTGTAGTAGAATTGTTTTGTAATTTGTATATTTGATTTGTGTTAAAAAAAAGGGTAACTAAGATCTTGTAGAATAAGGTCTTATCTATATGTCAGTTAAAGATAGCTAGGTCTTTAGAGGATTAACACCCCTAATTTTGAAAAGAAACATTTACTATTGAGAAAAAGATTGTTAGTCAAAAAAATGGTCGGAAAGTATTTCCGACCTTTTTTGGCTATTATCTTTTTTACAACATTGCGCTATTTGAAAAAAATAAGGTTTCTTATAGGACCTTATATATGTTTTATGAAGAAGTTATTTCGCGGAATAAGTGTTCTAGATTTTGATTTTTGATTCCCATAGACAAGGTTTTTAATCCTTGCTCTTGTGCGAAATCATATACTGCAGTACGATAATCTTGATCCAAAGGAAAAAGTAATTCCCATTTATTGTCATGAATATGGATTGCTTGGATCAGGTTTGGAATACGTTCAATAAATTGGATCTCGATTTTAAAGTCAAATTCCACTGCAATTATCTGCTTGTCCTTATGACCAAGCATATCTTTTAGGCTTTGGTCAGCTTTAATTTGTCCTTTATTAATGATGATTACTCTATCACACATGGCCTCTACCTCTTGCATAATATGAGTAGAGAGTAATACAGTTTTATTCTTACCAATGTCTTTGATTAATTGTCTTATTTCAATTAATTGATTAGGGTCTAATCCAGTGGTAGGTTCATCTAGTATTAATACTTGTGGGTCGTGTAATAATGCGGTTGCTATACCAAGACGTTGACGAAAACCTTTAGAGAGTTGGTTGATTTTTTTATCATACACCTCTTCTAAAGAAGTTTGCTGTACTACTTGTGTAATGCGGCTATGATCTACTTTGTAGATTTGCGCATTAAATTTTAAGTACTCCCAAACATACATCTCCAGATATAAAGGATTGTGCTCTGGCAAGTATCCAATGGATTTTTGTACTTGTTTAGCTTGTTTGTCCACATCAAAGTCATTTACTAAAGCCACTCCTTGATCAAGGGTACTAAAAGTAGTAAGGATTTTCATCATCGTTGATTTACCCGCGCCATTTGGACCTAAAAAGCCAACGATTTGCCCAGAGGGAATATGGAAGCTGACCTTATCTAAGGCTTTTAATGCTCCATAGGATTTGCTGAGGTTTTGAACCGATATTGACATAAAAAGTATATTTAAAAACAAAAGTAAGGTTTTATAGTTTATAAAAGAAGTGTTCTTTTTTAGCACCTTTAACCCACAGAGTAAATACGGTATGCAATAAGAATTTGCTTACAGGACGCTTTTGCTCTTTAAAATAAATAAAAGCACTATAGAAAAGCAAAGTAGTATAAAACATTAATTAGGTGGAATTCAGAGGTTTTGTAAAAAAAATAGTAGTCAAAGCTCTTTTTCACCTTAAATAAATAAAAATAAACACGAAATGTTGATAGAAAATTGTATTTTTCAAAGTCAAATAATAGCCAAACTATATAAATAAAAATAATTAATTACATTACAATGGAAAAAATGAATGTTAACACACAATGGTTAAGTATCTTTGCAGGGGAGAATCCTGCGATTATTGCTGGACCTTGTAGTGCTGAGACACCTGAGCAAGTGCTAAGTATAGCTAGATCATTACCTAAACAAGTGAAAGTATTTCGCGCTGGGATTTGGAAGCCAAGAACTCGTCCAGGAGGATTTGAAGGAGTTGGGGCTATTGGATTAAAATGGTTACAACAAGTAAAGAAAGAAACAGGTATGCTTTTAGCAACAGAAGTTGCTACAGCTGAACACGTACAATTGTGTTTAGAGCATGATATCGATATTCTATGGATTGGAGCTCGTACAGCTGTAAATCCATTTGCAGTACAGGAAATTGCAGATGCTTTAAAAGGTAGTGATAAAATCGTACTTTTAAAGAATCCTGTAAATCCAGACTTAGCTTTATGGATGGGTGGTATTGAGCGTTTGTATGAAGCTGGTATTACTAAATTAGGAGTTATTCATAGAGGATTTAGTACTTATGAAAAGACTAAGTATAGAAATAACCCAGAATGGCAAATACCAATTGATTTAAAGTTACATTTGCCTAATATTCCAGTTTTCTGTGATCCATCACATATTACAGGAAATAGAGAAAGAATATTGCAAGTTTCTCAACAGGCTTTAGATTTAAACTTTGAAGGTTTAATGATTGAAACGCACTGTGATCCAGATAATGCTTGGAGTGATGCAGCCCAACAAGTAACCCCAGAGAGTCTAGAAGAGATCATTGATCGCTTAACGGTTAGAAATATTACCGATTCTACAGAGGAGTTCTTACAAAAGATTCAGAGCTACCGTATTCAAATCGACGACATGGATAGCAAGTTGTTAGATTTATTGAGAAAACGTATGGCTATTTCTGATGAAATTGGAAGTCTAAAAAGAGATAAAAACGTTGCAGTTTACCAACAAGGTAGATGGAGTGAAATGTTAGAAAAACTACAAAAAGAAGGCCAACATATTGGTTTTACTAAAGAGTTTGTTACCGATATTTATACTGCCATTCACCAAGAAAGTATCCATAGACAGGATAAGATTATTAATAAGAAATAAAGTAAAGATAAAGGCATTATATGAAAGGAGTAGTTTACAAATCAACAGGTAGTTGGTATATTGTTAAAGCAACTGACGGGGTATTCTATGATTGTAGGATTAAGGGGAAGTTTCGCCTAAAAGGTATTAAGAGTACCAATCCTATTGCCGTAGGTGACCATGTTGAATTTGAGCTTGAACAAAATAATGATATTACCACTGGGGTAATTAATCATATTGAAAACCGTAAGAACTACATTGTTCGAAAAAGTGTAAACTTATCCAAACAAGTGCATATTATTGCCTCTAATATTGATACGGTGTTTTTAGTAGTTACTATCAATAATCCTGTTACAACAACAAGTTTTATCGATCGTTTTTTGGTAACTTCTCAAGCCTATGGTATTAAAACGGTATTGGTTTTTAATAAGATTGATACCTTTGATGAGGATGCTTTAAATGATCAATTGTATTTACAGTATATTTATTCCTCTATAGGTTATGACTGTATTCGGGTTTCTGCCACAACAGGAAAAGGACTTGATCAAATAAAAGAACGCATGCTAGGTAAGGTTTCTATGTTTAGTGGGCATTCGGGAGTAGGTAAGTCAACTTTAATCAATGCCATTGAGCCAGGGTTAAACTTGAAGACCTCTACTATATCCGAACAACATCAACAAGGACAACATACCACTACATTCGCTGAAATGTATGATTTGAGTTTTGATGCCCAAATTATCGATACCCCAGGTATTAGAGGATTTGGTGTGGTAGATATGGAGCCAAATGAAGTAGGGGATTACTTTCCTGAATTCTTTGCTTTAAAAGACCAGTGTAAATTTAATAATTGTTTACACCGACAAGAGCCCTATTGTGCTGTGAAAGATGCCTTAGATAGAGATGAATTATCTTGGTCTAGATACAGAAGTTATATTCAAATTCTAGATGGAGAAGAAGAACATTATCGAACCGATATTTATAAAGATGGAAAAAACCAAGACGAATAGTCTTGGTTTTTTTTTATATTAAAATATATTATTTATACTAAGGGGTACACCTTTTGATTATGTAACTTTGTCGTAATAGGCCAATTGAAATTAAATAAAATAAGCATGATACATAGCAAGTATTTTTATGTTACCTTTTTGTTGTTCACCACAGTAGTGTTTGGACAAGATTTTTTAGATAAAGTTACTCCCTTGGAGTTAAGTCAAAATCAAAGTGAAGTCTTTTTGCAAACCCCAATAGAGATCCTACAAGAGCATCAAGAAATCTATTTTGCTTTTAGCAATGTGGATGCGGAGTTTAAAGTAGTGGAGCAAATAAGTAGAAAGATAAAAGTGTACGATTCCAAAGCTGCTTCAAGAGCTAACCTTAAAGTGGATTACTTTCAAAATAATTATGTGCAAGAGCAAGTGGAACTACTCTCTGCTTATATCTATACTTTAGATAAGACCAAAGTAGTTAAAACAAAGGTGCCTTCTAGTTGGATGATAAGCAGTGAGAGCAAATCTTCTTTTAAGTATACAGGAATTGATTTCTCTAAAGTACCATCGGGAAGTATTATTGAATACTCCTATGCAAAAATGAGTAATTATTTAGATAACCTGCCAGTTTGGGAGATTCAAGGGAATTTACCTAAAATTATAAGTACCTACACTAGTAGGGTGCCTAATTATTATAATTACGAAATCATTGAATCAGGTTCGGTGAAAATCCTTAAAGAGCAAGCCCAAGTAATGAGTGATTTCTCTAGTTCGAGAATGTTTTTATCTCAAACTAAAGTGCCTTCTTTACAAACCAATATGATGGCCCAAAATATAGGAGAAATTCAAAATGAACCTTTTGTAGATAACTTACAGAATTATTTGGCCTACGTAAAGCAAGATTTGGTTTGGGTAGCTTATCCTTTATCCCCAAAGCAAGTTGTTCTGCCAAGTAAGAAAGAGTTTTTGGAGTCTTTGTATAAGAGTAGATCTTTCTATGGACAAATTAAAAACCAATCCTATTATAAAAAGAGTATAGATAAGCTTGTGTATATGGAGCTTGAACCTAAGGCAAGGGCTCAAAAAATATTAGAGTTTGTTCAATCTAAAGTAAAGTGGAATAGAAATTATTCCATTTATCCAGAATTTGGAGTGAAAACAGCCTTTAATAAATCACTTGGTAATTCAGCTGATATTAATTTAATGCTTATTAGTATGCTTGAGTATGTTGATTTAAAAGTTACTCCTTTACTTTTAAGTACGGTGCAAAATGGGCGAAAAACTACTTGGCAAAGCAATTATTATAATAACGTAATTGCTGCTTTACAAATAGGCGAAGATTATTACTTCTTAGACGCTAGTAGTCCTTTGTCCACCTTAGGCATATTGCCTTTAGAGGATTTAAATGGACAGGCCATTTCAGTGGCAGAGAATGCATCTTCTTTACATTTTAATTTAACCCCTGGATTTCTATCTTCAAGCTCTTTGGCTTACCAAATAGAGTTATTAAACAATGGCGCTATTAAAGGAAGTATGCTAGCCAATTATAATGGCTATGATCAAATCAAGGTAGGGTCTATATTTCAAGATGGTGGTAAGTTTGGTTTTGTTAGCGAGTTTCAAGCCAAAAATGGAGGTATTCGCTTGAGTAATCTAACCACATCAAATATGTATTCTTTAGAAAATACTTTGCGTTTAACCGCAAATATTTATAAAGAGAATGCAAGTGTTTTCTTCAATAACAAATGGTTTGTAAATGTCTTTGATTGGTTTGAGTTTAGAGTTAATCCATTTACAGCAAATACCAGACTCGGGGATATCTACTTTGGCTTTGCAAGTAAACAAAGTTATATGGTAGGAGTAAGTATTCCTCAGGGCTATAAATTAGAGAGTCTACCTAAAGATTTTACTATACAAGATGTAAGTATCGGATTAGGGGTTCAAGTAAAATTTAGTGCCCAAGCCAATAAGGTGGAGGCCCACTTAAACCTTACAAGAGCTCAGGCCAATATTAGTGTAGAGCATTACCCTAAAGTAAAAGCTTTCTTTGAGGAGTTAGAAAATAAACTACAGGACTACATTATTTTTACTCCAGTACAATAAAATAAAAATCATCTCTAAAAGAGATGATTTTTTGTTTATCTATCTATGGGTAACACTTTGATTTGGAATTAGGGTATTTACGGGGCTTTAAATGCGGCTTTAGTAAGAAATATGCACTAAAATCCCCTCTAAAATTCTTCTTAAGAGCTAAAGTTTTTTAAGTTTGTATAATAGGTAAGAAAAATAAAAACAGTGAGAGTAGTTATACAACGAGTAACACAAGCTAGTGTTAGAGTAAGTGATCAAGTGGTTGGTCAAATTAATCAAGGATTATTAGTATTAGTTGGAATAGAGCAAGAAGACAATGAACAAGATATGGATTGGCTTGCTAATAAAATTGCAAATCTTCGCATTTTCGACGACCAAGATAAGGTGATGAATAAATCTTTATTAGATATAGATGGTCAAATTCTACTAGTTAGTCAGTTTACCCTGCATGCCTCTACTAAAAAAGGAAATAGACCTTCTTACATAAAGGCAGCAAGACCAGAATTCGCCAATCAAATGTATGAGCAGTTTGGTAGTATTTTACAGCAAATTACTAATAAGCCAATACAAAAAGGAATCTTTGGAGCCGATATGCAAGTTAGTTTAAATAACGATGGACCAGTGACCATTCTTATAGATACAAAGGATAAACAATAGATGAATTACATAGCAAAACTAGGGTTATTCACCCTTTTATTTATTGTGCTAAACTGGTTTATCTCTCAAGACATGTTTTGCGCTTTACAACTAAACCCATCTTGTATGTTTAGTTTCTTTAGCAAATATATTGTCTTTATGATTGCCATGGTACTTTACGATAGATACAAGAGTAAAAAAAATATACAAAAACTTAAATAGTCAAGGAATTATGAATATACAAGATGCACAAAAAGCGGTAGATAATTGGATTAAAGAACATGGTGTTCGTTACTTTAATGAGCTTACTAATATGGCTCAATTAACCGAAGAAGTGGGAGAGGTGGCCCGTATTATTGCTCGCCGTTATGGAGAACAGTCGGAAAAGCCAAGTGATAAGGATAAAGATTTAGGGGAGGAGCTAGCAGATGTTATTTTTGTAGTATTATGTTTAGCTAACCAAACTGGTATTGATTTACAAAAGGCCTTTGACAAGAAACTAGATATCAAAACCAAAAGAGACCACGATAGACACCACCAAAATGAAAAATTAAAATAAAGCTTTTAACCAACCAACTAATAATTAACCAAAGTGAATATAGTATTACATCAAAGTAAAATAAAAAACAACCAAACCATTACTATCTCTGGTAGTAAATCAGAGAGCAATCGCCTTTTAATCTTACAAGAGTTATTTCCAAATTTAGTACTACATAATTTATCGGATTCTGATGATGTAAAAGCCATGCAGAGTGCTTTAAGTAGTAATGCATCTACAATTGATATACATCATGCGGGTACTACCATGCGTTTTTTAACCGCATATTATTCTTTATGTACTACTAAAAGACTTGTTCTAACTGGAAGTGAGAGAATGCAACAAAGGCCAATAGGTATTTTGGTAGATGCTTTAAGACAACTTGATGCAAATATCACTTATACTAAGAATCAAGGATATCCTCCTTTAGAAATTCAAGGGATTTTAAGCCAAGGAGGTAAAATTAGTTTGCCTGCTGATATAAGTAGTCAATATATTTCGGCTTTGTTATTAATTGGAACCAAATTGAAAAACGGTATACAATTAGAGTTAATTGGACAAATTACTTCTTTACCTTATATTCAAATGACCTTAAGTTTATTAGAAAGTCTTGGGGTACAGACAAGTTTTGAAGGTAATACCATTAAGGTTAGTCCTCTTTTGGATAACCCTGTGTTAGATTTTACTGTAGAACCAGACTGGTCTTCAGCTTCGTATTTCTATTCCATTATAGCTTTATCAGAAATAGGTACAAGTATTACTTTAAACAATTATAAAAAACAAAGCCTGCAGGGAGATAGTGAGATTGTTTCTCTCTACCAAGAGTTAGGAGTAGAAACGGTATTTATCCAAGATAAAGGTATTGTTTTGACTAAAATAAACAAGGGCACAGATTATTTTAAAGCCGATCTTATACAAACCCCAGATTTAGCTCAAACTATTGCAGTTAGCTGTTTTGCAATGGGTATAGGTTGTAAGTTAAATGGTTTACATACTTTAAAAATCAAAGAAACAGATCGCCTTGTTGCTTTACAAAATGAGTTAAGTAAGTTAGGGGCAGATATTCAAATTACCTCCGATAGTCTTTGTATTGCTCCGAGCTCTACAATTATAGCAAATGTAGCTATTGATACTTACCAAGACCATAGAATGGCAATGGCTTTTGCTCCACTTGCATTAAAATGCCCTATACAGATTAATGAAAGTGAGGTAGTAAGTAAGTCTTTTATTAATTTTTGGGAAATTTTATTAACTCTTGGCTTTCAAATGGATAAGCAAGATGCATTATAAAGATAAATAATTGGTTAAATACTTGACAAGGCCTACTAGAAGGTTGTATATTTGTAAATTGTTTTAAATAAAACAAGTCTTTGTTTAATTTTTAAAAAATTGTATTCAATGAAGTTATCAAACTTTAATTTTGATTTACCAGAAGAATTGTTGGCTGAGTTTCCTGCCGAATCTAGAGATGAGTCTCGTTTAATGGTAGTGGATCGCGCCAGTGGCAGTATCGAACACAAATTATTTAAAGACTTAATCGATTATTTCGATGAAGGAGATGTTATGGTATTAAACAATACTAAAGTATTTCCTGCTAGATTGTATGGTAATAAGGAAAAAACGGGTGCTAGAATTGAAGTTTTCTTATTAAGAGAGCTTAATGCAGAGCAACGTTTATGGGATGTATTGGTGGATCCAGCACGTAAAATTCGAATTGGAAATAAATTATACTTCGGAGAAGATGACTCATTAGTTGCTGAGGTAATAGACAATACAACTTCAAGAGGAAGAACACTTCGCTTTTTATACGATGGTTCTTATGAAGAATTTAGAGAGAAATTACAAGAATTAGGAGAAACTCCAATTCCAAAGTATATCAATCGTGAGGTTGTTCCAGAGGATGCAGAACGCTACCAAACTATTTACGCGAGTAAAGAAGGTGCAGTTGCAGCTCCTACAGCAGGATTACACTTCTCTAAACACTTAATGAAGCGTTTAGAAATTAAAGGGGTGCAGTTTGCTGAAGTAACACTTCATATTGGTTTAGGTACTTTTAACCCAGTTGAGGTAGAGGATTTATCTAAACATAAGATGGATTCAGAGGAAATGTTTGTGGATCAAGAAGCTTGTGATATTGTGAATACAGCTAAGGAGAATAAGCAAAGAATCTGTGCAATTGGTACAACTTCTATGCGCGCTTTAGAAAGCTCTGTTTCTTCTAGTCAAACATTAAATCCATTTGAAGGATGGACAAATAAATTTATCTTCCCTCCTTATGAATTTAGTATTGCTAACTGTATGGTAACTAACTTCCATATGCCTAAGAGCACATTAATGATGATGATTTCTGCTTTTTGTGGACATGATTTAATGATGAAAGCATATGATGAGGCTGTAAAAGAAAATTATAATTTCTACTCTTACGGAGATGCTATGTTAATTATCTAATTTCATCCGATATAAAATAAAAAACGCCTATAGGTTACCTATAGGCGTTTTTTATTGCTTTTTATTTTACTGTGTAAAGCCATGGCTTTTTCAGTAATACCCAAAGCTAAAGAGGCATCTAAGTTATCTTGTGTTTTCCATAAAGCACTTAAAGCAGACCAGACAACTACCCACTCTACCATTGTTTGGTATTTGATGTGAGCAATTTGACAAATAAGTAATATATGTTTTTTTAATCTACCAGGTTTGAGTGCAATGGCGCTATTGGGGTTGCATAATATATTGGCGTAATCAAATTCTCTTGGTCCAATGACTGCTTTAGGGTCAATAGCTACCCATTTGTTTTTTTTAGTTACTCCTATATTTAAATGATGTATATCTCCATGTAAGATAAGATCTTTACTTGGTTTGTTAAAAAGGTTAAGAGTAATATCTTTTACTTTGTAATAAAGAGAATCTTCTGGGAAGTCCCCTTCCATAATAGGGGTAAACCACTGTCTTAACAAAGGCGGATTCAAATGGTTATAATCTATTTTATTTTGGTGTAGCTCTTGGATAACTTTGGCAATTATCTCCGTGGCATTTAAGTCTTTTTTCTTGCTTAAGCTACAATAATGTAGCAGCGGGAAACTAGGTATGTACTCCATTAAAATGGCTGCTTGGTCGTAATGGTAAACCATAGCGCTTCCATTACCATTATAATAAGCCATTAATCCGCAGCCAATTTTTTCTTGTTTGTTGGTGGGGATTTTAAGTACTTTTTTTTGGTTTGCATCTTGGCAGTATTGAAGAATACTAGTTGGGGTTACTATAGGTTTTCCAATGGGCTGTAGTTGCCATTTTTGTAATTTTTCCTCTAATAGATGCATGTAGTAAGTGGTGATTTTTCCAATGGGCTATGGATTGCTTTTAAGGCATTTGTTTGTTTTGTTTTGAGCAGCTTTTCAAATGTAAACAAAAACCTTTACTTTTACTATAACCAAAAACATAACCCTAGTAAAAGATGATATTCGAAAACACTTTAGAATTTGCTAAAAAGCTAGACGCTGTTGATCCATTAGCTAGTTATCAACAACAATTTAATTTCCCAAAAATAAACAATAAGAAAGTAATTTATTTTACAGGTAATTCTCTTGGTTTACAACCCAAAAAAGCGGTAGAGTATGTAAATCAAGTGATGAAAGACTGGGCAGAACTAGCCGTAGAAGGACACTTCTATGCCGATAAGCCTTGGTGGGATTTTCATGAAAGATTCTCAGAACCTTTAAGCAAAGTTGTAGGTGCACTTGCAAGTGAGGTAACTGTAATGAACACTTTGACGGTAAATCTACATTTATTAATGGCTACTTTTTATAAGCCAAGTGGTAAGAGAATTAAGATTATTTGCGAAGAAAAGGCCTTTCCTAGTGACCAATATTTGCTTCAATCTCAAGTTAGATGGCATGGTCTTGATCCTAAAGAATGTATCATAGAGGTTAAGAGAAGAAAAGGAGAGCACAATTTCAGAACCCAAGATATTTTAGATGTTATTGAGCAGCACAAAGACGAGGTAGCCCTAGTTTTAATGGGAGGAATAAATTATTACACTGGGCAAGTTTTAGATATGCAAGCCATTAGTGAAAAAGCAAAAAGTGTAGGAAGTTATGTCGGATGGGATTTAGCCCATGCTGCAGGAAATATTATGTTGGAATTACACCATTGGCAAGTTGACTTTGCAGCTTGGTGTAGTTATAAGTACATGAATGCAGGACCGGGAAATGCCTCAGGATGTTTCATACATGAAAAGCATCACCATAACCAAGAACTTGTTCGTTTAGCCGGTTGGTGGGGACACAATAAGGAAAGACGCTTTTTGATGGAGAAGGAGTTTGATCCAATTGCTACTGCTCATGGTTGGCAAGTAAGTAATCCGCCTATATTAAGCTTGGCTCCTTATTTAGCTTCTGTAGAAATGTTTGATGAGGTAGGGATGAAAGCTCTTTGTGAGAAAAGAGATAAAATAACGGCTTATTTGGAATTTGTTATTCAAGATATTGCCAAGCAAAAACAAGTTAATTATCAAATAATTACCCCAGAGGATCCTAAAGAGCGTGCTTGCCAATTGTCTGTGCTATTACATGGACAAGGTAAAGGCTTATTTAATTATTTGATGAAGCAAGGTGTTATTGTAGACTGGAGAGAGCCTAATGTAGTACGTCTAGCTCCAGTTCCTTTATATACCAGCTATCAAGATATATATGATTTTGGACAAATATTAAAGGAAGCTAGTTTGTAAAATCAAATTTCATTGGTTTGTAAAAACAATGGATTATAATTATAAATTTGCAAAAAAATTTAAGACCTAGTAAGATGTCAACAAAACAAGAAAAAATAAACAGCTTTGATCCATCTCAACCTGGATTAGCAGATGCTACTATATATGGTTTACCATTTACCCAACAAGAAAGTGATATTATAATTTTACCTGTGCCTTGGGAGGTTACAGTAAGTTATGGTAATGGTACTTCACAAGGGCCTGAGGCTATTTTAGAGGCTTCTTATCAAGTAGACCTTTTACATCAACAATATCCTGATTTATGGAAATTAGGTATATATATGGATGATAAGGAGTCTGAGCTTGCAGAGCAAAGCCAAAAGTACAAAGAGTTAGCTCAACCGATTATCGAGCTATTGGAAAATGGAGAGGATATTGCTGATCATCCGGCATTACAAAAAGATTTAGATGCCATTAACCAGGCTTGTGCTAAGATGAATCAAGAGGTAGAGGACAGAACTTCTCATTGGCTTTCTCAGGGTAAACAAGTAGTTTTATTAGGTGGAGACCACAGTACGCCTTTAGGGTACTATAAAGCTATGGCTAAACACCACCAGGAGTTTGGTATTTTGCATTTTGATGCCCATATGGATTTAAGAGATGCTTATGAAGGATTTACTTATTCCCATGCTTCTATTATGTTTAATACATTAAAGCAAATTCCACAAGTGAGCAAAATTGTACAAATTGGTATTCGCGATTTTTGTCAACAAGAAGCAGAAGTGGTTTTATCTTCAGACAATAGAGTGTTAGTGCATACAGATATGGACTTAAAGCAACAAGAATTCACAGGAGTATCTTGGCATCAAAAATGTGATCAGATTATTCAAAGCCTACCAAATAAAGTAGTGGTTAGTTTTGATATTGATGGGTTACTACCATGGTATTGTCCAAATACAGGGACACCAGTTCCTGGAGGATTGACCTTTGAACAATCTACTTATATGTTAAGTCAGTTAGCTAAATCTGGTAAACAGATTATAGGAATGGACTTAGTGGAGGTTGCTCCTGGTGAACAAGGAGATGATTGGGATGGTAATGTTGGTGCACGTTTATTGTTCCATATGTGTGGAGCTATGGCAAGTTCTCAAAAAATGCAAGTTGGTAATGAAATAGTATTTCCAAAATAATCTATTTCTAACGATATAATATACAGAGCTCTTTGGGGGATAACCCAGAGCTCTGTTTTTTTTAATAATAGGTTTTTAACCTTTTAAGAAAGATAAGTAAGACACATGTTTTGCTTATAAACTTAAAGTAAGTATGAATTCAAGTATTGCAATTGTTGGAAGTGGTTTAGTAGGGGTAGCCCTAGCAATTACTTTAAAACAAAGAGGGTTGGATGTAGTGGTCTATGATAAAAGCAAAGATATACGCCAGATAGATTTTAAGGGACGTTCTATTAATTTGGCTCTTTCTCATAGGGGGTGGAAGTTATTGGAACACCTAGGTATAGACCAAGAGATCCGAGAAATAGGTATTCCCATGTCGCAGCGAGCTATACATATGGCTGATGAACAGGTAAAATACCAACCCTATGGAATGAATAAGGAAAGTATATGGGCTTTGTCTAGGTCGGAGTTTAATAAGAAACTTATTGATATTGCCATTCAAAGAGGTGTTGTTTTTCAATGGGAAACTCCCATCTGGGATATAGACTTGGACAAGGGGTTACTTTATACGGCTACTTTGGAGCAAGACAAATGGGAGTCTATTGCTCACCAGGTAATTTTCGGTGCTGATGGAGCCTATTCTAAGGTAAGGGCCCGTTTACAACGTCAAAGTAGATTCGAATACCAACAATCCTATTTGTCTCTAGGATATAAAGAGTTAGTTATTAGTCCTTCTAAAGAGGGTAAAGCGCTACTAGATCCTAATTCGTTTCATATTTGGCCTCGCAAAGACTTTATGTTAATTGCTCTAGCAAATACGGATAACTCTTTTACATGTACTTTGTTTATGGCTTATAAAGGAGATGTTTCCTTTGAGAGCATTCAAAGCCCAGGTCAAGTAGAGGAATTTTTCACTACCCATTTTCCTGATATTGTTAGATTGATTCCTTCTTATGATAAGATGTATAAAAATAATCCTGTAAACTCTCTAGTAACAACCAAGTGTTTTCCATGGATTCACAAAGATAAAGTTGCGTTAATTGGAGATGCTGCTCATGCTATGGTACCTTTTTATGGACAAGGTTTAAACGCAGGCTTAGAGGATGTTTTTATTCTAAATAAAATTATGGATGAAAATGCCCCTGAAGACTGGAGTAAGGTTTTTATAGAGTATCAACAACAAAGGAAACCAAACGCTGATGCTATTTGTGAACTATCCGATCGAAACTTTCAAGAGATGAGCGAGCATACTGCCGATGATAGCTTTTTACTTCGCAAGAGAATAGAAACGGATTTTGCTAAAGCTTATCCAGATCTTTGGTTGCCTTTATACGATATGGTTACTTTTAGTGATCACAGTTATAAAAGTGCTTTAGAACTTGGAAATAAGCAAAGAATTATCATGGATAAAATTATGAATCTTGCAGATGTTGAAAAGCAATATAAGCAAGGTACCTTATTAGATAAAATCAAAGATTTAGTATAAAAAAAGAAGGAGTTGTTTTTTTTTGATTGAGTTCAAAATAAGACAACTCTTTTTTTTATGTATTATAACCTGGGATATCTAAGGTGTTTGTTATAACAACAAGCACAATGTTTCTAAAGTGTATCTACATTATTAAGGAATGGTCAATAATAGGAATCAGATAAAGGTTATTAAGCATATCTATATACATTTGTCACGCCAAAAAGTAGAAGGATAGCCTAAGAGTAAACTCTTGTGATAAGAGAGGTTTTTAAGTAAGCAAAAGGTTAGTTTTTATAAAGACCTTACTTGTTTTAGTAATGCGGTGTGGTCTTAGGTAGGGATGTAAAAAGCAATGCTTTAGCGTTTTCACTACTTCAAAAGGACCTTTAGAACAAGTAAAATATCCTCAAAAGTAGAGACTGTTGGTGAAAAAAATATTTTTTTAAAAAAATATACGCTCTATTTTTTGCCTATAAATGGCAAGATATTTCTTGAAAATTGAAATTTTACTTACTGAGTATTTTATTATTTTTTAAGGTTTACTTTGAAATACTATTAATATATTTTGGTAAAAATGTTTTTGCATCGGAAAAATTTCGAATTTTCAAGTAAATAGCATAAGTAAGGAATTTCCAAAGGATTGAGTTAAAAGCCTTAATGGGGTTTCAAAGGATTTTAAAATATAGTAAAAAGGGATGAAAAAATATTTTTTTATCTTAAAAATAAACCTCAATTTGCGGAATCATTTTTCAACAATAAGGCCATTTAGCCTACAGCTTGCAAAAGCAGTGAATACAATAGTTGATATAAAAAACATAAAATACTATTAAAGTTCATTTTTGATAAAAAATGGGTATCATTGCTGAAATATTGTTTTTTGTATAGGCTGTAAATGTTAAAATTGAAAGTAGTGTAAAAAAGATAGTGGTATATTTGAAATAGACTTGTTATCTTTACCCATGCTTAACATTTTATTTAGAATCTTAAGCAAGGCAAAAAGAATAAAACTACATGAGGGTGATAAAAATTAAAAATATTGTTTTTAATTTTTTTATTTCGTGTAAAAACATAAATTTGCGACTCTCATCAGTTGTAAGTGAGAAAAAAAGAAAAATAAGTAATAATTGAAAAAAAGAATTAAATTTTAAAAAGATGACAAACGTATCAAACGAATTAGTTGAGAAAAAAAGTTCTGGCTCAGGAGCAAGTAGAGTAATTGCATCATTAGCAGTAGTTTTTTGTGTGGTTTTTGGAGCACTTATTTGGAACTATGTAATGGGTAGTCCATCTAACTTCGAAAATGGTGACCCAGAAGGACACCCACTTCCAGGAAATATCTTAGGTTTATTTTATAAAGGAGGTCCAGTTGTTGCTTTATTAATTGGATTAATGACAATGACAGTGGTTTTCTCTATCGAAAGATTTTTCGTAATCTCTAAAGCTGCAGGAAAAGGAAACATTGGAAAATTTGTTGCAAGTGTTCAACAAGATATCAACCAAGGAAGAATTAAAGAAGCAATGGAAGCTTGTGATGCACAACAAGGTTCAGTAGCAAACGTGATTAAAGCTGGTTTAATCAAGTACGAAGAAATGAAGAAAGAAGGTTTCTCAAGTGAGGAAGCTACTGAAGCAATTCAAAAAGAAATCGAAGAGGCAACTACATTAGAGATGCCAATGTTAGAAAGAAATATGATCGTTTTAGCAACATTAGTATCAATTGGTACATTAGTGGGGTTATTAGGAACAGTAACAGGGATGATTAAAGCGTTCTCGGCTTTAGCTACATCAGGTACTCCAGATTCAGCTGCATTAGCAACTGGTATTTCTGAG
This sequence comes from Myroides sp. LJL116, assembly GCF_054871685.1. Taxonomy (NCBI): domain Bacteria; kingdom Pseudomonadati; phylum Bacteroidota; class Flavobacteriia; order Flavobacteriales; family Flavobacteriaceae; genus Myroides; species Myroides sp. LJL116. The sequence goes on from NZ_JBTXLR010000001.1 coordinate 429,892, forward strand.
GCGTTAATTTGTACTGCTACAGGTATTGGTACTTCTACATTAGCTATTGTTATGTATAACTCATTCACTACTAAAATTGATAGATTAACTTATTCTATTGACGAGGCTGGTTTTGCTATTACTCAATCTTACAGAAGATTCAAAGGTTTAGTAAAATAATTTCGAACAAAGAATAATATATTAATATCCAATTATTTATCTGCTTTAAGATAAATATTGGATTAATTTAAACTATCAATGGCAAAAGGTAAAATGAAAAAGAAGAGTATGGGAGTGGATATGACCGCGATGTGTGACGTGTCATTCTTACTACTTACCTTCTTCGTATTAACTTCTACAGCGAAACTTCCGGAGCCATTACCTGTTGATACACCTAGTTCAACTGTTCAAACTAAATTACCTGAGAGTAATTTAGCAACAATAACTTTAGGTGATGATAAGGTTTTCTTTGGAGTTTTAGGAAGAGAAGATCGTATTGCAACCCTGGAAGAAATGGGTACTATTTACGGTATAGAATTTAATGATAAAGAGAAAGAAGCTTTTTCTTATTTAGAGGGATTTGGAGTACCAATGAACGAACTAAAAAGTTTCTTAAACCTGCCAGCAGATGTTAGAAATAAAACGTCTGCCGATCAAATAGGTGTTCCTACTGATTCTTTAAATAATCAATTAAAGGATTGGGTTAGAAGTGCACGTGTGGCTGCTAAGAATAAAAACAACCTTGTTCTAAACATCGCTATTAAAGGAGATGCTGACGAATCTTTCCCACATGTTAAAAATGTGATGGACATTCTTCAAGAGCAAAGAGTTAATAAATTCTTCTTAGTTACTGGACTTAGAAATGAGGATTTTTAATCATTAAAAAAACTGTAAATGGCTGAATTAAATACTGGTGGGTCTAAGGGTAAAGACACAAAAGTAAGAAGTAAGAAGCAGAACGCTGGTGTTGACTTAACAGCAATGGTGGACTTAGCATTCTTATTGATTACCTTCTTTATGCTTACCACATCTATGAATAAGCCCCAGTCTATGAACTTAGCAATGCCAGATAAAGCGGATGCTACTAAAGAAGACGATAAAACCAAAGTAGATGAGAATCGTACATTAACGATCCTACTTGGGGCTGATAATAAAATTATATGGTACATGGGTATGCCTCATGAACCAATCGAAGGACCAAACGATACATCTTATGGAAAAGCTGGTATACGTCAAGTATTACTAGGTAAAGAAAAGCAAGCAATTGCTTATTCACAAGATCCTGAAAAAGGTTTAATCGTTATTATCCGCGCTAGTGAAAACGCTAACTACCGTAACTTAATTGACATTTTAGATGAAATGGCAATTACTGGAGTTAAGTCTTACGCAATTGTGGATATTACCGATGCAGATTTAGAATTCTTAGGTGAACAGAAATAGTTAACGTCCTAACGGAAAAACAAGAAATTATGTCAAAATTAAATATCTTTAAAAAAGATTGGATTGATATTGTCTTCGAAGGTCGTAACAAATCTTACGGAGCTTATGAATTGCGATCTAAAGACCCAAAAGTGACTACTTTATCGTTATTGGCAGGTATGGCAGTATTTGGTATATTGCTAGCTTCTCCAATGTTAATTGATATTGCAAAAGGTACTTTTGGAGTTAAAAAGGTGAAGGTTTATGATGAGGTTTTAGAAATAAAAGACATCAACTTACCACCACCAATAGAGGAATTACCTCCTCCTCCAATAGAGGAAGAATTACCTCCACCACCTCCACCAGAGGTAAAGAGTGTGAACGACCAGAAAAAGTTTACAGAACCTGAGGTTACTAAGAAAGAAGAAGTAGTCGAAGAAATTGCAAAACAGGAAGAATTCGAAGGTGACGTAGATCCAGGAGCAAAAGATGCTGAAGGAGATAAAGAGCAAGGAGAAATTAAAACTGGAGATGCAACAGGAGATGCAAACAAAGATGATGTACCAGAGGTAGATGTAAATCAAATTTTTGATGCTGTACAACAAACTGCTCAATACCCAGGAGGGATGGGAGCGTTTAACAAGCTTTTCATTAGTAGATTTAGAACTCCAGATATCGATTCAGGAACTAAACAAATTCGTGTAATTGTTCAGTTTATTGTTGAGGTGGATGGTTCATTAACAGATATCAAGGTTCTTCGTGACCCTGGATATGGAGTTGGTAAAGAGGCTATTCGTGTATTAAATGCAATGCCGAAGTGGTCTGCTGCTCAACAAAACGGTAGAAACGTACGTTCTCGTTTTACCTTACCAATTACAATTCGCGTACAATAATTTATTAGTATGTTGAACAATAAATTTAAACAGAAATCGCCTTTACAGCGATTTCTGTTTGTTTTCGGATTATTCTTTTTCGTACTTTATCTAGGTTTAGGATGCATGTTTATTCTTTGGAAGGATATGCCTTTAACCCTTGATTATACTTCTAGAGCTCTTTTTGGAGGAGTATTAATCATCTATGGGGTATTTAGATTCTATCGATTATGGAATAAGTAAAAAAGCAATAAAGCACTTTTAAAAGCTTCTCTTTAATAAAAGAGAAGCTTTTTTTGATTAGTCTTCTTTGTAAATGCGTTAAAAACATATTTACACTAAGAAAAGATTTATTTTATTGCTTATCTTTATGATTATTAAATGCAAGAAAAAACCAATTTTTGGTTTTAAAAACACTAGAAATGAATAAAAGTATACAAAGAAGGACGTTTGTTCTTTGCCTAAGCCTATGTATAGGGCTTTTTTTTAGCCAATGTAAAGACTATAAACAACAAGTAGTAGTACCTTCAGAAGAGTTGGATTTTAGTCAAATAGCAGAAACTCCAGTCAGTGGACAAACTAGCATATTAGTAGAAGAAAGTATTTTCCCAATAGTGGAAGATGTCACTATATTATTTGAACATGAGTACAATAGAGCTAAGATTGATTTAGTGCAAACTTCTCAAGCGCAAGCTTTACATTTATTATTGAATGACTCCATTCGTATTGCTGTTTTGCCTAGAACTTTGAATGAGCAGGAAATGGCGCTTTTAGAAGGACGTGTAGTTCCTAAGCAGACTCATTTTGCAAGCGACGCTATAGTGTTTGTAGCTAATAAATCTTTCCAAGATTCTATTGTGGATTACCAGAAAATCATTAAAAATTTACAAAGAAAGGGTTCTTCTTTAGATCAAGGGGTGCAACTTAGTCAAGAAATAGACAAAGATCCAATATTGGTTTTTGATAGCTATAATTCCGCTGTATCGAGTTTTTTCCGCCAACAAACCAATAGCGAAGATTTCCCTAAAGATTATGCCTACTTTTTAGCCAATACCCAGGAGGTAATTGACTATGTTAATAAAACGCCTAACGCTATAGGAGTTATTGGATTAAATTGGTTAACCCAACCAAGTGAAGATATCGACAAACAATTGAAAAATGTAAAGGTTTTAGGAGTTAAGAATCCTAACGATGGAAAGTACTATAAAGCTACTCAGAATAATATTGCTACCAAAGATTATCCTTTAACTAGAGATTTATATATCATCGACCTACAAGGGAAGAATGGTTTGGGCTTAGGTTTTGCATCTTATGTTGCAGGATACAAAGGTCAAAGAGTTGTTTTAAAATCCGGTTTAGTACCCTTTAAAACGCCAACTCGTGAACTTGTGGTAAGACAATCATTGTAACCATTAAATATCTACCATATATGTTGAAAAATAAAAGATTATTAAGTGTAGGTATACTTGCTTTACTATCAAGTATGTCTACTTTGACGGCGCAAGACTTACCACAAGCTTTAAAAGCTATGGATAATGGTCAATTGCAACAGGCTAAAAGCATGTTAGAAGAGTTAATTAAGCAAAACCCTACTTCGGGTATTAATTATTATTATTTAGGCGATCTTTATTTAAAACAAAACCAGGTAGATTCTGCTAAAACTATCTTTAAAGAAGGATTAGAACTAAAAGACAATGGGTCTTTAAATTATATTGGACTCGGACAAATTGATTTATTGAATAAAGATGCGCAAGGTGCTATATTGAATTTTGCAAAAGCTCAAAGTAAAATCAAGAGAAAAGATTACGATCAAAAATTACTCGTTGCTCAAGGTTATTTAACGGGAGAGAACCCAAACTACGATATGGCTATTAGTATTGCTAATGAAGTCTTGCAAGATGATGTGCAAAATTCTAATGCATTTCATGTTTTAGGACAAGGGCTTTTAGGTAAAGGGGAGGTTCAGCCAGCTTATGATAATTTCAGACATGCTGTTGCCACTAACCCTGAGAATAATGCTGCGAAGTTAGCTTTGAGTCTTATTCTACAAAAATCTGGTAGTTATAGCCAAGCAAGTAGCCAATTAGAACAGCTTATCCAAAGTGATCCTAGTTTTTTACCTGCCTATAAAGCTTTAGGAGATACTTACTATCACTGGTCTTTAAAGGACAAGGGACAAAGTAGCGCTTTGCAAGCAAAAGCAGCTAAAGCTTATCAAGAATATAGCACTAAGAACCCATCAGATATTTCTGCAACGCAGGATTACGTAACGTTTTTATTAGATACTTCTACTCCTAGCAAAGCTATTGTTCTTTTGGATCAGCTAGCCTCTAAGGAATCTGGCGATGCTAACTGGACAGCTTTTATAGGGCAGTCTTACTATAAAGCAGGGGATTATTCTAAGGCAATAAGTTTTTTACAAAAGAATCTAGGACAAAGCCAAGGGGCTTCCCCAGAGGTATATTTTACTTTAGGTAGTAGTTATTTATTGGATACTTCTAATGGAGAGCAAAACCAGCAAAAAGCCTATGAGTATTTAAATAAAGCTATTTCACTGGATAAAAATACTAGCTCAGAGTTTAACACTCTAGGTGTTAGTTTATTTAGATCTAAAGAGTACCAAAAAGCTATAGAAGTATTTAAGATTGCTACAACGGATAAAACTGGAAGTAATTATGCAATCGATTTATATTATATCGGTTTGTGTTATTATTCTTTAGCTGACCAAGGTGAGCAAGACCAAACAAATTATGTAGCTCAGGCCACCAAGTATTTCGATGCTTGTTTACAAAGTAATCCTTCTATCGGGGAGGCTAATTTTTATAAAGCTAGAGCAAATCGATTAATAAGTGAAGATCCTGCTAATTACCAACTGGTATTTGAGGCATATGATAATTATGTAAATCAATTTAGAAAGTCAGAGCAATTACCAGATAAAACCGATACTGCTCGTTTAATTGAAGCTTATAATTGGTTAGGTAGCTATTATGCTAATAGCGATCAAAAACAAAAAGCGATAGAGTCGTTTAATATGACTTTAGGATTAGATAACACCAATGAATATGCCTTGAAAACAATACATGCTTTAGATGGTATGTAAAAGCGTATAAGCGAAGGGTAATGTGCTGTTTATAGGGAAAGTTTTTTTTGATTTTATTAAAACTTTTGAGTTGGAATAAAGCGTATCTTTGCAACTTTTACAAACAAGTACAATGCTAAAACAACAGGTAAATACCGAATTAGAAAAAGGGGAGGTTCTCCCATTAATGGAGGAGTTTTACACCATTCAAGGAGAGGGATATTATAGTGGGCATGCAGCCTATTTTATTCGTCTAGGTGGGTGCGATGTTGGTTGTCACTGGTGTGACGTTAAAGAAAGCTGGGATGCAGAGCTTCATCCTTTAACCAAAGTAGATACAATAGTTGCTAGTGCAAGTAAACAAGCTAAACTAGCTGTAATTACTGGAGGAGAGCCTTTGATGTATAACTTAGATTATCTTACCAAAGAGCTTAAAGCAAAAGGAATGCAGACAAATATTGAAACCTCAGGAGCTTATGAATTAAGTGGAGATTTTGATTGGATATGTCTTTCCCCTAAGAAAGCTAAATTACCAACCCAGAGTGTATACGATGCGGCCAATGAACTAAAAATAATTGTTTATAATAACCATGATTTTATTTTTGCCGAGCAACAAGCAAGTAAAGTAAATCCTGATGCACTTTTACTTTTACAAGTAGAATGGAGTAAGAGACATGAAATGGGGCCACTAGTAATAGAATATGTAAAGAATAATCCAAAATGGAAAATTTCTGTACAAACCCATAAGTATTTAGATATTCCTTAATGCTTATTGTAAGTAGATATAAAAAGAAAAGCCTTCAAATTAATTTGAAGGCTTTTCTTTTTATATAGAATATCTCGTTGGCTTACTAATTACAAGGTCAATCTTGCTAGGTAGTCGTCCGAATCTCCTTGGTAGATTAATTCGCACTTTAATCCGTTGCCAAATGCAGCATTAGATAAAGTATTATAATCTAAATATAGCCATGGAAAAGATGGGCTAATTTGATTTTTATAACGAAGAGTAAAACTTAATTCTCCATAATAATCCTTGTCTTGCATAGGTATCCAAACACTACCATCAGGCTGTTTATCGAACATATAGATCAAGTCACAACTATCTATTAGTATTTGCCCGTTAGGCTGTAATAAGGACTTTAAATGGCTTAAGTATTGGCTAATGTTCTTTAAATAACCAAAAATTCCTGTACCATTCATTAAAAGTAGAATAGTATCAAATTTTTGGTCCTTTACCTCAAGTAGATCTATACACTGTGCATTGCTTATGCCTTGTAGTTTACAAGCTTCAATACTTTGGCTAGAGATATCAATAGGGTAGACCTCTAGGCCTTTTTTTTGTAAGTACAAGCTATGCGCACCTGCGCCACAACCTACATCAAGTATTTTGCCTTTAGCCATATCTAAAGCGAGCTGCTCTATTTTAGGCATTTGCTTATAGGTTCTAAACAAATAAGCTATTTCCATTACTTCTTCCTCTGAAATGTCTGTAGAGGTGAAAATGTCCTGCGGATTATTGTTGGTTTGGTAGTCTAAGATAGCCTGACCTAAAAGATCTTTCATGGGGTAAAATTTTATTGCAATTTTAATTCGGGTTTTGGTAAATTTGCATCCAAATAAATTTAGATGGATAAAATACTTAAGGACCTTGGTAGAAATGCCAAAGATAAGCATAACGAGAATAAAAAGTATTTAGATAAGCTAAAAAAGAAGCCGCCAAAGGATTTAGATTATCAAATGCAGGAGATTCACCAGAAAGTATTTGACAATACAGATTGTTTGAAGTGCGCCAATTGCTGTAAAACAACTGGTCCATTATTTACAAATGCGGATATTGAGCGAATAGCTAAGTATTTAAAAATGAAACCTCACCAATTTACTCAAAAGTATTTGAGAATTGATGAGGATAATGATTTCGTATTACAAAGTGTACCTTGCACCTTTTTAGATGCACAGAACTATTGTATGATCTATGATGTACGACCAAAAGCATGTAGGGAATATCCACATACAGATCGCAAGAAATTCAATCAAATCACTGATCTAACACTTAAAAATGTTAGTATTTGTCCAGCAGCTTTTGCTGTGGTGGAGCAGATGAAAAAGAAGATTATTTTAAAATAATAGACGTTTTTCAAGTATTAGATAAAGAAGTGTTCTTCTTCTAATACTTGAAGATCTTCCTCTGTAATATCTTCTATTCTTTCTCCCATATAGGAAACTAATTCTAAGATTGCATTTTTCAACTTTTCAAAAAATGCCACGGCATTAGATAAATATCCTTTAATTATGTTAAATAGGTCTAGAATTCTATCCACAAATGCCAATATGCGGTCTTGTATGCTCATAATTATTCGTTTTTGATTGTCTTAGTCTCAAATATAAAGCTTTTTGAGAGAAAGAGTGGATAAAATGTACTAAATTTTATTGAATTATTCTAGCCATTCTTTAAAATTATTTATTAAGTTTTTACTTACCAATATGCTTTCGTTCTCCTGTATATTAGGTTGTAAAATGAGCTCTACTTTTTGCGAAGAATGCCTAATTATTTCTAAGATAGACTTTCTTTGGATAATATATTTTCTATTTATTTTAAAAAAATCACCTTCGTTTAATTTACCTATTACTCCCTTGATTGTATCATTATAGATATACGTTTTATTATCCAAAGTAGTAATGAAAAGATGTTTACCTTGAGCAAAAAAATAGGCAATCTCTGCAGCTTCAATTGATTTCAATTTATGTCCTAAGTGAACTAGAAATCTGGTTTTATAACTTTCTTGCTGGTCTTTATCTAGGCTTGATAGAGCCTCTAAGGTATTATTGTGTTGGAAACTTTGTGTAATGCTTTTGAATTTATTTAAGGCATCTAAAAGCTCTTGCTCGCTAAAGGGTTTTAGGATATAATCAATGGTAAATTGTTTGAAAACTTGAATAGCATAGGAGTCATATGCCGTTACAAAGATGATAGGGCAACTTATGTCTACAGATTCAAAAATCTCTAAACTTTTACCATCTCCAAGATGGATATCCATAAATAATAAATCTACCGTTTGTTCACTTAGATAAGCAATGGATTCCTTTACACTAGGCAATATGGTAATGGAATCAATGGGTAAAATAGTTTGCCTGTGAAGAAGTGTTTTTAAGTAAGCACTTGCTAGGCTTTCATCTTCAATAAGGGCTATTTTCATTGGTCTAATACATTTATTTTGTGTAAAAGTAACCATTTTCTACTTAGGGTAGAAAAAAGCCAAAAAAAAACTACTCTGGCTAGGAGTAGTTTTTTTAAGGGGGTTAATTAGGGAATCTAATTTTGGCTATAAATATGGGTTGTTTTGTTTTGCTTTCTTAGGGAAATCTAAGGTATATCTTATGTCGTTTTCAAATAAGAAATAACTTTCACTTCCTAATTTGTGTTCGATTTGTTTTTGATTAGCTCTACGCAAATCAAACCATCTATGTCCTTCAAAGGCAAATTCTCTAAAACGCTCATCTAATAAATACTTTTTAAAAGAAACTGCATTCATTGAGCTGATTTTAGCTTGCTCTTTAGCAAATCCCTGTGGAGTATAACGATTAACTAAAAGTTGCTCTAGAGTCTGCTTGGCTTGGTCTAATTGCTCTAGCTCAAGAAGAGCTTCGGCTTTAATCATATACATTTCTGAAGTTCTAAAGCTAACTTTGTTTTGAGCTGTTCCAACTTTGTCAACGATATAATTGTTATCCCATCTTTTTACAAAAGACATTGCAAAACGCAAATCATTCTCTTGGTCAAAACTTTGGATAAGATCTGGTGATACAAGAATAGAAGCTCGTAGTCCACCATTTAAAGTTAACTCTAAAGCTTGAATAGACTCCACAGATGTAAAATCTGCTAAAGAAGTTAGGTCGCTATTTAAGTCTTGTAACTCACTTCTGTACTCTAATACCTTATTAGCGCTTTCTAAGGCTTTGTCATACCTTTTTTGGTATAAGTATACTCTTGCTTGTAACGCTAAAACACTCATTTTAGAAAAGCGGTAATTCTTTCCAGTTTGGTGCGCATCTATTTGTAAATGTTCTAAGGCTTTATCAATGTTTTTATGAATTTCTTCATATACTTTTTCCACAGAAGAAGGAGCCTTTTTCTTTTCAATTTGCACTTCGTCCTCTATTACGATACCTCTATCTAAAGAGGCTTGCGCTTGAGTGGTATAAGGTTTTGCATAAAGGTTAACTAAGTCAAAGTACACCATTGCTTTCATACCATAGGCCTCTCCTAGAAGTTGTTGTTTTTCCACGCCTTCTTCCATAGTATTAACTCCATTTAAAATAATAGAGTTAGAGTGGAAGATAGCCTTGTAAAAAGCCTCATATGGAAAATCACTTGTTAATCTATCTTGAGCTTGGTCTTTATAGATATAAATATCTCTAATGGTAAAGAAAGATTCCTCCTCTCCAGTTAATAAGAATACTTCATCGGTTCTTATCGAAGATAAGGACTTATGTTGTGGATAGGTCTCATAAGCGGTAAGAAAAAACTCTCTATACTCTTTTACTGACTTTGGGATTACTTGACCTTGTGGTTGAATATCTAGGAATTTATCACAGCTAGCTGTGGTAAAGACAATAGATAGTGCACAAAGCATTTTATATATTTTTTTCATTGTTCTAGCTTTCTAAAAAGTTACATTTAATCCAATAGATACTGACTTTTGGATCGGTTGAGCGTAAATATTACCGTAAGTTTCTGGGTCAAAATACCCATTATAGTTACTACCGAATACAAAAAGGTTTCTAGCCTCAATGTTAACACGCGCATTGCTAATTCTTACTTTATCTAGCATAGCTTGTGGGAAATTATAACCTAAACGAATACTACTAATTCTAAGGTAGCTAATTTCTTTTGCCCAAATATCTAAGTATTTATAAGCATTACCATTATCTAAACCTCCGAAGAATTTAGTAAGCATATAGTTGTCTGTTCCGTCAAAGGCATCATCTCCAGTTATACCTGGTAATGTTCCATTTGGATTTTGTGGGCTCCAGATATTAAGTACATCTTTTGTGTAATTTCTTCCTGGATCAACAAAAGCACTTTCATAACTTGGCTGACGTAAAATTGTTTGCTTCAAGTTAAAGGCTGCTGAGATAGTTAAATCAAAGTTCTTATATCTGAAATTATTAATAATCCCTCCAGTGAACTTTGGATCATTATCTCCTTTGTAAGTAAATAGATCTCTATATTCTTCAGGAGTTAATTCCGATGTAACCATATACCCTGGTAAGAAATCTGCCCAGGCATCTTTTAATTTGAAAAGCTCAACACCACTTACTTTTTGGTCTCCTTTCCAGAATAGTAAATTACCATTGTCATCTAAACCAGCTGTTTTAATAACAAAAACAGAGTTAACCGGTCTTCCTTCTCTAGATGGGTAGTAATCGTTATCTCCAACTTGGATTCTATCTACTCTACTTACGTTTTTAGCAAAGTTGATAGTAGTTGTCCAGTTAAAGTCTTGGTTAGCGATATTTCTTGTACTTAAAGAAACCTCAAAACCTTTGTTTGTAACTTGAGCCCAGTTCATATTAGTAAACTCAAATCCTGTTTCTAATGGAAGAGCTTTAAGTCCAATTAAATCTGTACTCTTTCTGTTGTAAATATCAAAAGCGACAGATACTCTGTTGTTAAATGCTCCAAGGTCAAAACCAAAGTTAGTATTGGTTGTTTTCTCCCAACGAAGTGTTCCGTTTGGCGCATTGTTTACTGCAATACTTCCTTCAGGATATCCAGGTAAAATAGTAGACATTTTATATTCTCCAATTAAGAATGGAGAAGTAGTACGGTCAATATTTCCTTGTAAACCATAAGAAGCTCTTAAGCGTAGATTAGAAATAATATCTTGGTTTTGCATGAATTTCTCATTACTTACTAACCAAGAACCTGAGATAGCCCATAGTGGAACATATCTATATTTAGGATCTACTCCAAAAAGGTTAGAACCGTCATATCTAACACTTCCAAATACAGTATATCGTCTGTCGTAAGTATAGGAAGCAGTACCAAAGAAAGAAGCATAAGCATTCTCAATTCTACCTTTTTTATAGGTTTCATATTTTTTTTCTGTAGCAAAATCTGTCCCTATTGGGAAGATAATTGGCTTAGAAGTAAGAGTATTGGCATCATATCCAAAACCTTTGGTTTTAATTTGAGTACGGTCCTCTTTTCTAATTTCCATACCAGCCATTACATCTAGCTCATGTACGTCGTTAAATACAGTGTTGTAGTTTAACATTGTCTTCCAGTTATATTGGAAGAAATCATCGGACAAGTTTTCAATAATTCCACCATCTGGCAAGAAGTATTTCATTTCTTTACTAGCACTGTCATAGTATCTAGTACCTTGACGGAACTTTCTTGTACCATAGGTATCTTGAGATTGATACTTTTCTGTATTGCTATCGTCTAATTGTAAACCTAATTGAGTAGTAAGTTTTAAATCATCAATAATTTGATAATTAAGGTCAAATACTGCTTTGATAGATTTGTTAGTCAATTTATACTTAGAATTGTTTCTCTCCTCTAAAAAGTTAAAAGGAATATAGTAATCCTCCGAACCTAAGATATCTGGATCGTAAACATATCCACCATTTGCATCAAAAGGTTGTAAATATGGATTTACGTTTCTTGAATAGTTTGCAGGGTTAACATTAGCATCTATATCCGAGATAAAGCTAGATCTATTGCTCTGAGACGCAAAAATCGCAGCTCCGAACTCTAGTTTGTCTGTTAATTGGTAGTTGTTTTTAAATGTTAAGTTGTAACGCTCAAAACCAGTACCGATAGTAGCACCTTGCTCATCAAAATATCCCAAAGAGAAGTAGTAATCCGATTGATCTGTACCTCCAGAGATATTAACTCCATATTGTTGGTTAACTGTTGAGCGGTATAGTAATTTATCCCACTGTGTATTGATGTCTCTTAGCTGGTTAATTCTATCTAAAGTAGAAGTAGATAAACCTGCTAATCCGTTATTTCTAAAACTTTGTAATTCTCCAGTTTGATTTAATATTCTACTGATTTCTCCTTGTCCTGTACGTAAATGATTGATATCAGAACGCGATGCCAACATTAATTCAAAGTCCACTTTTTCAGAAGCGTTCATTAAATTTAATTTATTGAAATCAGGTCTTTCATTAATAAAGGTATTTGCGGTAAAGTTAACGCGCATTTGCCCTTTTTTTCCTCTTTTAGTAGTAACTAAAATTACACCATTAGCTGCTCTTGCACCATAAATAGCTGTAGCAGAAGCATCCTTTAAGATAGTGATGTCTTGAATATCATCTGGGTTTAATCCAGCGATAGAATAGTTTTGTAATTGGTCAATATTATCTTTGTCATTAAAGTTTGGAACATCATTCCCCTCTAATGGCATACCATCTACAACCCAAAGCGGGTCCTGAGGACCATTTAAAGAAGCAGTACCACGTATTCTAATTTTTGCAGGTGCTCCAGGAGCTCCTGTTTGATTTAATACAGCCATACCAGCTACTTGTCCTTGTAACATATTATCTACAGTTGCTACTCCGTATTGGTCAATAGCATCCATTCCAATTTGTGCTACAGCACTAGTTAACTTTCTTTTTTCAATGGTTTGGTAACCTGTAATAACTACTTCATCCATCATATTGTCATCGTATCCCAACACAATAGTATAGTGAGTAGCTGAACCTAATTGCACTAATTTAGATTCGTAGCCCATAAAGCTAACGCGCAATGCTTTTGCATTGGCAGGAACCTCTAAAGAGAAGTCTCCATCGTAATTTGTGATTGTACCTATAGAGGTACTTTCTATGATTCCTTGGTGAGTGGTTTCATTGGAAACACTTTGGGTTTCTACAATTACCGATGCACCTGGTAGGCCTAGTTTGTCTGCGGAATCAAGAACAATACCTGTAATTATTCTAGGTTGCTGTGCAAAGGCAACACTACAAATTAACAGAGTAAATAAAAGAAAAAATTTCTTCATGATAGTTAATAAAAATGTGAGTTAGTTTTATTTATTATAGATCCAATGCTTGGTCAATTCTATTGATTAAGTCAGCATAATGTGCCTTTGTAGCTGGATCTTTAATGTTCTTCTTTTTTGTAAGAGTTTGTTTAATCTTTAGTAACTCTCCTTTTTTATAAGTTGTTACCTCTGATACTCTTTTCATTACTGCATAGTTGATATTGCGTATAGCTTTATCCTCTTGCAATGCATTACACATAGTTGGGAAACCTAGGTTAGTCTCTACGTGTAATCCCTTTTTATTTGTTTTTTCAAATAGCTTATTTACATCTATAATTAAAGCGTCTACATAGTTTTTCTGTGTCATACGCTCTAAGATAGTTAAGGACTTATTTTTATTTGTCTTCTCGAAGATTGCCTGGTTAAGCATTTCAAATAAGTCAGTAATCGTAAAGTTTAGCTCTTGTTTATTTTGCTCTTGCTTTACTTGGTTCTCAAGTAAGCGAAGTAATCTTTGATCACTTAAGATGTAGTAAATAGCTGTGTATTGTAACTCTCTAGCTAAAGCATATGGAGAGTATTCAAACGGACCAACAGGAGAAGATTTTAAACCATAGGTTTTGTCGATAATCTCTGGGTTGAAAAACAACCATGTTGGGATTGTCAATACGTTTTCACTTATATATTCTACTGCTCTTTTTTGGATGTCATATGGAACTGGTGTATAAGTATTTTTATTATTTCCATAAGTAGCATGGTCAAAGTAAACTCCACCGATATTATTTAAAACATGTTGGTTGTAAGTTTGCCATTGTCCAATACTTGCCATAAGTAATTTTCCAGCCTCTGTATAATCTTTTCCTTGTTCATAGGTCCAAGGAAGAATGTTTTCTACTACGATTTGTAAGTTTTTCAAACCATATGTACTAGCTTTCATTGCATCATCTCCAAGGTCTTCACTTTGACTTCTTGGGTCAATAGTGTTTAAGTAGCTTTGTTGCTCCCCATAGAAATAAATTGGATCATCTTGATGATCTTCAATCATTTTTTTAAGGGCCTCTTTCTCTGTTTGGCTATCTGGGTACCAACGGTATCCCCATTCGATAGCATATTTATCGTATAAACCAATTTTTGGAGTTATTGCAGTAACACCATCCCCTGGTTGTGCTACATAATTATATCTAGCATAATCCATAATAGAAGGAGCAGTTCCTCCCATTTTGTCTGTAAATGTTTTAGAACGAAGAGAGTCTACTGGGAATGCAAAGGAAGATCCCATGTTGTGTTTTAATCCAAAGGTGTGTCCTACTTCATGCGAAGAAATAAAGCGAATAGCTTCTCCCATGTGGTCATCAGAGAATTTGTTTGCTCTTGCTTTTGGATCAATAGGTCCTGTTTGAACTCTCATCCAAGCATGAACAGAAGTCATTACATTATGCCACCAAATAATATCAGCTTCGATAATTTCTCCACTTCTTGGGTCCATAACTGAAGGTCCCATAGCGTTAGACTTTGGAGAAGCAGCATAGGTAATTACCGAGTAGCGTACATCATCAATGTCGAAATCTACATCTTGTTCTGTTGGCTCTTTAGCAATAATAGCGTTTTTGAACCCTGCTTGTTCAAAAGCAATTTGCCAATCGGTTACTCCATCTTTGATCTTTTGTCTCCATTGTGGTGGAGTAGCTGGATCGATATAATATACGATAGGATTTTTAGGTTCTACTAATTCTCCTTTTAAGTATCTTTCAATGTCTTGCTCTTTAGGCTCTAGATTCCATTTTGTGATAAACTCTCTAGATTCCATTTTGTGCTGCTCATCAGTGAATAGCCAGTTTTGTTCTGTAAAATATCCAACGCGTTTATCAGCTATTCTTGGCTTCATTGGTTCTTTAGATAGTAAAACGATATTTGTAGTTACACCTAATGAGACAGCCATATCTCCTGTACCTTCATTAACAGTTGTAGTTAATAGAGATTTTACTACAAGGTTTTTTTCAAAGGTTTTTACAGCTTCAATATAAGAAAGGTTAGTTTTAATAGAAGTAGGTAACCCTAATCCTGCTAAAACGTCATTAAAGCTTTTTTGATTTCCATCAAAAACTTTATTTACTTTAATTACTGTAGAAGTAGAATCTGCATTTTTTGCTTCAATATCAAAAACCTCTAAAACTGATTCAATAAAGTTGTTTTTAACTGATTCAGTAATAGCATCATCTATTGGAGAAGAAACACGTGGGTTTTGTGTTTTTACCCAAATTTTATTTGCAAGAGTATCTTTGTGAAAAGTAATTAATTTATTCTCGTAGTTCATCCCTTTATTTGCTCCTGCATCATTAATCTCCAAAGGAACTTGGGAAAGCTTATTTACAATTAAAAATTGACGATCTAATAAACTATCGGGAATTTCAAAATAGATATCGGTCTTTACCTGGATAGTGTTGAACATTCCTTTTTTGTAAATACCTTTCTTTAAAAGATCCGCATAGCTATTCTTTTTAGCATCTGTAGAATCTTTTTCTTTGGTAAGCTCTTTGTCAGCTTTCGGGGTTGCTTTTTTGTTGTTAGCTAAGCTTGGGTAGGCTGTTAAAAAGCTAAAACAAAACAGTAAAGCACTGATAGTTAGTTTAACCGATTTTTGGTTCATTCCAATAGTAAGTTATAATTATAGGCCCTAAAACTAAGGCGGTATCCTTAGAGTAAAAAATTTTAGGGAGTGAATGGCTTTAATATGGGAGTGAACGGTTTTATTCTATTGTTGAATAAATGGTAATACACATACAAAATCGTCCCTTTTTATTTGGGCTGCAAAGTTAGGAACATTATAGTAATCGTAAATAGTTTTAAGATAATTTAACCCGAAGTTTTCACTGTGTTTAGTATTGTGTAAAGGTTGGTAGTTATTTGTTACTAAAAGTTGATCTTTTTGCAGTATAATTTGTATAACTAATGGATTGTCAAGGGTTGCGATATTGTGCTTAAGAGCATTTTCTATGGTGATTTGCAATGCCAGAAAAGGGATTTTGTCCGTACTTTTGTAAGACTCCTCCTCAATTATATTGATTTTTAGCTCTTGGTTAAAACGAATCTTTTGTAGATTAATATACTGTTTTATGAAATTTAGTTCTTGCTCCACACTTACAATATTAGTACTTGGTGGATGGATAAGGTAGCGATAAATCTTACTTAAATTTAAAGTGAATTCCGTTGCTGTATTAGCATCAATGTTAATAAGCATGTATAAGGAGTTAAGCGAATTGAATAAAAAATGAGGGTTGATCTGATTTTTTAACTGCTGTAATTCTGCTAGTGCTTTTTCTTTATCTACCTTTTCATAGGCTACGGCTAGTAATTCTTTTTGGGTTTGCGCTCTTTTATTGGCACGAAAAAAAAGAAAGAACAGTATAACTATGATAGCAACTGCTGTTATGAAAATTAAAGTAGTGCTTTGCTTTATAGGTTGTAGGTTGTCATCTGCATTGAATTTTGGGAAGTTAACCATGATATATCCCGAAAGATTATCACTTTTAAATGGCGCTAAAAATCGGATAATATCTAATTTAAGATATTCTGATTCTCTTACCCCTAGTTCATTAGTTTGTTGAGAATTAATGGTGTCTTTTTCGCCTATAATGCCTTTTTCAAATAAGTTTGCTCCTAATAAATTAGTGTCAGGATGGTAAATACACAAGCCATTCTTGGTGAAAATAAAAGCATAATTGGCATTAGTAGCATCTACATCGGCTAGGTAAGTATGTAGGTTGTTTAAATCTACTGTAATTCCATAGAAAATTCTTAATTGATCGGGTAGCTTTACTTGACGGTAAAGTAACCACTGTGCTTTGTTATCTTGTTGTACTAAAACTGCAGAATTATTTGTTGGATCGTTTTTTACTAGATCCAAGTACATAGGAGGGATATAGGTTTGGTCGGTAGCAGTATACCATTGTACAGGGGTATTGTCTTTATCTACTATGATATACCAATTCAAAGAAATATAATCTCCAGGTGTGTATACTTGGTTAATAATTTCAAAGTTCTTCGATAAGTCCTTTCTATGTGCATAGTAGCTTATGGTATCTAAAGAGCTTAGATAATTATCAATTTTTTTAAATTCTATCTCTAAAGACTTTAGCTTATTGGTAAAGTTTTTCTTTGTTATATAGGCATAGTTCTGCTGGCTATTCTTTGTAATGGAATAGCTAAGGGTAAATAAAGCGCCTATAGTTATAAGTAGTATTACAATACCAATTACTAAGTATGCTTTTTGGGATAGATAGGTAGTTTTAGGTATTTTCAATGTTAGTTATAAATCAAATAAGGTTGACGTAATGTTTTAAAATCCTCAAGACCTTTAATCCAAGATGCTCTAATTTGCTTTTCGCTCACATTTTGTTTTATTTGCTGTTCTAACTCTGTAGTACCTGCAAGTTTGGTAAAGAAGTTGTTGAAGAATTTGTCTTTTGCCTTACTGTTTTGATAGGCTTTGATAAGCCATTTTATTTCTAATTGGTCTAATGGGGCAGTGTCTTGTAGGTTTTCTCCATGACAAAGTTTATTTTGATTCATTGGATGTTTTGCTCCTGGATTAGAAACAGGTGTAAAACTAAAAGGCATATTTTCTAAATAAGGACTTCCATATATTTGGAACTGTAGGTTTGTTCCTCTTCCACTAGAAACATTGGTTCCTTCAAAAAAGCATAAACTAGCATATAAATCAATAGATTTATCATTAGGTAAATTAGGAGAGGGGGCAACGGGAAGCGAATATTTAGTACCTCTAGTGTAATTCAAACACGGAATAACAGTTAGGTCACAAGATGTGTCGGTTTGTATCCAATTTTGTCCATTAATCATTTTGGCATATTCTCCCATTGTCATACCATGCATGGTAGGTATAGGGTGCATTCCTACAAAGCTTGTGTTTTTCATCTCTAGGGTTGGACCATCAATGATGTGAATATTGGGATTTGGACGGTCTAAAACTATTACAGGTATGTTGTTTTGCGCACAGGCTTGCATTAAATAATGTAAAGAACTGATATAAGTGTAAAACCTAGCACCTACGTCTTGCAAATCAAAAAGCATTACTTCAACCGAGTCAAGTTGTTCTTTGGTTGGCTTTTTATTGCTTCCATATAAGGATATTACCGGTAATCCTGTTATAGGGTCTTTTGAGTCTTTTACATGTTCTCCGGCATCGGCTGTTCCTCTAAAACCATGTTCAGGGGCGAAAATTTTTATTAATTCCACCTGGTTGTTTAATAAGAAATCCACTGTAGATATTTGCTTATCCTCTTGATTAACAACACCAGTTTGATTGGTGAGTATAGCTACTTTCTTACCTTTTAATAGATCTGCATAAAGATCTATTTGTTGGGCTCCTACAACAATTGTTTCCATTGGAGACGCACTTGAAGAGAAAGGATTTTGCTGTGATTTTACATTAAGGCTAAAAAGCAATGTAAAGACTAAAAATAAAACTGTATTTTTGAACATTGAATTAGATACTACCATACCTTGAAATTAGAATATTTTATAACCAAACGACTTGTTACTACTAAAAACTATAAAAGTAGTATATCTGCTCCAATAATTAAAATTGCAATTACAGCAATTGCTTTGGGAATTATTATGATGCTTATTTCAATTTCCACAGGGCTTGGATTAAAATATAAGATCAGGGAGAAGATTTCTGCTTTTAGCGGTCATATTGTAGTAACTAATTACGATAACAACGCAAGTGATATCACTTTAGTTCCTTTAGAGAGAGACCTCAGTAAATATAACGATTTTCAAAATATAGAGGGGATTAAGAATATTGCCCCTTTTGCCAGTATTGCTGGGATAATACGTACTGCTGACTATTTTGAAGGCATAGTATATAAAGGAGTAGACTCTATTTATGATTTTACTCCCATGCAAGAATATCTTGTACAAGGTAGATTACCTAATCTAACCATGCAAATGAGCAATGAGGTATTGTTATCTCAGTTTATTGCTGACCGTTTAAATTTAAAGTTAGGAGATAAAATTACTACCTACTTTATGAAGGAATGGGGTAACAAAGTGCCATTAGTAAGACAATTTGAAATTGTTGGTATATATAGTTCAGGTATACAGCAATTTGATGCTAGTGTTGTTTTAGGGGATTTGCGTCATGTCCAGCGATTAAATAGATGGAAGCCTAATCAAATTGGGGGCTTTGAGTTATTAATTGATGATTTTGATCAAATACAAACTATAGGGGACAAGGTGTATCTAGAGCTTCCTTCCATAGTGGATAGTAAGACAGTCATGGATAAATATGCCAATATATTTAGCTGGATTGATATGTTTGACTTTAATATTCTAGTTATCATAGTTATCATGGTAATAGTAGCCTCTATTAATATGATTGTTGCTCTACTTGTTTTAATTTTAGAGAGAACCCAAATGATTGGAACCCTTAAGGCCTTAGGGGCTAATAATTGGAGTATTCGAAAGATATTTCTATACAATGCTTCTTATTTGATTATAAAGGGACTTTTCTATGGTAACATAATTGGCCTTTCTCTTTTATGGATTCAGAAATATTTTGGTATCATTACTTTAGACCCTGCTTCTTATTATGTTAGTCAAGCTCCTGTACTGCTAAGCTTTTGGCATGTATTGTTGTTAAATTTAGGAGTGATTACTATTTCCATGTTAGTTTTATTAATTCCTTCCTATTTAATTACTAAAATTACCGTTGTGAAAGCTCTTCGTTACCAATAGAAGTATTTTATACCTGGAAGATTTAGTTTTGTCTTTAAATCAGTACCTGAATTATCTGTAATAGTGTTTTGGAGTAGGTGAGTTGTAACTTTTGAATATTCTACTGCTTTAAGACAATTATTGGCAGTTCTTTATTGTAAGTAGAACTAAAGGAAAGATAAGTTTATTTTACACAGGAATATTTTATCACTTTTTAGTTTCCTGTTTCCTTTTTTTTAGGCGAAATTTTATAGATTTCACTTGTGTTTTATTGGTCTAAAAAGGATTTTTTTGCCTTAGTTGAAAAAAGTATTTTTTGAGTTTATTGGGGTGAAATGGGTGTTTTATTTGCAAGTATGTAATTATGTTAATGTTTCTTTAGGGACTTTTCAAAAACATAATTTAAACTTAATGTCCTTTAATTCTAGTTTATTGATAAAATAACTGCTCTTTTAACCTTGTTTTTTGGGTTTTGTTTATTTTAAACAGGGGTATAGCCTTTTTGTAATAAAATTGCAGTAGTGTTAAAAAACTTGATTAATTGTTAGTAATGTGTCAGAATAAAAAGACAAAAAACTAAGATAAGTGTAGTTTATATTTTTATTATTTTCCTATATTGTGCTCTTGTTTGTACAAAAAGTGTGTTTTAGACACTTTTTTCTTTATTAATACCTCTTGTAGTTGTCTGTATATAAGACTGCATGTTTATCTAGGGGAAATAATTAAATATTTAGATGGGATTTAAACGATATTCTGATGCAACCACAATAGGTTTCGCATTATTTGCAATGTTTTTCGGAGCTGGTAATATAATACTACCTCCAATTATTGGACTGATGACTGGTAGCGACTGGAGTTTCGCTGTAGCTGGTTTTTCTATAACTGCTATTTTAGGTCCTTTCCTTGGTATTTTGGCTGTACTATTCTCTGGGGATAGTTTTACGGATTTAGGAAAGCGTATCAATAGTACTCTAGGATGGATTTTAGCTACGGCTATTATTTTGAGTATTGGTCCATTGGTGGCAATTCCAAGAACAGCAGCAACTACTTATGAAATCGGAGTATTGTCTGTTTTTCCTTCGATAGATCCTGGAATGGGAGCTATTATTTCTTCAATAGTTTTCTTTGGTATAACAGCTCTTTTGAGTATATCACCATCTAAAGTGGTAGATATTATTGGAAAATATTTAACCCCTTTATTATTAGTCATCCTAATTTGGTTACTTGTTATTGGTATTACTAATCCAATTGATCCTGCTATGTTGGCGGATTTGAAAAATCCAGAAGCCTTTAGAATAGGATTTACAGAAGGGTACCAGACTTTAGATGTATTGGCCTCGGTGATTTATGCCGGTATTATCATTACTGCTGTAAAAAGTAAGGGGTACGTTAAAATGGGTGAGAAGACAAATGTTGCTTTATTGTCTGGGTTTATCGCAATGTTTTGTTTGCTTTTTATTTACGGAGGTTTAGTATACTTAGGAGTAACATCAGGTTATGAATATTCAGGAAGCTTAAAAAGAACAGAGTTATTACTACATATATCTAATGGATTACTAGGGAAATCAGGTACTTTAGTTTTAGCACTTTGTATCGCCTTAGCATGTTTAACTACTGCTATTGCTCTTGTTTGTGCTACGGGTACTTTCTTCCATAGTTTAACAAAAGGTCGACTTAGTTACCGTCTGGTTGTAATTTTAACTTGTGTGTTTTCTGCGGTATTAGCTGTAGAGGGTGTAGATAAAATTATTGAGTACGCGGGACCTTTCTTAGGAGTAATCTATCCGATTACTTTAACTTTAATCCTATATATGGTTGTATTTGGTAAAGTAGTATATAGAAAAGCACCTTTTGTGGCAGCCATTTTGATGACAACGATTTTGTCGTTATTCTCTTTTAGTGGAAGTGTAGCCTTAGGGTATGGCAATGGGGAGTATAGTACTATGGTTAATAAAGTAGTTAATGCTATTCCTTTAGCTTCTTATGATGTACCATGGCTTATTCCTTCAGCACTAGCATTTGGAGTGGTTTTCTTTTTTGGAAAATTTATAGCTCCAAAGAAACAATAGAACTTAATTCCTTTAAAGGGTGATATAAAAAAATGGGCGACTCAATTTTAGAGTCGCCCATTTTTTTATTTTTATAGAGATATTTTTTCTCCTTGTATTGGGAAAATGTAATTTACATGTAATGGATTGTCTTTGTATAGTTGATTTTTGATTGTTTCAATGGAATTTTGAGAAGGTTTTAAATGGGTAACAATAATATTGATTCCTTTTAATTTCTCCTTAGTGGTATAAGTGGCTAAGTTATTTAATTCCTCTTGAAGCAATTTTGGGGTTAAATGCCCGTATAGTGCATTTTCGGGTTGTTCATTAGGGAAGGATACTTCTATTAAAATGTTTTTTAGTTTATCCTCTATTATTAAAGGTGCAATATCTTTCCATATTATATCTAGGTGATTTGTTTTCTCTATGCGATCTGCCCCAGTATCTCCAAAGTAAAGTACATATTGCTTATTATCGTTATTGATTAATAAAGCGGAACTTGTTTGAGGATTTACATGACTAAGCGTATAAGCTTTAGCTGTCATAGTTGTGTTTGCAATAGGGAACTCTTGCATTTGGTCTAAAGTTGTGTAGGTGTATTTTCCTATTATCGGAGCCTCACCTTGATCTGCAAAATTGGCCCATGCTGCATTTGTAAAATAATTTTTTGTAAGCACTTCTATAACTGGGCTAAAACCATATATAGGTTTAGAAGAGTCTTCAGGGGAGTTGATAATTAATCCTGCTAGATGGTCTAGGTGGCCATGACTTATAAAATACCCTTTTATATAATTTTGCTGTACATGTTGAGCATCTTCATTAAAGGTATTTAAAGCTATGGCTTTATTTATACCACTTCTTATAGTTCCGGCATCTAAGCTTAAGTAGGCATTACTTTGTTCTACTCCTATTAAGTAAGCAGATAAGTTGCTTTCGTCCGAACCTCCATATACTCCAAGAGGAATAATTTCTAGAGATTGGCTATATCCATATAATGAAAAGACTGCTGCTATAGTTAAAAATATTTTTCTCATGATATTTGTATTTTAGGCAAATTTAGAGTTATTTATTTTTAAATGAAAAGCTACCTATATATATAAGAAGAAAACAAACTGTATTTTTAGAAAAGTTGTTCATGGTGATTCCATGGGGAGCGGACTTTTATGGGGATATTTTTACTATTTATACTTGTAGGGTTTACCTTGGATATGGTGTTTGGTCGTTTTACTGGGGTTTTGTTTTCTCTTACTACAATAGGGTGTTTATTATCTAGTTGTTAAGCTGAAAAAAAACAAACACATAAAGTGCTTGTTTATAGCTACTTGTGGTTTGTGTGTGAAAAATAATAAAAAAAAGCATGTATAAAGTTTGGAAGTAAACAATAAGTTTCTACTTTTGCACCCGCATTAAGCAAGACGATCTTATACAAAAAGAAGTAAAGTTACCTTTTAAAAACATTAAAGAAATTTTAAGAAAAATAAATTTGGATAATGAAAAAATAAGGTGGTATCTTTGCAGTCCGCTTTAGGAAATACAAGGGCTGGCAAGAAATTAAAAAATAAAAATTTTCGAAATTTCTTTGGTAGTTTAAAATAAAGTATTACTTTTGCAACCGCTTTGAGAGATAAGCGAAACATTTGAAGACACGTTCATAGACATATTGGATTGACAGCAAAATTTAACAAAGAGTAAGGCAAATCGCAAGATTTGATTTATATATCTAATTTAAGATATAAAAAATATACGATGAAGAGTTTGATCCTG